>DASXST010000092.1:0-17786 GCA_036505835.1 Pseudolabrys sp. | reverse complement strand
GGACAGAAGATTGATCGATTGACCCTCATTGATGTCGTGGCTCCGGGCAAGCCGGGCGGTTTCACGAAATTCCTGGAGCTCTCGGCCAGCGACCTTTCAAACCCCGGCGCGGCGGCCAAAGCCGTCGTGGGCAAGCCTGATGTGATATTTCACCTGGCCGGAGTGGTCTCGGGCGAGGCGGAAACCGACTTTGAGAAGGGCTACCGCGTCAATCTCGACGGCACTCGCGGCTTGCTCGAAGCAATCCGGGTTGCCGATTACAAACCCAAAGTGGTATTTACGTCCTCGATCGCGGTGTTCGGCGCACCCTTTCCTTCTTCCATTCCAGATGATTTTCATCTGACTCCACTGACGTCTTATGGGACGCAGAAAGCCATTTCCGAATTGCTGCTTGCCGACTACACGCGGCGCGGATTTCTCGATGGCGTCGGGATCAGGCTTCCGACAATTTGCGTGCGCCCCGGCAAGCCAAACAAGGCGGCGTCCGGCTTTTTCTCCGGCATCATTCGCGAACCTCTCGCCGGCCAGGAGGCGCTATTGCCCGTCGCCGAAACGGTCCGCCACACCCATGCGAGCCCGCGTGCCGCGATCGGATTTCTGCTCCACGCGGCGAGCTTGACGCGTCAGCAACTTGGAGGACGCGTTAATCTTTCCATGCCAGGCGTGTCATGCACGGTCGGAGAGCAAATCGAAGCGTTGCGCCGCGTCGCAGGCGACAAGGTCGCCGCGCGGATACGCCGGGTGCCTGACGAACTTGTCCAACGAATCGTTTCCGGCTGGGCCGAGCGTCTCGACGCGCGCCGCGCGCGTGATCTCGGATTTCAGGCCGAGGACAGCTTCGATGACATTATCCGCGCACACATCGAGGACGAATTGGATGGAAAGGTCGCGAATTGACGCACCTTGATAGCAACTGCGCCCTCATGCGCTTGCATGGTACGCTGCAAACCTTACATTGAAGCCATGACCTACGTCGACGCTGCCGTCGCTCCATTACGAAAAACCGGTCAGATCAAGATTCATGGCCCTGCCGCCTTTGAGGCGATGCGCAAGGCGGGCCAGCTCGTTGCCCGTTGTCTCGACATGCTGGCGGTGCAAGTTGGCCCCGGCATGCCGACCGAGAAGATCGATCGGCTTGTATTCGAGTACGCCATGGATCACGGCGCCCTCCC
This sequence comes from Pseudolabrys sp., assembly GCA_036505835.1. Lineage (GTDB taxonomy): Bacteria > Pseudomonadota > Alphaproteobacteria > Rhizobiales > Xanthobacteraceae > Pseudolabrys. The sequence goes on along the minus strand of DASXST010000092.1, from coordinate 16,614 downwards.
CGCCACCCTTATGTATCGCGGTTATCGGAAATCGACCTGCACATCGCTCAACCACGTTGTGTGTCATGGCATTCCCGGCGACAAACCATTGAAGGATGGTGATATCGTCAATATCGACGTAACGCTCATCCTGGACGGCTGGCACGGCGATTCCAGCCGAATGTTTACCATCGGCGAGATTCCTCGGCGGGCCGAACGACTGATAGATGTCACGCATGAGGCTATGATGCGTGGCATCGCCGCCATCCGGCCCGGGGCAACGAGCGGGGATATCGGTCACGCAATCCAGACTTATGTCGAAGCGCAACACATGAGCGTGGTGCGCGACTTCTGCGGCCATGGCCTTGGCCGACTGTTCCACGATGAGCCCAATGTGGTGCACGTCGGACGACCGGGCGAAGGAATCGTTCTGAAGCCGGGGATGTTTTTCACGGTGGAGCCGATGATCAATCTCGGCCGTCCGCACGTGAAGGTGCTGTCCGACGGATGGACCGCGGTCACGCGCGATCGGTCTTTGTCGGCTCAGTTTGAGCACACTGTTGGGGTTACCAACGATGGCGTCGAGGTGTTTACATTCTCACCCGCAGGCCTGCACAAGCCGCCTTATAAGCGCTAGTCCTCTGTGTTCCTTTTCCAGTCCGCAAGTTACTTCAGTCTTGAGTTGTATTATCAATTGATACCCGCCCACTTGGCATCGCGGTGCATGATCACATCGTGGTCGGCAAGGAAGGCCATGCCAGCTTCAACAGCCTGCGGTCGATTTGAGAACTACTGCCGCACCAGCGTGATCTGATCGGCGCTCTCCGGCACGCGCCGCCATGTCGTATTGTCGACTTCCTCGAAGCGCCACGGATTGCCACGTGACGGTACCAGCATGATCTGGTCGCGGTCGATGCGCCATTGCGCGAAATTGAGACGGGCAATAGCCTGATCGCAGCCAGGTTTGACAGTAACGGCGAATCCGTCGCTGGCCTTGGTCATCGCCAAGGTCAAAGCACAAACTGGCGGCCCAGCCTTGCGCACGATCGCCCAATCGCCGGCGAGCTGTTCGGGCGGTCTTGGTGCCGCCCCCGCTGCCGCCGCATTTTGCAGAAACAGCACGCCGACGCCCGGCGTCGGAGCCTCGAAGATGCTGTCTTCGACTTCGCTGAACTCGACGAGCGTTCTCCCACGCGCATCGAGCAGATAAAGCAGATCATTTTCCGGGAACTTCCATGCGGCAACGTCACGAACCAGGGGAAACAGGTTCGCGCAGTTGGCATCGAATTCGATTTTGAAACCGACCGGAGTGGGATCGCTTTTGAAAGTAGCCGTGCAAATCCTGTCACGATCGGCATTGGAAAATTCCCAGCTGCCGATCAGCCGCTTAGCCGATTCATTGAGACCCGCAGGTTGCGCAATGGCAACACCGCTGAGACAGACCGCCGCAAGACCGATCGCAAGACGGGTCATAAACAGACTATAGCACCCGGGTTTGTTCGCCGCTCGGTCATTTCGGCGGCCATGGCGTTTCGGGAACCGGCGTGAGCGGCGGCTTGCCCGCGGCCCAGGCCAGAATGTTGTCTACCACCAGCTGATCCATCGCCGCACGGGTTGCCTCCGTCGATGAGCCCAAATGAGGAAACAACACGATGTGGTCCATCGCGATCAGTTCCTTGGGCACGTCGGGCTCATTGGCGAACACGTCAAGGCCGGCAGAGTAAATCGTGCGTTTTTGCAGAGCCTCGATCAGTGCGGGTTCGTCGACCACCGAGCCGCGCGCCATGTTGATCAGGACACCGCGTGAACCGAGCGCCTTGAGCACCTCGGCATTGATCATATTCTTGGTGCCGGCGCCGCCCGGGACGATCACCATAAGCGTGTCTACGTCGCGCGCCATGTCGAGGAGCTTCGGATAGTATTTGTAATTGACGCCCGGCTGCTGGTTGCGGCTGTGGTACACGATCGGCACGCCGAACGCTTCGAGTCGCCGCGCGATCGCCTTGCCGATGCGGCCCATTCCGACCATTCCGACCGTACGATCACGCAGCGTGGCCTTTGTGAGCGGATAGTGCGCTTCCTTCCATTTGCCGGCACGCAGGTAGCGATCTGACTGTGGAAATTCGCGCACGGTGCAAAGCAACAGACCGAGCGCCGTGTCGGCGACCTCTTCGTTCAGCACTTCGGGCGTGTTGGTGACGACGATGCCATGCTCCCCGGCCCATTTTGCGTCGATATGATCGTAGCCGACGCCAAAGCTTGAAACCTGCTCGAGGTTGGGGAATTGCCGGAGGAAGTTTCCGTCGACCTTGTTGGCGGTATAGGCAATCGCGATCGCCTTGATCTTGTCGCCGACCTCTTTGACGAATGCGGCCTTGTCCTTGGCGTCGAGCCAATGGTGAAGCGTGACCTTGCCTTCGAAGCCCTTCATCATCACCGGCTTCTTGGCACCGACCAATAGTACATCCGGCTTATCGCCAGCCATTTCGTATTCTCCTGCCTAAACCAGCGCCGTCACTGGCGCCTCGACGAATTTCTTGAACGCCGCGAGCAATTCAACCCCAAGCGCACCGTCGACGACGCGGTGATCGCACGACAGAGTGACGGTCATCTGACTGATGAAATTTACACTGCCGTCCGTGGCCTCGATCGGCGCCCGGCGAGCCATACCGACGGCGAGAATTGTCGCGTGCGGCGGATTGATGATGGCGGAAAACTCACGCACGCCGTACATGCCGAGATTGGAGATGGCGCTCGAGCCACCCCGATATTCGTTCGGCCTGAGCTTCTTGTGGCGCGCGCGATCGGCGAGACCGCGCATTTCGGCTGAAATTGCCGTCAGCGATTTTGTCTCTGCATTCCGGATAACCGGGGTGATAAGCCCGCCGTCGAGCGCAACGGCCACGCCAATATCGGAATTGCGGAATTGCAGGATGCGATCGCCAGCCCAAACTGCATTGGCGGCGGGAATGCGCTGCAGCGCCGCAGCCCAGGCCTTGATGACGAAATCATTGAGCGACAACTTGAACGCCGGCTGCCCGTCTTTGCTCTTCGGCGCAGCTGCATTGGCTTCCTCACGCATCGCGATCAGACGGCCGACGTCGAGATCGGTCGTGAGATAGAAGTGCGGAATGGTTTGCTTCGCCTCGACCAGGCGCGCGGCAATTGAGCGTCGCATGGAGCTGAGCGGGATTTCGTCATAAGCAATCCCCTCGTACAAAGCCTTGACCTGGGCCGCACCGGCGCCCGTTGGGATGGCGGCCGGAGCCGGCGCTGCCTGCTCGATGTCGCGGGCAACAATACGTCCGTGCGGGCCGGAGCCGGCGACGCGTGTCAGGTTGATGCCACGCTCGCCTGCCAGCCTTCGCGCCAGGGGGGTTACCGTGGTCCCGCTTGCCAGTCGCGCAGGGCCGTAGTTGCGCTCAGGGCTCCGCACTTCCTGGAACGGGTCCAGCGGGGCGGTTCTGGAAACGGTCCTTGCGACCGGCTGTGCTTCTTCGCGAAAGCTGGAAGACAGGGCTCCCTGGCTCTGGCTGCCCGCTTGCGCAGGAATGACAGGGGTGGATGTGACGGTCTTTGAACCTTCCGGGACCAAACCTGGCGCGGTCCCGGAGGTCGAAATCACCGCGACCACCGCGCCAACCTTGGCCACGTCGCCGACGTTGAAGCGAATCTCGCTCAACGTGCCGGCGGTGGTCGACGGCACTTCCATCGAGGTCTTGTCGGTCTCGATTTCGAATAGGTTATCGCCCGGCTTCACCGCATCGCCGGCGGACTTGAACCATTTGGTGATCTTGCCCTCGGCAACGGTCTCGCCGAGCTGCGGCATCAGAACGTCCACGCCCTTGTCCCCGATTCCGCTGCCTACCAGCTCACCGAAACATACTGCGTTTCGAGGAATTCCATCATGCCTTCGTGCGCGCCTTCGCGGCCGAGCCCGGACTGCTTGGTGCCGCCGAACGGCGCGGCCGGATCAGACACCAAGCCACGATTCAGACCCACCATCCCGAATTCGAGCTGCTCAGAAACCCGCATGCCACGGTTCAGATCTTTCGTGTACAGATAGGCAACCAGGCCGTATTCGGTATCGTTGGCGCGCTGGATCGCTTCGTCTTCGCTCTTGAAGGTCTGGATAGACGCGACCGGCCCAAAGATTTCCTCGTTCAGCATCTTGGCTGAGTCCGGCACATTGGTCAGCACGGTAGCAGGGTAGAAAAATCCTGGGCCATCCGGCAATTTTCCGCCGACCAATACCTTGGCGCCCTTCTTCACGGCATCGTCGACCAGTTCGATCACCTTGTCGCGGCCGTCCTTGTTGACCAGCGGGCCAAGATTGACGCCTTCATCAAGGCCGTTGCCCATTTTCAGCGAGCCCATCTTGGCAGTGAGTTTTTTCGCAAACTCGTCGTGCACTTTCTCGTGCACATAGAAACGATTGGCGGCGGTGCAGGCTTCGCCCATGTTGCGCATTTTTGCGATCATGGCGCCATCGATCGCCGCATCGATGTCGGCATCCTCGAACACGATAAACGGCGCGTTGCCGCCCAGCTCCATCGCCGGCTTGACGATATTGTCGGCGGCCTCGTGCAGCAGCTGGCGCCCCACCGCGGTAGAACCGGTGAAAGACAGGACGCGCACCCGCGGATCGTGCAGCATGGCCGAGACAACTTTGCCCGATGAACGCGAAGGAATGACGTTTACGACACCGGCGGGCACCCCGGCTTCCTCCAGCGCCGGCATCAGCGCCAGCATGGTGAGCGGCGTATCGGATGCGGGTTTGAGAACAACCGGGCAGCCCGCGGCGAGTGCCGGGCCGATCTTGCGCGTGGCCATGGCTGCGGGGAAATTCCATGGCGTCACCAGCACGGCAATACCCGCCGGCTTGTGATGCACCAGAATGCGCGCGCCTGAGGCCGGCGCGCGCGAGACTTGGCCAATATTGCGCACCGCTTCCTCGGCATACCAGCGGAAGAACTCCGCGGCATAAGCGACCTCGGAACGTGAATCCGGCAGTGCCTTGCCATTCTCCAGTGTAATCAGCTTCGCAAAGCGTTCGGCGTCGCGCATGATCAGCTCGAAGGCCTTGCGCAGGATCTCGGCACGCTCCCGCGGCTTGCGGCCTGCCCAACCCTCGAAAGCACCCTCTGCGGCATCAAGCGCAGCCTTGGCGTCGTCTACGGTCGCGCTGGCAACGGACGCGATCTTGCGCTCCGTCGCGGGATCGATCACGTCGAAGCGGCCACCGTCGGACGCTTTGCGCCATTTGCCGCCGATCCACAGATCGGTCGGAACATTGGCGAGAAGATTCTCGTACATCTGATTGTCCTTACTCTCGACTGTCATGGCCGGGCTTGTCCCGGCCATCTCGCTAAACAGCGCACTGCCTTGCCAAGCGGGGTCACCGGGACAGGGCGCGGTGACGACAAACTAACTCCTCAAACTCCGTCGCACGGTCTCCGCAATCCGGTCGGGCGTCGGCAGCACTGCGTCTTCCAGAATATCCGCGGCCGGCAGCGGAATGTGCGGTGTCGTGATGCGAACCGGCGGACCGTCGAGATCATAGAAGGCCTCGTCTGCCGCGATTGACACGATCTCGGCGCCCCATCCGCACAGCCGCGGATTTTCCTCGACGGTGAAAAGCCGGTGCGTCTTTGCGACCGAGCCGAGAATGGTTTGCGTGTCGAGGGGCACAAGCGAGCGTACATCGACAACTTCGCAATCGATGCCGTGTTCCGCCGTGAGCTTCTCGGCAGCGGCGAGCGCGCGCGGCACCATCAATGCCAGGGCGCAGATGGTGGCGTCCTTTCCGGGCCGTAGGACTTTTGCGGAGCCGAGCGTGTCGACAATCTCCCCGTCGGGAACTTCGCCTTTTGTCGGGTACAGCGACTTGTGTTCCAGGAAAATTACCGGATCGGGATCGCGAACCGAGGCGGCCATCAGTCCGATGACATCGCGCGGGCTCGAAGGCGCAACGACCTTGAGCCCCGGGATCATCATGCACCAGTTCTCAACGCTCTGGCTGTGCTGGGCGCCGAAACGCGAACCTGCCCCGTTGCCCGTACGCACCACCAGCGGGCATTTGACCTGCCCGTTCGACATGTAACGGCTCTTGGGAAACTCGTTGGCAATGTAGTCGAAGCAAACCGCGAAGAAATCCGAGAACATAATTTCCGCGATCGGCTTCAGGCCGGTCATCGCCGCGCCCATGGCGGCGCCAAGAATGGCCTGCTCGGAGATCGGAGTGTCGCGCACGCGCAACGGACCGAACTGCTCAAACAATCCGACCGTCGCCTTGAACACTCCGCCTGGCTTGCCCACGTCCTCGCCCAGAAATACGACGTCGGGGTCGCGCTCCATCTCCTGCGCGATGCCCCGGATGACCGCGTCGCGATAGGTCAGTTCCGCCATGCCCAGCCTCCATCGGCGTAGACATCGGTGCTGATAATGTCGAGCGGCGGCGGCGGCGCGGCCTTGCAAGCTTCGGTCGCATCGTCGACGATTTTTCGCACTTCTGCGTCGATGTTCGCGATCACCTTTTCCGCCACGCCGAATTGCAGCAGCCGCTCGCGGTAGATCTTGATCGGATCTCGCTCCTTCCAGCGATCGAGCTCGCCCTCTGGCCGATACTTCGCCGGATCCGCGCGCGAGTGTCCGCTTTGTCGATATGTAAGACATTCGATCAGCGACGGGCCTTCGCCCGCCCGGGCCTTGTCATAGGCCGTCTGCGCCGTGCGATAGACCACGTCGGCGTCGTTGCCATCGATGACGATGCGCTCCAGCCCGTAGGCCGACGCGCGATCAGCGGCCGGCTGCGGCACCGCCGTGACCTCGGCGATCGGCGTGTATTCCATGTAAAGATTGTTCTCGCAGACGAATATGACCGGCAGTTTCCACACCGCCGCAAAGTTGAGCGCCTCGTGGAACGCGCCGATATTCGTCGTGCCATCACCGAAGAAACAGACCGACACGTCCTTGGCGCCCTTGTACTGGGCGCGCCATGCAGCGCCGCACGCAATGGGAAGATGGGCGCCGATGATGGCATACGAGCCCATCACGCCGTGATCGACCGAGGTCAGATGCATCGAGCCGCCCTTGCCGCGCATTAGGCCGTTGTCGCGCTGCATGAGTTCGCCCAGGACTTTCTCCACGCTGACGCCGCGCGCGAGGGTATGGGCATGGCCGCGATAGGTGCAGAATGACAAGTCGCCGGGCTGCATGGCGCAAGCAAAGCCCGCTGCCACGGCCTCCTGGCCGAGCGACAAGTGGCTGGTTCCCTTGACCAGATTCTGCAGGAACAGATCATACGCACGCTGCTCGGCCTCCCGGATGACGACCTGCATCCGGTACATTTCGAGCCGCTTTTGTTCGCCGATATCGTCGTTGAGTCCGGAGCCCGCCTTGGCCTGCGCGCGGTCCTTTGCCGTAGCCATAAATGATCCTTCGCAATCTCTGTAACGGGCAGGAACTTAGCGCCCCGCCGGATGATTAGGCAACCGGTGCAGAAGGTTCCCTCTTTCCGCGCACCGTTTCGCGATGAAGCAGATAGAGGCCCGAGGCAATTACGATCGAGCCTCCCACGATAGTCCAGAAGTGGGGCACGTCCCCGAACACCAGAAAGCCCAGCGCGGTCGTCCAGATCATCTGTGTGTAAATGAACGGCGCGAGTGTCGATGCGGGCGCCAATCGGTGCGCACGAATGAGCAGATAATGTCCACCGCTGCCAAGCGCGCCGATGAGCACCATGAGCCCTACCACGAGAGCATTTTGCGGCGTTGTCCACACAAACGGGATGATCGGAAGCATCGCCACAGCGCCAACCAGGTTCGAGTAGAAGAGCGTCGTTTCGCTGGAGTCGCTGCGCGCCAACACGCGTGTCGAGATGGAGTAAAGCGCGTAACAAACCGCAGCGCCAAACGTTAGCAATGCCGCGGGATGCAGCCCGCCGAGTCCGGGCCTCGCCACCAGCAGCACTCCGAAAAAACCGACGCCAATCGCTGCCCAGCGTCGCCACCCGACCCACTCGTCAAGCAGCGGACCGCAAAGCAGTGCAACCAGAAACGGCGTCGAAAAAAGAATCGCCAGCGCCTCGTCAAGCTGGAGGTAGCGCAGCGCGAAAAACGCCAGTGCGGTGGATCCAAGCAGCAACGCCGAGCGACCAAATTGCAGGAATGGTCGTGTCGTGGTCATCATCTTCGGCCTGGTAATTGGATTGAGAAAGATGAGCGCCAACAGAAAGGCGCCGAAGTAGCGCGCCCAGACGACCTGCAGCGGATCCATGTAACGGAGCAGATATTTTCCGGTGGCGTCGAGGCAGGAAAATGTCGCCACCGCTCCGCACATCAAGGCAATGCCGGTCAGCCGCAAGCGGCGCTGGTGTGCGGGATCGCTCAATAGGTGGCTCGCCCGCCGGAAATATCGAATACGGCACCTGTTGTGAACGAGCAGTCCGCCGAGGCGCAAAAGGCGGCAAGCGCCGCGATCTCCTCCACGGTTACAAAGCGTCCGCGCGGAATCTTCGACAGCATGAAATCGATATGTTCCTGGGTCATTTGTTCGAAGATTCCCGTTTTGGCCGCGGCCGGAGTTATGCAATTGACCGAGATGTCGTAAGAAGCAAGCTCCTTGCCAAGCGATTTGGTCAAAGCAATAACGCCCGCCTTCGACGCTGAGTACGCTGGCGCGTTCGGATTGCCCTCTTTGCCAGCGATCGACGCGATGTTGACGATCCGTCCGTAGTTCTGCGCGACCATGACTGGCGCCACCGCACGGCAACAGTGAAACGGTCCGTCGAGATTGATCGAAAGCACGCTGCGCCACGCGTCGAGCGGATAGTCCCAGGTTTTTACATTCGGCCCCGCAATGCCGGCATTGTTGACCAAGATATCAATACGGCCGAAGGCCTTGACTGTGTCATCGCGCGCGCGTTCCACATCGGAATAGTTGGTCACGTCCGTCGCAAAAACCTCGACGCGCCCCCGGTTTTGCAATTCAGAAGCGGTTTTCTTCGCCAGGCCGACATCGCGATCCCAGATCGCGACTGAAGCGCCCGACTTCAGAAAGCGGTCGACGATCGCGCGACCAATACCTTGCGCACCGCCGGTGACCACGGCGTGGCGTGCACTCAGATCGATCTTGTTAGCCATGTCGGCCTCCCGCCGAAAAAAACTAGCGAACCGAGTGCTCCGTGGCGAGTGACGAAAACGCTGGCGTGGGTTGCGACCCTTGTACGAACCCCCGGTCTATTATAAGTGTAAGGCTGTGGGGCCAACGACGGTCGCCCCGCGCTTCCAAGGCTCGCGAGCCCAAGCACCGTCTCCTTCGTTGAGCGGAGGAGACCTATGGCGTTTTGGGTGCTAGCGATCCCAAAAACAGCCCATCAAGCTTGGGGGATCGGGCCGCCTCCCCCTCAGATCTCAATTGATCCAAGCGCTGCGTCCCTTTGTTTCAGGAGCGACCGCTATGGATGAATTGAGCCTTGTCCTTTTTCTCGCAGCAGCGTTTTTCGGCGGTCTTACTTCAGGCCTGTCCGGCTTCGCCATGGGTCTCGTTGTCTCTGGCGTGTGGCTGCACATTATAGCTCCGGACCAGAACGCGCTTCTCATCGTGTTGTGCGGACTTGTCACGCAAGGTTCCGGCATCTGGCGGGTTCGTCACGCCATAGAATGGCGGGCGGTCGCGCCATTCATCATTGGCGGCGCACTCGGTATTCCTGTCGGCACCGCGCTTTTGACAACAGTTGATCCGAAGGTGCTTCGCTTCACGATAGGAGTTCTGCTGATGATCTACAGTCTCTACAGCCTGGCGCGTCCGGCGCTGAACCCAGTTCAGAGCAGTGTTTACCGTCCAGACGCTCAAGCTTTATGCGTTGGCCCTTCCTGTGCTGATTGCCGGCATCTGGTGTGGCTTCGGCCTGTACGGAAAACTGGATGACGCGGCATTTCGCAAAACCATCCTGTCGCTGCTGCTGGTGGCGGGGGTGTCGTTGATCGTGCCCATACGCTGACGTAATATGAAAGACGTGGGGCCAACGACGGTCGCCCCGCGCTACCAAGGCTCGCGGGCCCAAGCACCGTCTCCTTCGTTCACGGAGGGGACCCATGCTGTCTCCGAGCTTCTCAATTTCCCCGAAAGACCTCTGGAATGCGATTGCGACGCGCTCTGCGCCGCAAATCGTCGACGTGCGGCGGCGCGACGCCTACGAAGAGTCGCCGCAGCTGTTGCCGGGCGCCATCTGGCGCGATGCGGCGCAAACCGGCCAATGGATGAGCGATCTCGATCCGGCGCGCCCGATTGCAGTCGCCTGCAAAGCCGGCCACGAAATGAGCCAAAGCGCTGTGGCGCAATTGCGCGCGGATGGAATCGACGCGCGCGTTATGGAAGGCGGTTATGAGGGCTGGGATAAAGCAGGCCTGCCCTTCGTTGCGAAAGGCGAGCTTGAACGGTTCGCGCCGCGGCGGCCAAGTGTTTGGGTGACGCGGCGACGGCCGAAAATCGATCGCATCGCCTGCCCCTGGTTGATCCGCCGCTTTCTTGATCCGCAGGCGCGCATCCTTTTCGTCGATCCGGATGAGGTGGCGAACGTGGCGCGTGAAAGCGGCGGCGTTCCATTCGACATCAAGGATGTCGAATTGAGTCATGTTGGCGAACGCCGCTCGTTCGATACCATGCTCCGGATCTTCGGACTTGAGGGCGAGCCCTCGCTGGCACGACTGGCTCTGATCGTGCGTGGCGCTGACACCGCCCGGTACGACATCGCCGAGGAGGCCGCGGGATTGCATGCGGTTTCTCTCGGACTCTCGGCACTCGCCGGCGACGACGATCATGGACTGCTTGATCGAGGCTTTATCGTCTACGATGCGCTGTTTGCCTGGCTGCGCTTTGCTGCCGAGGAGCGGCATAACTGGCCGGCCAAGGCGGCGTGACCAGCATGGCGAGTGTCGAAACGACTGCCCGGGCGAGCTTCGCCGAGGCCTTTCTGGTGTGGCTGAAGATCGGCTGCATCAACTTCGGCGGACCGGCCGGGCAGATCGCCCTGATGCATCGCATCGTGGTTGACGAAAGGAAGTGGGTCGACGAGGCGCGCTTCCTGCACGCGCTGAATTTCTGCATGCTGCTGCCGGGCCCGGAGGCGCAGAAACTCGCGACTTATCTGGGTTGGCTGATGCATGGCGTGCGTGGCGGCCTTGCCGCCGGCATCCTGTTCGTGCTGCCGGGTGCGTTCGTGATGCTTGGCCTGAGCCTTCTCTACGCGCTCGGACGCGGCATCACAATCATCGACGGTGCACTGTACGGGATCAAGGCGGCGGTGCTGGTGATCGTAGTCGAGGCGCTGATCCGCATTGGCAAGCGCGCGCTCAAAACGACGCTGCTCCTTTCACTGGCGGCAGCCGCATTCGTCGGAATTTTCTTTCTGGGCGTGCCTTTTCCGCTCATCGTCGCTGCAGCGGCGCTGATCGGCTATCTGGTCGCGCGGCGTTCGCCCGATCAGCTTGGGCTTGCAGAAAAGGTCGAAAGCGTTTCCTCGCCCGCCGAAGATCGCTGGAAGCAATTCATCGCTGCATCGGCAATCGGCTTGATCGTGTGGTGGGCCCCGGTCGCGCTTGCAGCTCTGGCGCTCGGACAAAAGCATGTGCTTGTTAGCATAGGCATGTTTTTTTCGAAGCTCGCGGTCGTCAGTTTCGGCGGCGCCTATGCGCTGCTCGCCTATATGGCGCAGGAAGCGGTTCAGACCTACGGCTGGATGACGGCGCCGGAAATGGTCGATGGACTGGGCCTAGCCGAAACCACGCCCGGTCCGCTCATTCTTGTCACCCAATTTGTCGGCTTCCTCGCCGCCTTTCGTGACGCGGCTCCCTTCTCGCAAATCACCGCCGGCGTGCTGGGGGCAGCGATGACGACCTGGGTCACGTTCGTGCCATCGATGCTCTGGATCTTTGCCGGCGCGCCGTTCGTCGAGCCGCTGCGCGTCAATCGCCAATTGTCCGGTGCGCTGGCCGCCATTACCGCCGCTGTCGTCGGCGTGATCCTTAATTTGTCGGTCTGGTTCGCTCTGCACGTCCTGTTCGGCAAGGTCACCGAGATGCACATTGGCCCCTTGCGCTGGTACGCATTCGATCCTCTCGCGCTTGACCTGCGCGCCACCGCACTTGCGGCGATTGCGGCAGTGCTTGCTTTCGGTTTGCATCGCAGCCTGATCGAAGTTGTTGTGGCGATGGCGGCCTTGGGGGCCCTGCTGCAACTGGTATTCGGAGGCTAGTCTTCGCGATCGATCGCGCTCTCGTGCCAACGCCGCAAAGCAAGATACGAGATCGCCGAGAGCGCAAAGAAGATCGCGACACCCGCAAGCGACAGTAAAAGCAGCGCGGCAAACATGCGCGGGATATTGAGGCGATAGCCGGATTCGGCGATGCGATACGCCAGGCCCGAACCCGCGCCGGCGGAGCCGGCGGCGATTTCGGCTACAACTGCCCCGATCAACGACAGGCCACCTGCAATACGAAGGCCGGTCAGTATTTGTGGCAGGGCTGACGGCAGTTTGAGGTTCCACAAGATCTGCCAGCGCGAGGCCTTGTACAACTCGAAGAGCGCGAGAAGGTTATGGTCGACCGAATTCAATCCGAGCGTGGTGTTCGCCAAAACCGGGAAAAACGCCACGATCCAGGCACAGGTCAGCACCGCCAGGGGCTGCGGAAGATAGATCAGCAACAGCGGGGCGATGGCCACAATCGGCGTGACTTGAAGGATGACCGCATACGGGTAAAGCGAGTACTCCACCAGCCGCCACTGACTGAACGTGACCGCCAGCGCAATTCCGCCGACCGCCGCAAGCACGAAGCCCTCGAACGTTAGGGTCAATGTCACAAGGAGCGAATGCCAGAGCAGCGATGCATCCGAGATCAACGTTGCCAGCACCAAACCCGGGCCGGGCAATACAAACGGGGGGATAGCGAATACCCGCACCACCAGATCCCACAGAAGTATCACCACGACCAGCACAAAGACCGGAAGACAAATCCGAAGAACGCCCTGATTCATAACGAGGCTCCGCTTGCCATCGCTTGCGCGAGCGCATCGGCGGCCTGCCGGCAGAATGCGGCGTATTCCGAGGAGGTGCGGAAGCGCTCGTCGCGGGGATACGGCGCGTCGATGACTATTTCGGTAAAGACGCCGCCCGGACGCGGCGTCATCACGACGATGCGTTGCGACAGATAAACAGACTCGAAAACAGAATGAGTAACGAAAATCACCGTGCGCCGAAGGTCCCGCCACACCGCCAGCAGATCGTTGTTAAGTCTGAAGCGTGTAATTTCATCGAGAGCGGCGAACGGCTCATCCATCAGGAGCAATTGGGGCCTCGTTACCAAGGCGCGGGCAATCGATACGCGCATTTTCATGCCGCCCGAAAGTTCGCGCGGATAGCTGCGTGAAAAACCCGCAAGACCGACGCGTTCCAGCGCCTCCCCGACTGCGCCCCTATCGTCCTTGCCGGTGAGCCTGAACGGCAGGCCGACATTGGCCGAGACGTCGGCCCAGGGCATCAAGGTCGGCTCCTGGAACACGAAGCCGATTTGCCCCGCCCCGCTCGGCCACTCGACCGCGCCCGCAGACGGCGCGATCAATCCTGCAATAATGCGTAGTGCCGTTGACTTGCCGCATCCGGAAGGCCCAAGCAGCGAAACGAATTCACCGTTGCGCACATCAAGATTCAGCCCATCGAGCGCGCGAATTCCGTTGGAGAAATTCTTTTCGACGCCGCGCAACGTGACGATGGGCAAGTTGCCCGGGGAACGATCGTTTGGTGGCAAGACCGACAATGCTGCGCCTGATCAAAAGCCTTCGATGGCGAGATCAATCAATTTCGCTTTTCCAGAGTACACGGTACAACGCGTACGATATTAGTTTTTTGGTCGAAGCTCTGCGCCGACATTCTTGTTGACGAACTGCAGCGTGTAGGCCCGCTTATAGTCGGTGCCCGCCTTCACAACGCCCGCGTGGACCATCTTGTCGAAAAAGCTTTTCCATTTGGCGTCCGTCATCGAGCCGATCCCGAGCTTCAGCGAGTCGCCGGAATCAACGATGCCATATTCCTTCATCCTGGCGATCGAATAGGCCAGCAGGGCATCGGTCATTTCCGGATTCATTTTCTTGATCAGATCGTTTCCCGGACGGCTGTCGCCATAAATGTAGTTATACCAGCCGATCGCCGATGCATCGACGAACCGTTGCACGAGGTCGGGGCGCTTCTCGACCAGGTCGTGGCGGGTCTCGATCAGAGTCGAGTAGGCGTCAAAGCCATAATCGGCGAGCAGGAACACCGCAGGTTTGAAGCCGCCCTGACGTTCGACGGCGAAGGGCTCGGATGTGACGTAGCCCTGCATCGCGGAGTTTTTGTCGGCAAGGAACGGCTGCGGATTGAACGTGTAAGGCTTCACCTTCGATTCATCGAAGCCGAACTCAGTTTTGAGCCATTGGAAATAAGTCGTCATCCCCTCCTTGGAGACAAACAACGTGCGTGTTTTCAGGTCTTCAAGTTTTGTCACATCCGGATGCGCGACAAACACTTGGGGGTCTTTCTGGAAACTCGCTGCCACGGCGACGGTCGGAATTTTATTTTCGACGGCGTCGAATGACTGCAGCGAATTGGCGCTCATATAGAAGTCGAGGCGACCGACCGGCAGCAGTATCCGGTTGTTCGTGTTCGGCCCGCCCGGCACGATAACAACATCAAGGCCATATTTTTTGTAAGTGCCGTCGGCGACGGCCTGATAAAAGCCGCCATGCTCGGCCTCCGCCACCCAGTTGGTGCCGAAACGGACCTGGTCGAGCGCCCCCGCCTCGCCGGCCGACAGGGCCAAAAAGCCCGATAAAACAACGAAAAATCTCTTCATAGCGCTGCTTTCTCGGTGGTCTGCGCAGGGGCAGTACAGCGTTACGAAACTCCATTGAACCTTTTCAGGCGCCGGGGCGACCCAGGCATATCGCGGCCATTGCACGCCGCCTGAACTTAACAGGATGGAGACCGCCATGACCAAGTCCAAGATCACGGCAGCCGCTCTCGACGCCCTGACCCTCGCGGGCAGCCTGGCCATCACCAGCGGCAGTGCTCAGGCCCATTCTCACTGGGGCACCGGCGTCGGCATCGGTTTTGCGGCCGGCGCACTGATCGGCGCTGCCGCCGTTTCGAACGCCTATGCCCCTCCCGTATACGTCGCGCCGTCGTGTCGCCTCGTCGAGCGTTATGACCGTCGCAGCAACGTGCGCCTGATCCGCGTTTGCGATTACTAGTTCGAGTGCGTTGGATCGGTGCCTGCCTCGCCCATCCTCGCGCCGATCTGAACGACCCGCCCGGCAATGTCCCCGCCCGGGCGGGTCAGCCTGTTCAGAATCTGATGACTGAACGAAAGCCTGCAACCTGTGCGTCGGGAAGACGGACGCCAGTGCCACTCGGATGCCAGATATAAGTGTACACCGGTTGGATGGTCCAGCCCGGTACAATCTGGGCAGCATAAGTCAGCTCGAGATTGGCTTCATAATCGCGAGGCGGTGTGGAAAGGGTCCCAAAGTTGATCTGATCCTGGTCGAAGCCGCGAATGCTGTCGGAAAAACGAGCGTAGATGACGGCTGCGCCAAAGCTGTCGTTTGGCCGATTCGGCACCAAGCCTTTGAAAACAATTCCACCGTCAATGTAGAAATTGACCTGGTTCCGATCAGATGGACTTACTGACGCTCGGCTGAACACCGATACGCCGCTGTCGCCGTCTCCGTTTTTTGTGCGATAGAGTTGCTGATCGATGACACCGTAAATCCCGTAATCGCCACGATGCATGAGGGGCACGCCGCTGCTAGCCGGGCTGGCCAACAACGCGCCGTTGTTGGCGTAGCGTTGATCAGCGAACTGTCCGAGATGACCCCAGGCGCCGATCTTTAAAGTCGTTGCAAGTCCGGTGTCATCCTTGCCGCGATTCCTCCGAAACTGCAGTTCACCGATCATGAATGCCGGATCCTGCAGTCGAAAATTCAGCCCATAGCGGTTGCAGGTGTCAGGATCGCCAGGACAAGGGCCGGCCGGATCGCCATTGAAGATCGCGAATAAGAACGATGCATCTTTTGGAAACTCGTATTTTATCCGCACACCCGGCGTCGACAGCGGATACGCGGGGCCTCCCCCCGGCAGATTGACTGCCGCGATCGTGGGCCAGTCGCTCTGCAGGAACAGCTGACTGAGATCGCTGTAGAAGAATTCCGCGTCGGCAGCGAGCTGGCCAAATCTGAAGCTGAACGGTCCAACCCAGCGTTCAAGCCACAATTCGGACAATCGCACGGTGGGGTCGGCTTCGATCGCCGCGATCGTATTCATGCCGCCAACATAGTCGCGCCGGATACGACCGCTGTTATAAATCCCGAATGCATTGGCATAGAACGTCCAGTCCTTCCATCCGGCGAGCTTGTCAAGATCGATCAACAGCTGCGCTTCCAGCTTGCCCTGATCGATCGTGCCACGCCGAAGGCCTCCGGACATATTGCCAAGGACATCATTGGTATAGATGAGATTGTAAGAAACGCCGCGATCGTAGAGCCATTTGCGGGTGTCAGACGGATCGCCATAGTTAGGCAGGCTAGTCGCAATGGAAGGCT
>DASXST010000091.1:0-4568 GCA_036505835.1 Pseudolabrys sp. | reverse complement strand
AAATTCGGTCTCAATTTTTCAGGATTCGTGTCCGCTTTGAGTCATAAGCGGACATGTGCACTGCGATCGGCCGTGTCCGCTCCACCCCCGAAAGCGTGCATGTGCGGTGCAACCAGGGATGCCCGCTAAGAGCCATGTGTGGACGGCTCCGGGTTGGCAAGAACTTTCTTCACGTTTGCAGCATTGGTCGGTGCAGCCATGTGTTCGGCCTTTAAGTGCGGCACACGGGGCCGCTGGCCATAATGCCCTCCGCGGATCAGGTCCCGATCAATAGCACGCATTCGACAATGCGCTGGCACAAGTGGGTTGTCCTGATCGCCGGATCGACCGGCTCTGCATTACGCGCTGTTCGCCCTCCCCAACCTTCACATCACGCCGGAGGTCCGACGCGATTTCGTTTACGCCGCAAGCGCGACCGGCTCCTTGTAGCGCTCGCCCCTGGCCATCAGGACCCAGACCATCCGCGCAATCTTGTTAGCGAGTGCGATGGCGGCGATCTTGCTCGGCCGCCGCGCCAACAATGCCGTGAGCCACGGCCGATGCCTGCTGCCGTGGATCTCGGCATAGCGAATGACGGCGAGCGCACCGGCCATGAACAAACTGCGCAGATAGCGGTCGCCTTGCTTGCTGATACTGCCGAGCCTGTCCTTGCCCCCACTTGAATGCTGCTTCGGCACCAGTCCAATCCAGGCCGAAAAGTTGCGGCCTGATCGGAAGGCTTTCGGATCGGCGACACTTGAGACAAGCGCGGTGGCCAGTATCGGACCAACACCGGGGATCGCATCGAGCCGCCTGCTCGCCTCATTCGATCGGTGCCAGGCCATGATCATACGGTCGAACTCCAGAATCTGCTCCTTGAGCCGGCGTAGCTGAGCTCCCAGTGCGGCGAGACATGCACGGGCTATCGCAGGAACGCGCTTGTCAGTTGGATTGGCAACGACATCGAGTAGCCCCTCGACACCCTTGCGGCCGACCGGAGCGACGATCCCGAACTCGGCAAAGATGAGCGCGGATCACATTGATCACCGCGGTCTGCTGGCGGATGAACAGATGACGTGTGCGATGGAGCGTCAGGCAGCCCTGCTGCTCGGGCGTCTTGGTCGCGACGAACCGCATATTCGCTCTGGTAACTGCTTCGCAAATCGCCTCCGCGTCAGTGGCATCGTTCTTCTGCCGTTTGACGTAGGGCTTCACGTAGGCCGGCGGCATCAGCTTCACCGTGTGGCCGAGCGCCTTGAGCTCCCGTGACCAATGGTGCGATGAGGCGCAGGCCTCGATGCCCACTAGGCACGGTGGCAACTTCTGGAAGAACGCAAGGACATAGCGCCGCTTCATGGCGGCGGATGACCACTTGGCCAGCGGCATCAACGCCGTGCACCTGAAATACTGACTTGGCGATGTCGAGACCGACTGTCGTAACCGCTTGCATGCTTTAGCTCCCCTCAATCCTGGTTGCATCACCAGCAACCATACTCACGGCACTCACGAGCTGGTGGAGGAGCCGTCCACAGCATCAATAGCAGATATCGCGCCGTGCTATTCAATCACCTCGTCTCAAACTTCCGATAATCACGCTTCTCGTTTTCTTTGCCTACCAATTCGCGCAATAGTGTTCTCGCCAATCGCTCGGGAGTGTGACCACCTATGTGAGTCGTCTTGCTCCCGAATGGCGTTCTAACGGTCACCATCCTGTCGGAGAATCTGTACGAAGCTTTGGTAATTCTGCCGCCGTATACGTCTGTTATCTCTTTCCAAGCCCCGAGACTCATTTAGCGGCTTCTCCCTCTGCCCGTGATATATGAGCGTCGCCGCAAACCTCGGGTTAAGGTGCGGGCGTCGATTAGCTCGCTCGAGCGAACGTATTCATCTGACCGACAAGCTGGTCCTCTGATTCGGCAAGGTGAAGATACGTTTGTTCCAACCGCAAATACCGTTGGCGACTCTCTTCATCGTGGGTCTGCTTCGCCAAAGTGGCGCACTTTGCGGCTTGCCTTCTGAAGAATTCGGCATCCGTCATAGCCGAGCCTCCGACTCCTCGTTAGGTGCATTGCAGCATTTTTTATATTGCAATGCAATAACATTTATTTCCTCCTAAATAATGGCGTTTTTGATCTCTAAGGCGGCAAGTCCGATCATGTCCGCTCCCTGACATCCACCACCAGGCGTCCGTGTCACGTCTGCTTTCGGACATTGATTGGTCGCTGTCGCACGTCCGCTATGGGTCATAACGGACAACTCCCGACGCTAACGCTTGGGTCGCCAGAAAGGGTTTGCACCTCCTCGTTGGCAACACTGTCGTAAATAATCTGCTTGTGCGAAGCGGTGAGACCGATACCTTGCAAATTCGCGATTGAACTCGCCGTCGTGTCTGGGCTTGCCTGAGCCAGCCTGGTTGTCGGATGCTGTTGGCTGTTCGAGGCGACCGAATCTTGGGCGGCCAAAGCAAATGCCGCGCACAAAGTCAGGGAAATCACGGCGCCAATCACATCGAATTTCACAAAAAAGCTCCTTCCACGGAACCGATGTAATGGTTAATTGTGTCGTTCCTTTTAGGCCGCTCCTTTCGCTCCGTTGTCTTGCCCTGTGCAGCAGGATCGCCTAATTTCGGCAAATGCAAACGCGCGCGCACGCTTGCCAGCACCTTATCAGCAGCTTCTTGATGCTGTTGGCAGTGGCTGCGTTCCTCCTGCAGGGGACCAGTGCGCTTGTCGCACAGGCGGCGGCCGCGGTCGGGCTAATGCCGGAAGCGGCGGAAACCACAAGCGGTCCGATCCATTTTCATGGCCAGATCGGCCATGTCCTTTCCGTGGGCGATCGCAACGTCGCCGGACACGTGCATCTCCCCTCGGATCAGCGCGATCACGCTCTGGATCACGAGATACAGATTTGGAACGTGAGCTGTACGTCAGCAATGACGCCGGCGGCTCCAGAATGCGCTGTTCCGTTTGAGGTCGCCGGTCCTGTCGAACTGCCGTCGCAACGGCTTCTGTTAGGCGTTGAACCGGAATCTCTGACGCGCCCCCCGAGTACCCCCAGCATCGCTTAGTGGCGGGTGGCCCCGCGCCGCCCGCGTCTCCGCGTGCCATTTTCGGGGTCATCCATGGTTCCAGTTCGCCCAAGCCCACTGCGGCCGTTCACCGGCATTCTCGTCGCCACGATTCTATCGATTGCTGCCCTCGCGCTCGGCCCGCACTTTGCGCTCGCGCATGAAGGCGGGCATGACCAGGACGATTCCGAACGCGCGCTTCTCGCTGCATCGACGTTTCCGCGCATCGTCGCCAAGTCCGAAACGTACGAGCTGGTGGGAATTCTCAGGAATGATCGACTTTCAATCTACCTCGACCGAGTTCCATCGAACGAGCCGGTAACCGGAGCGAAGGTAACGGTCACAATCGCAGATGCCGAGCCAACCAACACTCAGCTGTCGGACGACGGCACCTACACGTTGTTACGTCCTCATGTTCCAAGATCGAGAACGATCGATGTGGTTTTCAATATTTCGGAACAAGGCGGAGACGACCTCCTAATCGGGACGCTCAGCCTGCCGCAGGATGTGAGTGAAGCGGCAGCATTGGGCCGTGCCACGACATGGATCACTGCGGTTCCGTGGGCCATCCGCCATCCCGTTGCGCTCACCTTTGCAATTCTCGGTTTAGCCATTCTGTTCACCCGATACAGACACCGAAGCCGCCCGATCGCCGCAACAGCAGCAGCCTCGATGCTCGTGTTTGCGGGGTTTCTCGCCGTTACCCTAAGAGCAGAGGATCGTCTGCCGGTCGGTTCCGCCAAGAAGATCCTCTCAGACATGAGCGACGCACCCCGTCGACTTCCCGGCGGCGCGGCATTCATCGCTAAGCCCACGCAACGGCTGCTGGAAGTCCGCACAGCGGCGGCCGCGGCGGTTACCGCAAGCCCGGCGGTCACTCTGATCGCGCGCGTGATAGGCGACCCCAACCGGACCGGCGTCGTTCAGAGTCTCCACGGGGGGCGTGTCGTGGCGCTCGAAGGCGGACTTCCACGCATCGGGCAGTCCGTTCGCAAGGGCGAACCGTTGGTTCAAGTCGATCCGTACCTTCCACTTGCTGACCGAACGACGATCTCAGAAAAAACGGGCGAGATTGAGCAGTTGATCGCCGTGGCCGAATCGAAAATTCGGCGCCTTCGGCCGCTTGCCGAACGCGGCGCAGTGCCTCAAAGCCAAGTCAATGACCTGGAGACGGAACTGGAAGGCTTGCGCCAGCGCCGAGAAGCCGTGCGCACCTCGCGTACCGAACTCGAATTGTTGCGCGCGCCGACCGATGGCGTCATCGCCGCCGTCAAAGTCGTGGCGGGGCAAGTCGTCGAGGCCCAGGACTCCCTGTTCCAGATCGTCGACCCTCAGGGTCTATTGGTCGAAGCGCTAGTTTACGGCGCGCTCGATCCGGAATCACTTGCGGACGCCACAGCGATCACGACAAGCGGCCAGGTACTGTCACTGTCGTTCCGCGGCTTCAGCCGGGCTTTGCAACAGCAAGCTTCGATCGTGCAATTCACGATTCACGAGCCGCGGGCCAATCTCAGTATCGGTC
>DASXST010000090.1:0-4101 GCA_036505835.1 Pseudolabrys sp. | reverse complement strand
AGAAAGCCAAAAAGTTCGGATCGGCGGAGGCGCCTCAGCGGCTCGAACTGCTCGCAAGCAAGCGGCAATAATCGGCGCACCGTATGACACGTTTCAAAGCCACGTTTACTGTCGACGGATTTTCGCCGCAAACCGAACAGACCAAGTCCAATTTCGGACGCGGCACTCACTTCGCGGCACGCACTTATTAATGGGCCGCAGATCACAGCAAAGGGCAAAGTTATGGGCGTCTTCACCGCGACTGCTAGAAATCTCTTCGTGTGCCTGTCGTTCTTCTTGTTTCTTATATCCTTAACCGTCCCCTTGCGTCCTGTTTTGGCTCAAAGCCAAAAGCCGGTGGCTCAAAGCCAAAAGCCGGCGGTCAGTTACGATGAAAAAAAGCGTCAGGCCAACGATATCGCTGTAACGGTCGTGGTGTCCGGCATCTCATGTACGTGCGCCAGGTTCACTGAGGACATCCGGAACGTCGTGAACGATTTGGGGCCGGACGGGGTGCGCGTTCTGCCGGTTCTTGGGGTCGGCGGACTTCAAAACGTGAAGGATGTGCTGTTTCTCAAGAACGTGGACATGGCTGTCGTCGACGAGGACAATCTTCGACTCCTGAAGAAGAAGGATCCGGTGCTGTATGCCAATGTCGAGCAGCGCGTTCAATATATCACGAAGCTCTACAATTCCGAGTTTCATGTTCTCGCGCGAAACGAAATCAAGTCCTATGACGATCTGAAGGGCAAGAAGGTCAACTTCAACCTGAAGGACAGCCAGACCGAAGTGACCGCCGACACCGTTTTCAATGCGCTCAATATCCCCGTGCAGCGCTCTTACTACGACAACGATGAAGCACTTAAGAGGCTGATGTCGGGAGAAATCTCGGCAATGATCATCCTCACGGGAGCGCCGCAGGCCACCCTGGCGAAGGTGAAGAAGGAAGACGGCGTGCATTTCCTCCCGCTCGATCAGGAAAGCTTGCAAAATCATGACCTGCGCGATTTGTTCGCAAATTATCTTCCCGCAGAGATCACCCATCAAAACTATCCGAACCTGATTGCCGAGGGGACCTCTGTCCCGACCATTGCGAACCGGGCATTGCTTGTCGCCTATACTTGGCCGGAGAATTCCCCGCGGTACAAGAGGGTCGCCAAATTCATCGACGCGTTTTTCGGCAAGATCAATCAATTCAACACCCCGTCGAGGCATCCCAAGTGGCGCGAAGTCAATCTTTCGGCCGAAATGCCTGGCTGGGTGCGATTTAAGCCCGCGGCCGAATGGCTTGCCGCCCACCGAAATCAAGCCGTATCCGCCAATCCGGACAGCACGCTCGGCCAATCCTCTCCCGAGCTGAGGCTGGCATTCGAGAAATTTATGCAGAACTACGCCTCTTCGTCCGGTCGGAACACGCTGTCCACCAAAGAACAGGAAATGCTTTTCGCCAGATTTATGAAAATTCTCGCCGAGTCTAAGGCGGAACAGGCGGCGGCACGTTAGACTCGCAAGAATTGTCACCAGAAAAGATATCCGCTGCAGGGCCCGATCTTCCGCCTTGACGCACGTGTCGGCTGCCGGTTAGAGACGAACGGGGAGCCGACGGCTGGAGCTTCAAGGCGGCACCGTGGGCGACGACCAAACGAAAAGGAAGAAATCGGCGAGCACCAGGGACGGTGCTCGCCCGTTCGCGCGTCGATTCCCGTCTTGTTCAGTGCGTCCGCCTGAACGCGGGCGGCGACGTTTTGGCACAGTGTCCTGATGACGAATGGCATCTTGCGTCGGGCTTGCGGCAAGGCCGCAAAGCGCAAATACTCAGGCCAATTTGGGAGTCCTTGCGGAAGCCCTGCCAAAAAACCACAACACCGGGCAATAAAGGGAGGAATATCATGGCGCGGGAAACCGGGCGGAACGCTGCGAACGGCGGGAACAGCTTCAATTCCACCCGTCGCGGATTTCTGGGCAGCACGGGTTTGGCTGCGATGGGAGCGATCGTTGGGAGCACCATGCCGCTATCCGGTAACAGCGCCGGAATTCCGAGCGCACACGCACAGGCGGGTCCAGCTGCCGAGCCCGCTCCGGCGAAGGGACCGCAATATCTGAAATTTCCTGGCAAGCACGAAGGGCTGGTCGTGCTCGGCGAGCGGCCGCTGGTCGCCGAGACGCCTGAAAGCCTGCTCGATGACGACACCACGCCGATCGAGAAATTCTACATTCGCAACAACGGGCAGATACCCGAGGAGACAAAAAATCCCGACGCCTGGAAAATCACCATCGACGGCGAAGTCAACAACAAGATCGAGATCACGCTCGGGGAGCTGAAATCGAAATACAAGGCCCTGACGCGGCGCATGGTGCTGGAGTGCGGCGGCAACGGCCGGGCGGCGTTCTCGCCGGCGGCGCGCGGCAACCAGTGGACCAATGGCGGTGTGGGGTGCGCCGAATGGACCGGTGTGCCGCTCGCCGATTTGCTCAAGGCGGCGGGCCTGAAGCCAAGCGCGAAATACACCGCGCATTATTCGGCCGACCTGCATCTGTCGGGCGATGCCAGCAAGCCGAGCATCTCGCGCGGCGTGCGCATCGAAAAGGCGATGGACCCTAACACGATGATCGTGTGGAGCATGAACGGCCAGCCGCTGCCGAACATCCACGGCGGGCCGGTGCGCCTGGTCGTGCCGGGCTGGGCAGGCTCGGCATCGCAGAAGTGGCTGACGCGCATCACCATCCGCGACATGGAGCATGACGGCCCCGGGATGACGGAATTTTCCTATCGCCTCGCCATCAAGCCAATGGTGCCCGGCGGCAAGGCCGATCCGGCGAATTTCCGCATCCTGGAATCGATGCCGGTGCGCTCGATCATCACCAATCCGGCGAACGGCGCGAAGTTCGCGGCCGGAACCAAGGAGCTGAAATTGCGCGGCGCGTCCTGGGCCGGTGACCTCACCGTCAAGCAAATTCATGTCTCGACCAACTTCGGCGCCACCTGGCGGCGCGCCAAACTTGAAAAGCCAAAGAACAAATATGACTGGCAGCGCTGGACCGCGACCGTGAAGCTGCCTACTGACGGCTATTTCGAAATCTGGGCGCGCGCGACCGATTCCAAGGGAGCGATGCAGCCGCATCAGGCCGGCTTCTGGAATCCACAAGGCTATGGCGGCAACGCCATGCACCGCATCGCAGTGCTGGTGGGATAATGCTGCGTTTCGCGTGGCTCGCAATGGCCGGACTGCTTTGGATTGCGCCGACCATCGCCCAAACAGCCTTCACGCCGCGCGACGAAAGCCCGAAGGATTTCCCCGCGGGTCTGGGCCGCGATGAAACGTTCTATGCCTGCACCGCCTGCCACGGTTTCAAGCTGGTGGCGCAGCAAGGCATGACGCGCGCGCAGTGGGAGGATTCGATCAACCTTATGATCCGCCGCCACAACATGCCGCCGCTCGATGACAAGGACCGCGACGTGGTGCTGAACTATCTCGAGGCGGCCTATCCGCCGCGCGCGCCAACGGGTCGCGGAGGTTGGCAGAACCCGTTTGCCAAGTGAGTGTCTTCAGAAGTTGCCATGTCACAGAGCGCCTGCTCAAAATCGCAGACGGTATTGTTTACTTCGCGCCCAGCAAACGAAAGCCAAACTGCCTGAAGAAAAAGCAGCCTGCCCGGTTCACGCCGGGCGGGTCTCCTTGGCCGTCGCGGAAATTGGGCGGATTAGATCGGTTAGAACAGACGGTCTTTCGAGACCGGCACTCATTTAAAAAGGGAGGTCCATAATGCGCGCACTGATCAGTCCCGTGGCCGCCATAGCGCTGGCATTGTCGGCAGCCGGCGCTTTGGCACGAACGGCGGCGCAAGCAGCACCAGTGGTGGTGCAGTAGCAAAGTCAGGGTCCGAGGCAACCGCGCCGATGGCCACCACAGGCGCAAGGGCCGCGATGGCCAAATTTACGACACAAACAAGCTTCGACTTGCATACGTTTGATGCGCTGTCTGCAGCACCTTCCGATCCCCATGAAAATGGAAAGGGCCGCCCGGGCGTGACACCGGACGGCCTCTCGTGCGACTGCCGGCTCCTGGCTTGCTCCGGTTCCGTCGCGATAACCGAGGCTCAGACGAATTGGTCAACCAGAGG
>DASXST010000089.1:0-1509 GCA_036505835.1 Pseudolabrys sp. | reverse complement strand
CCTGCGAAATGATGCGCTCCGCGTCGTCGAATTCGGACGCTTTCGACAGATGCGAGATGTCGCCAGTGTGGATCATGAACGACGGCTTGACCGCGAGTGCCTTCACCCGCCCGATCGCTTCTTCCAGTGTCCCCTTGACGTTGGGATTAGCCGGCTTGTCGAAGCCCATGTGGCTGTCGCTGATTTGCAGGAACGTGAAGCCCTTGCTCTGTTGGGCCACCGCCTCATCGATGATCCCGAGCGAGGTTGGCACTCCCCTGGCGACAGTCCACAACACCCCGGTTCCGGCCCCGGTCATGCATTCGAGGACTTTGCGGCGGCTTGGGCCTTCGTCGTGGCTGGTCATGTCTGGTCTCCCTGCAGTTGGCTTGCACGGGGACTAGATCGGGGTTCGCCAAGATTTATTCCCAGGCCTCTTGGGCGAAGGACGGCGCGATGCGATATATCCTAAGGCCATGAAATTCCTCGATGAAGCGAAGGTCTACATAGCGTCCGGCGCGGGCGGGAACGGCTGCGTGTCGTTCCGGCGCGAGAAATTCATCGAGTTCGGCGGTCCAAACGGCGGCGATGGCGGGAAGGGCGGCGACGTGGTGGTCGAGGCCGTCAATGGGCTCAATACGTTGATCGATTACCGCTACCAACAGCACTTCAAGGCGCAGCGCGGCGGCAACGGGATGGGCAAGGATCGCGCTGGCGCCAATGGCAAGGATGTCGTTCTCAAAGTGCCGATCGGCACCCAGGTCTACGAGGAAGACGGCGAGACGCTCATCGCCGATCTCACCGAAGTTGGCGAGCGTGCGACCCTCGCCAAGGGTGGCAACGGCGGCTTCGGCAATACGCACTTCAAGTCATCAACCAACCGCGCGCCACGCCATGCCAACCCCGGACAACCCGGAGAGGAAGGCACGATTCGTCTGCGGCTGAAGCTGATCGCGGATGCCGGACTGATCGGCCTGCCCAACGCAGGCAAGTCTACTTTCCTTGCCGCCGTGAGCGCGGCAAAGCCGAAGATCGCTGACTATCCGTTTACGACGCTGCATCCGCAACTCGGCGTCGTCAAAGTGGACGAGCGCGAGTTCGTGCTCGCCGACCTGCCCGGGCTGATCGAGGGCGCGCACGAAGGCGCGGGCCTTGGCGACCGCTTCCTTGGTCACACGGAACGCTGCCGCGTGTTGCTGCATCTTATCGACGGCACGATCGAGGATGCCGGTGCCGCCTATAGGACGGTGCGCGCGGAACTGGAAGCCTACGGACAAGGATTAAGCGAAAAACCTGAGATCGTTGCGCTCTCGAAAGCCGACGCAATGACTTCTGAATTGGTCAAGGCGCAGAGCTCAAAGCTGAAAAAGGCCAGCAAGAAAACGCCGCTCGTACTTTCAGCGCAGTCGGGTGAAGGCGTGCAGGAGGCTTTGCGCGCGCTTGCCAAAATCATCGATGCAACCCGCGCAGACATGGACGTCAAAGAGGAAGCTTAGCGGCTGTTCTGGATCCCCGCTTTCGCGGATCGGC
>DASXST010000088.1:0-14488 GCA_036505835.1 Pseudolabrys sp. | reverse complement strand
TCCATCGCGTCCATGATGTGTTCGGAGCTTGCCGTGCGGTCGATGACAATCTCGGCTGTCCCGCCGTCGGTAAAGGTGACGATGGTGACCGTCGGTGCCGTCATGCCGCCGCTCTCCTGTTATGGGTTGGGGTTGTCGCTGAGCGTCCACGACTGTGGAATTCCCGGAAACAGGCCGGGATCGACTTCGCGACACAACGGATGTTCGAGAATTCTCTTGGCAACTGCCTCGGTAACCGGGCCGCCCGGCGTGACGACAAATTCCCGCTTCTTGTTGGACTTAACTTCCTGCAGCAAATGGCCCGGCCGAAATAGCAGCTCCCGCGCGCGGTAGAAATTAATTGTCGGTGCTGTGCTCGCCATGGTGCGTTCCTACTCGGGTTGTTGGTAATGGATCGGAAGCGCAAGATTTTTTGAGAGCCACCACGCCTCGGCGAAAGCTTCATGCTGGGAACCAAACAACCAGCCGTGCGAGCCAGCCAAGGCGAGCCAGCCGCCATCATCGGCGCAGACAATGAAGACGGCGGCGGTGTGCCGCTGCGGAAATCGGATGACCTCGGCGGCGGTCATGCTGCCCCCCGACGCTTTTGACGCATGGGTGGGCCTGCGCGTACCGCACGGTGGCGGACAAAACCGGTCCCCCTGTTGTTGATTTCAAGCCCAGCTGCCTCGCCGATCGAGCGAACGATCAGGCAGAGCGTGGCACCACGGTAGGCATGAAGCGGCCGATCAGGATTGAATCCGGCCTGCACCAGCAGCTGGCACAGCGCCAGCACCGAGCCGTGAGCAGTGATGCCAGCGGCCTTGCAGCTGCTCGAGCCGGTCAATTCGGCGCGGATCGCACAGGACGCTTGCGGTTTGCGGGTGGTTGGCTTAAAGGTTCTGCCGTTTCCAGCGGCTAAAAACCTTCGGGCCTCGTTCACCGCGCCGGCGGTGACGGGGCCCGCACCGTTACGGACGAGCATTCACACCCTCCTGGTTCGGCCTGGCGGCGGCGGCCCAGCGCGATCAAGGTTGGACAGTTTCGGAAATTGTCTTTTAGGACCGGAAGGGTCCTTTAGGCCGGTTGGACAAGCTAAGTGCTTCTCCTGCCCCGAAAGGCCAAAACGTGCCGAGCATGCCTCAGCAAGCCAACACCACCCGGCCTACGATGCGCCCCGCGCGCAGATCATCGAGCGTGGCTGAGGCTTGCCCGAGTGGCCGATCGGCGATTGGAGGCGGCGCGATGTTCTTTTTGCGCACGAGATCGACAAGCTCGCGTGCCTCGGCTAGCGTGCCTGTCGTGATGCCTTCGATTGTCATGGCCTTGAGCGGAAACATGGCGACCGCCGTCGCGTAACCGCCGCCGATCAATCCGGTAACCACGACCTTTCCTCCCTTGGCCAATACGCCGGTGGCAAAATTCAGCGAGGCATCGGAGCCGGCAAAATCGCAAACGCCATAAAGACCGCCGGTTGCCTTCAGCACGGCCTTGCGGGCGTCCGGTTGGGACGGATCGAAGGCCTCGGCCGCCCCGGCTGCGAGCGCGGCGGCTCTCTTTTTCGCGTCGATATCGGCTACGAGCGGGGCAGCCCCATACATCGCCCGCGCTAGCGCGAGGCCCATCATGCCGACGCCGCCGAGACCGACCAGCAAAAGCGGCGCGCGCGCAGCGCGGTCTGCAAGCCGCCTCAGCGCGGCGTAAGCGGTCAGGCCGGAACACATAAGGGCGCCAGCGTATCCCGGCGACAAAAGCCCGTAGTCAATGAGGTAGCGTGAGTGAAGCACCAGGGCGTGGGTGGCAAAGCCGCCGTCAACGGTGACCCCAAGATGCCGTGGAGAGCTGCAGATATTTTCGTCGCCAAACCTGCAGGCCGCGCATTGTCCGCAACCGATCCACGGATAAACCGCGACCTGACTGCCGGTTTTTACGGCCGCGTCCGGTCCGGCAGCTTCGATCCTGCCGGCAATTTCGTGGCCAAGCGTGAACGGAAGCGCACGCCCCGCGCGAACATCCAGCTTTTTTCCTCCACCAAGCACAAAATAACCATCCTGCATGTGCAGGTCGGAATGGCAGACGCCGCAACGTTCGACCCGGACCAGCACCTCGGAGCCCTTTGGCGTTGGCAAGTCTGCCACCGTTTCGCAGAGCGGCGCGCCGTAGGCTGTCAAAGATTGTCGGTGTATTTTCATGCGTCGTGACTTTACACTTGGGCGTTTGTTTGCTGGGAAAAAACATTTGCCAATGCAACAAAACCTTCGACCGGAATTTCTTCGGCTCGCGATGTCGGATCAATGGCGGCTTCGGCCAGGAGCGACGCTACGTCCACGCCCAGGGTCTTCAGGTTCTGCCGCAGCATTTTTCGGCGCTGACCGAAAGCAGCCTCGGTTACGCGCTGCAGCGCAAGCGCGTCGCAGGCTAGCGGCTCCGGTCGTGGCGTGAGGCGCACGATCGAGGATGTCACTTTGGGAGGCGGTACAAACGCCGAGCGCGCCACATCGAACAGGATTTTGGCCTCGGCGCGCCACCCTGCCAGCACGGAAAGGCGCCCATACGATTTTGTGCCGGGCACGGCGACGATGCGCTCAGCCACCTCGCGCTGGAACATCAGCAGCAGATGGTCATACCAGGGCGGCCAGGGCTCGACGGTAAGCCACCCCACCAACAGGGCGGTCGCTATATTGTAGGGCAGGTTCGCCACGACGCGAGCGCGTTCGGGGCCGAGGTGCTCGTGGGGGTCAATGCTCAGGGCATCGCCTTCGACGATTTCCAGCCGTCCCGGATAGCGCAGCGCGATTTCTTCAAGCGCGGCGATTGCGCGGTTATCGCGTTCGATGGCAATGACCCGGCGCGCCCCGAGCGCCAGCAGCGCCCGCGTCAGGCCTCCCGGACCCGGTCCGACTTCCACCACGGTAATGTTCTCAAGCGGCTCAGCCGCGCGCGCGATGCGCGCGGTCAGATTGAGGTCAAGCAGGAAATTTTGCCCGAGCGATTTTTTTGCGGTGAGACCATGGCGCCGGATGACCTCGCGCAGCGGCGGAAGGTCATCGAGCTGTGTCATTGTCGATTGCTCTATTTTGCGGGAACAAGCGCAGGCGCTGCCGCCGACAGACGCGCAGCGAGTGTGAGTGCCGCGATCAGGCTGGTCGGATCGGCTGTACCTTTTCCTGCGATATCGAAGGCGGTGCCGTGATCCGGCGACGTTCGCACGAATGGAAGGCCAAGGGTCACGTTCACCGCGTGATCGAAAGCGAGCGTCTTGATCGGGATCAATGCCTGGTCGTGGTACATGCAGAGCGCCACGTCATAACTGGCGCGGGCTCGCTCATGGAACAATGTATCGGCCGGCAATGGGCCGATCGCATCGATGCCTTCCGCCTGCAGCCGCTTCACGGCAGGTGCCACGATTGACGCGTCCTCGCCGCCCAACGCGCCTTGTTCGCCGGCGTGCGGGTTGAGCCCGGCGACTACAATACGCGGATGCGATATTCCAAATCGAGCCGTCAGGTCGCGCGCGACGACGCGGCCGGTTTCCACGACAAGCTCCGACGAGAGTTGCGTGACGACCTCTTTGAACGGCAAATGAATGGTCACGGGCACAACGGCAAGCTCCGGCGACCACAGCATCATGACCGGCTTGGCGGGCTTGCCCGTTGCTTCGTGCACAAGCTTGGCAAGAAACTCGGTATGGCCGGGTTCGGCAAAACCCGAGCGGTAGAGCACGTTCTTGGCAACGGGGTTGGTGACGACTGCCGCTGCCTTTCCCGCGAGGACGTCGGCCACTGAACGGCGGATCGAGGCGATCGCCGCAGGGGCGCTCGATGCATCAGGCTTGCCAGGAGCGGCACTGGCTAAGATATCGAGCGGCACAACGGGCAGCGCATGGGCGAACGTCTCTCCGGCTTGCGCCGACGTCACCACGCTCACAGGAATGTCCAGATCGAGCAGACGGGCACGCCGCGCAACGAATTCCGGATCGGCGATCAGATAAAAGGCCGGCAACCTGAGCTCGGCGCGCCGGTGCCACACTTGAATGGTCAGGTCCGGGCCAATGCCAGCCGGCTCGCCAAGCGTAAGAGCCAATGGCAGGGCGGCGGGTTCGTTCATTTTACGGTCTTGTATTCGATCATCGCCGCCTTGCGTATTTCGTCCAGATATTTTTTCGATTCGGATTCGAAGCGCTTGACAAATATCTGCTCGCGCATCTCGCGCTTGAGAGGCGATTCTGTCGTGCTTTCTTTCTTGTTGCAGACGGCGAACATTTGCAGGCCCTGCGGGGTCACCTCAGGCGCAGTGAGGCGACCGACCTGAACGTTGCCGAGCATATCCCGCAATTGCGGAGTGAGGTCGGCTGAATTTCTGGTGATTGGATCGCGCACCGCGACATCGCGCAATCCGCGCGACATCGCCAGGCCTTCATTGCAGGAGACGAACCGGCCGCGCAGGCTTTCCGCCTCGCTGCGTTTCGCTGAAATCGCGGCCTCGCTCGACCCGCGCGCAACAACCATCACGATCGGGTACAGCGTGTAGATATAGGCTACCGCAGGAGCATCGCCCTCACTGCGATCCTTCAGCGCCTTGGCAACGTCGCTCTCGCCGACCTGGAGAGAGGAGGAATATTTGCCGCGGATCAGCTGCTGCCAGGTCAACTCCGCACGGATTCGTGCCTTGACCGTGTTGGGAGAAATGCCGGCTCGCTCCAGCACCTGGCTGAATTGCGCCGGCGTAACATTTTGCCTGGTCGCCATTCCATCGAAAGCGTCGTTGACCTCCGTATCGCTGACCTCCAGGCCATAGACCTTGGCGCGCGCGATCTTGAGCCGATCATCGATAAGGTCATTGATGACTTGCTGGCGGCTCGCGTTTTTATGGGAGATTGCATCGAGTTTGCTGCGCTGCTGGATGTCGTATTCGGTGATGGGAGAACCGTTCGCGATGACGACCACTTGTGCCAGCGCAGTCCCTGGGCTGGCGAGAGCCAAGCCGACAACGGCGCCGATGAGCCATCGGCCAAATGCCGAGCGTCCGACATTCATTGGCTGCATTTTGGATTCCAGTGTGTTCATAGCCTGTGCCGTATACGGGCTTAATATTGCGTGCTGTGGCTAACGCCCTGGCTCACAGACGTGCCGCCCAGCGTGCGCAAACTCAGCTGCAGCATGACAGTATGGTTCGCCTGCACATTTCCGCTATACGTATAGTTCGTAAGGTAGTTCAGACCCAATATCAGGCAATCGTCGACATAGCTGAGACCCACGCGAGTCTGGTCGAACTTTCCGGCATTGATGTCATAGCGGGCGCCGCCGAGCAGAACCCAATTTGCATCGAGCTTGACCTGTCCGGTTCCCAAAATGCCCTGTTGACGATCGAGGATGCCGATCAGAGGCTGCGCGGCGTAATCGCCGTAGAGAATGCTGCCACTCCATCGGTCGAAATTGGCCCGGGCTTCAAGTTCGATGCGCTGTGGGGTGAAGTTGTCGTTCTGCAAACGGAAGCGCGACGTGAACATGTAGATGTTGTTCGGCTGATAAGACAGGCGCGCCACGTAGTCGGATCTCGTCGTGTCGAGGCCGCTATCGAGTCCGGTATTGGTCGGGCTGGCGACGGCAAAGGAATTTTGCCCAAACAGACTATAGGATTGGCCGAACAAAGCGTTGACGGAGCCAGCCTGGTTGAACTGGGCAGTGTATTGAACACCATAGTTTGCGCGCCCACCGCCTTCGGCGCGATCCCAGCCCGAGAATTTGTCGACCCGGAACAAGTTGCTGTCGTCGAAGACCAGGCTCTGCGCATCCTCGTTCTGCCACTTTCCGATCTGGGTCTCGTTCGGCCGCAGGAGCACTTGCGCGATCGGCTGCAGGGTCTGCGAACCCCAGGATTGCACGCTGATGAAAGGATAGCGATACTCCAGACCGGCCGTGGGCATGCCGCGCACGAGACCGTCGTCCCCCACGCTCGTGAAGTTGGACACTCCCGGCTGGTTACTGGTCTGCAACGAAGCAGCGTCCGCCCGTACCGAAACGAAGGGCGTGAAAACCTGTCCAAACGGGTCGGTAATTGTTCGCCGCCATTGAGCTTCGGCCGAAAAGCGGCTGTAGGTGCCGGGAACGCCGCGCAACAGGCAGCTCGCCGTCGTCTTGAGCGCAGGATTGGCGGTTTCAGTGCAGGTTCCATTATTCAGCGCGCTCTGGGTGATGGGATCGAAGTCTGCTTCGCTACGGGTCAGACTGGTGAAGTTGATGCGATACCCGACTTCGCCGCCCAAAATCGGACGGTCAAAAACGTAGTTGTAGTCGATCACCGGGTGGATGACAGGAATCTGACTTTGCGTGTCCGCTTGCGAAAAACCGTAATAGTAAATTGTTCTCGCATCGAAATAGCTACGGTTGCCTTTGCCCGCGAGGTAGATCTGCGAGATCGCCTCGCTTTGTGGGTTCTGGAACGAATCGATGGCGCTAATTTTAGATAGAGTCGGGTGGTAATCCTGCAGGAAGGTCTTGTCGGACAGCGCCGTTGCATCCCAACCCCACACCCATTTGTTGTTGAGTGCGAACAGGCCCGAACTTTCGAGGCTGCCGCGCCAGTTGCGGAAGCCCGGATTTATCGCGCCGTCGGTTCCAGGAGCCGGTGTGAATTTCGACGAGTCAAAGTAATCTTTATCGAGCTGGTATATCCCGGCTGCTCTGATCGAATAGGCGCCATTGATCAAGCGTTGACGGAATTCACCCTGCAGCAGGGGTCCCTGTCTGGAGGTGATCATCGGCGAGAACGTCGCATCATAGTCGGGCGCAAGGGCCCAGTAGTAGGGAATTTCAACTGCGGCGCCATACACGGAGCTTGATGAAAATATCGGCATCAGGAAGCCGGTCTTGCGCTTTACGGTCGGATCGGCCGCGGAGAAGTACGGCAGAAACGCAATTGGCTGACCAAAGAATTCGAGCCGGGCGTCCTCGAAGTAAACCATCCTCTCGCCCTGGTCGTGGATGATGCGCGCGGCCTTCACCTGCCAGAGCGGCGGCTTTTTCGGATCGTCCTTGCAGGGAGCGCAGGCGGTGTAGACGCCATTGTGAAATACGGTGTATCGGCCGCTGGAACGTTCGGCGCTCGTCGCCGCCATGCGGGTTTGATCGGGTGTGTCAAGGCGCAGCGAGTCGACGAAGCCGTCCCTGTAGTCGTCCGACAGATCCATAATCTCGCCATAAGTGACCTTGCCGTTCTGCTCCGTGAGCCGGACGTTGCCTTCGGCGTGCAGGCGCTTGGTCTTCTGATCGTAGACGACGCGATTGGCTTCGAGCGTCGAGTTGCCGTAATAGATTTGGACATTGCCAACGGCGGCGACGCGATTGTTGGCGTAGTCGTAATTAATCTCGTTCGCTTGAACGAGCATTTGCTTTTGACCGGACTTCTCGCGCTCGAGCGCAATTTGGGATTTCTTTGGCGCTGGCGCGCGTTGCGGAAACTGCAACTGTTGAGCGGATGCCGGCGCAGACGCAATCACTCCGCCAAAAGCCAGCAGGCTGAGGACGGCAGCAAGTTTTGCGACGCCACGGCGATACGGCCGCGGCGCTGATGGGCGAGTGCTAGCCGACCCCGCCATCACCCGTCCTCCTGGTACAACAATGCAATAAATCCCGTCAGCCCACCCGCGAGCACGGGCAGCCACGCCGCTGCCACAGGGTGCATCAGCTCAGCCTTGCTCAAATCCTCAGTTACTTTCGATAAAACGTAAAGCAGAAAGCCGGCTGCAACGCCACTTAAAACCATCTTTTGGATCCCGCCAAAGCGGAAAAACCGTAGGCTGACCGCAGCAGCAAGGAGAACCATGGCAGACAGCAAGAACGGCCGCGCCAAGAGCTTCTGAAATTGCAATCTATAGCCTGCGGCAATTAGGCCGGCGTGCTCCGCTATTTGGATATACTGCGGAAGCTCCCAGAAAGGCACAGTTTCTGGAGTAGCAAAACTTTCGCGTACTTGCTCGGGTGTCAGGTTCGTCTTGAGACGATATTCTAGTTGCCGCGCTGGCAGTACGCCCAACGCATACACGCGCGCGTCTCGCAACAGCCACGCGCCAGGCTCAAGAAGGGCCGCGCGCGCCTCGATCCGCTGTTTGAAACGACCTTCGGGATCGAAGGTGTAAACAGACACTCCATTGAGATTGATGCCTTGGTCGCGGCTTGAGCCGGCATTGATGATTGCCTGACCTTCATCGGTACGCTGACCGATCCAGAACGGGCCTCCGCCGCGACTAAGCGCATTTGACTTGTGGGTCAACAACTCAACTTCCAGCCGCTTCGAACGCTCCTGAAGTATTGCCGAGATGGGGTTGTAGATGGTCGTCGCCGCCACCCCGAGCACGAACGCCACCAAAATTGCCGGAGCGACGAATTGCCAAGCCGACAATCCGGCGGAGCGAGCGACAACAAGCTCCAGCCGACGCGACAAGTTGAGGTAACAGGACATTCCACCGATAAGGACGCAGAACGGGAGGATGCGTTCGACTACCTGCGGCACGCGATAAATCGACGTTTTCGCGATGAGTGCCGCCGATACGTTGGGAATATCGCCGGCCCGACGCATCATTTCGACGTAATCGATCAAGGCGACCAGCGCGAATATCCCGGCAAAAACTATCAGCACCGCGATTAGAAAACGCAGTCCGAAATATCGCGCCAGGGTTCCGAGAAAGATCGGCATGATGTCACGTCACGAAGGTGCCAGACGCTGACCAAGGCGCTCAGTCAGCATTGCAAGCCAGTCGGTAATGAAGGCGGGCGGCTCCAAAATCAGCCCGCGGCGAATGACGTAAAGGCCCCCGCCGATTGCGGCAGCGACGGCAAGGTATTGCAGCGCCAGCATCCAGGGAACGGTAGCGCCGATCACGGTGGATACGAAGCCAATGAAGCGCAACAGGGCGACGCCGCCGACGGCGCCAACCATCGACAGCGTCCGACTTTGACGAGTGGTACGTGGAGCCCCGAGATAGGCGTAGGCGATCACGACAAACGCGATGGGGTAGAACGGCGTCATCAACCGGTCATACAACTCGGCGCGGAACTGGTCGGGCTGATCGATGTAGGACTGGTCTTTCGGATCGGAAAACAGCAGCTGCCAGAGATATTGTTCCCGGATCGAATACTTGACAGCCTGTCCCGTGCCGGCGAACTGCGAGAGATCGAATGCATAGCGGTCGAACGCCACCATGGCGGGATCGCGCTGGCCTGCCTCGTACCGCTGCACATTTCCTTTTTGTAGGACGAGGTAGGTGCCGCTGCTGTTGTCCATCAGCTCGCCAATCTCTGCAAGCACGGTGATGCGCTCATTGGGGTTCCGCCGGTCGTCGAGAAAGATGCCAGCAAGCTGTCCGTTTGGGCGGCGCTCGCGAATATGGATGGTTACGCCGGCTTCGATGGATCTGAAGCGGCCAGGCTGAACGATGGTGCTCACGACATTCGCGCGCACCTCCGTCACCCAATCGCGCAGCATCCGCAAACCCTTCGGCGCGAAATACGCGCTTATCGCGCCGACGAGCAGCGAGACAACGATCGCAGCCGCCATGAATGCCCGGAACAGAATCCACGGCGACATGCCCGCCGCATTCATCACGATTATTTCGGAGTCGTTCGACATCTTGTTGAGCACGTGCGCGACTGCGATCAGCAGCGCAATCGGCGCGATCAGGAGGATCAGCATCGGAATGAGAAGGCTGGTGATACCTACGAAGACCAGAATCGATTGTCCCTGGCTCGTCATGATGTCGATATCGCGGAGCGCCTGCGTGACCCAGATGACCGCAGTCAGACTGATCAATACGATCAGGAACGCACCCAACGTGGTGCGAAAAATATATCGACCGATCGACCCCATCCGCAGCATCGTCCCCTGATCCGGCGCAAACCGGACCGCGCGCTCGGTTTCCCTGCCGAACGCGACCGATTTTAGCTTAGAACTCAACCCCCGTCAGACGCACCTTTTGATCACTCTACAAAGTGGCCGGGCAAAGGCAAACCCGTTGAACATGCACAACAAAATGTAAATGTGTAGCCTTTCAGCCGATACGCTTTCGAGCCCTTTAGGCATCGTAAATACCACCCGCAAACGAGCCTCTTCTCGACCAATACGCATGAGAGTCCGAAAAATTGGCGGGATTCCGGTCAGTTGGGGCCTTTGCAGTGGTTTCAAGGCCGGGCCATAAGGGGGCGTGATTTTTTGGCATCAGCGAAAGAGGACTTCGAATGACGGACGCCTTGAAGCTCGGCTTTGCAACCTTCGGAACTCCCGCAAAGGGCGTACTTGTCGTGTTCTACGACGAGGGGTTGAAGCTCGGCCCGGCAACGCGCAGGGTTTTGGCCGAGGCTGCCGGTGTCGTGGATCGGGCCGCGAAGGCGGAGCGGTTTACCGGCAAAAAAAATTCGACGCTCGATCTTCCGGTTCCAGCAGGCCTCAAGGTGGCCCGACTTGTCGTGATTGGTGTCGGCAAGACAGCGGATCTCAAGCCGACCGATTTTCTCAAATTGGGCGGAGTTGCCTTCGGCAAATTGCCTAACGCTGCGAGTGGCGCGACTGTTTTCGCCGAATTGCCAGGCGGACCGATGAAATCGACGCAGGTCGCCGACCTGGCGCAGGGCATGCGTCTGCGCGCTTACTCGTTTGATCGTTACAAAACCAAACGCAAGGACGACGAGAAACTGCCGGCTACGCGGCACGTCACAGTCGCGGTCGGCGATGTGGCGGCCGCGCGCAAAGCCTACGATCCACGTTCGGCCGTTTCCAACGGCGTGCTGCTCGCACGCGATCTCGTCAACGAGCCGGCCAATGTTCTCTACCCGGAAGAATTTGCGCGCCGCGCGGGCGCGTTAAAGAAACTCCGCGTTTCAGTCGAACTCCTCGACACGAAGGCGATGAAGAAGCTCGGCATGAATGCATTGCTTGGCGTCGGCCAAGGCTCGGCACACGAGAGTCGCGTGGTGGTTATGCGATGGAACGGGGGCAAGGTAGGTGAGCCGCCGGTAGCGTTCATCGGCAAGGGTGTGTGCTTCGATACAGGCGGGATTTCGATAAAGCCGGCCGCCAGCATGGAGGACATGAAAGGCGACATGGCCGGTGCCGCCTGCGTCGTCGGATTGATGCATGTGCTAGCCGCCCGCAAGGCGCGGATCAATGCGGTGGGTGTTGTCGGCCTGGTCGAAAACATGCCCGACGGCAATGCGCAGCGACCAGGCGATATCGTCAAGTCGATGTCCGGACAGACCATCGAAATCATCAATACCGACGCCGAGGGGAGGCTCGTTCTCGCCGACGTGATTTGGTACGCGGCGCAACGCTTTAAACCCAAATTTATCGTGGATCTTGCCACGCTGACCGGCGCCATCATTGTCGCACTCGGTCAGGAATATGCGGGCATGTTCTCAAACAACGATCAACTCGCCGAACGTCTGACAAAATGCGGAATCGAAACCGGCGAATTGGTTTGGCGGATGCCGCTCGCGGCGGAGTACGACAAAATGATCGATTCGAAATTCGCCGACATGAAGAATACGGGTGGCAGCAGATGGGCAGGCGCGATCACTGCGGCCCAATTCATCAAGCGATTTGTCGACGACAAGACTCCGTGGGCGCATCTCGATATTGCCGGTACCGGATTTGACTCGCGTCAGACCGACATCAACAAGAGCTGGGGCTCAGGGTGGGGCGTGCGGCTGCTGGACCGGTTGGTCGCCGATTTTTACGAGAAGTGATTTGGGTCCTTTAGCAGGACGGCAGCGCAGTGAATTCACCTCTGGGGCCGCTCAGACGAAAGACAGTATGGTTTCGGCTTGAAGCAGGTCCTGTAGACGAGCGAATTTCGCCTATTTTCTCGACGTTTGTGTAGTAGGCTGCCGGGCGGTGGGCAGACGGACATTCGGTTACGAACATCAGTGGTGGCTGCGCGTCTTTCGTCAGCGGCCGGGTCATGTCGAATGTCCGAACGTCAGGGGACGGCCAAGAAACAATCTGCACTGGCCGATCACGCAAGTAGTAGAGCAGGGCCGCTACTGTGTTGCGGTCCTCGCCGACAATCGTATTTGCGCCCTCAGTTGTGACAAGCTGGCCGGCTTGGCGTGCGAGATCTCGGAATCCAAGAGTACGGTGGTAAACATCAGCCTTGCCAGGCGGCAGAAATGGCAGCGCGATCCGATAGGCCGCTGCATCCCCGACCAAGAGCGCTGCTTGCACGACGAGGCCTCGAGCACTATCGAAAAGGCTAACCACCGCCAGGCTCTAGCCTGTACGAGCACTGCAGCCGCGAGAATTGTCGCAGAAACTGCCCCGGTTGCTGCCCAGTTGGCGTAGGCTCGGGAGAACAGCGCGACAAGCGTGATGGTGACCAGCGGCGGCAATGCCATAACCCGACCACGGGGCCATAAAGCTTGCGGCCGATCAGGTTAATGACGACACAGGTTCCAAAGTAGAAGATTGGCGAAGGCGCCCGGACGCATGCTTCACTGCTGCCGCACAGCGACTCGGCAACGTGGATTATCCATGCGATGAGAGGTGGCTTGGAGAAGTAACCCCAGCTGAGCTCGCGAGACCAACTCCAGTATTGGGCTTCGTCCGTGAACAGATCGACGTTGGAAGTTGCAAGGCCGGCAAGCCGGACGAGGGTTATGAGGACGAAAATACCGACGATGACATTCAGGCTGGACTCAGTTTTATCTCGCATCACAGTATGAGTAAGTTCCGCCACTGACTGCTCCGATACCGGACGCCCCGATACGACGCGCTCATAAATGACAGAAATCCTGTTTTATCAACTCCAAGGCCAAAAATTGGAAGGGGTTCTTCCTCCCTTGCTTGAGAAATCGCTGGAACGCGGGTGGAAAGTGGTCGTGCAGGGGTCATCGGAGGAGCGGCTCGAGGCACTGGACGCACATTTGTGGACTTACCGTGACGATGGATTTCTGCCGCATGGGACATGGAGAGAACCTGAGGCATCGAGCCAGCCGGTCCTTTTCACGATCAACGAAAGCAACCCGAACGGGGCGGTCGTACGCTTCCTGATTGATGGTGCGCCGATGCCCCTCCACCCCGAAACGTATCAGCGCATCGTACTTTTGTTCGATGCAGACGACGAGGAGGCGGTGGTGGCCGCCCGCGATCATTGGTCAGCAGCCAAGCAAAGGGGACTGGAAACGACCTATTGGCAAGCAGACGAGCGAGGACGTTGGGCAAAGAAGGCGTGAGGCCATTAGCTCTGTCAATGGCTTACTCGGCCACTGCGCGAGCGGCCAGTGACCCGCACCA
This sequence comes from Pseudolabrys sp., assembly GCA_036505835.1. Taxonomy (GTDB): domain Bacteria; phylum Pseudomonadota; class Alphaproteobacteria; order Rhizobiales; family Xanthobacteraceae; genus Pseudolabrys. Next base: position 1,228 of record DASXST010000088.1, on the reverse strand, counting down.
CCAGTCCGTTGAACGACCGAACTTGCGGGGCGCCATCGTGATGACGCAAAATACGTTTTAGGGGATAAGCGATCAGCAACTCAGGACATCCGTTGTGCCGCGCCATCGCGTCCAGCTCACAGTCACTCTTGCATGCGCCCTCGGCTTGGCTGGTTGCGGGAATCCGGCGCGTATATTCGAAGATCAAAATGATGGCGGCTGGTTTTCGCGGCCTGCCTTTACCAAGCCGGACTGGGCCAAGCCGAGCACGGGGAAGATAAATCTAAGTCTACTGGGGCCGGTGAGTGCGGAGGATTTGGTAAGCACCGAGGGGCAATGTGCAGCGCCGGCCGCCGCGGCCGTACAAGCCGAAGCTTCGCCGTCAACCACCGAACCGCCTCAGCCGGCGGACCGTGCCGTCGGTTCGGTGGCGGGTGATCTTGCCGGCGCACCCACGCGGGAGGCCACGCCTGCGTCCGCGGGCAGTGGTCCGGGCCTGCAACGACATGAGCCGGCCCCTGCGCCGCTGGCGAGCGGCGGCATTGCGCTCGGTATGACCGAGTGCCAGGCGGTCCAGCGCGCAGGCACTCCGAGCAATGTTGCGATCAGCACAGGCGACACGGGCGAGCGCAAAGTCGTGCTCACTTATCTGAGCGCACCCTGGCCGGGGATCTATACCTTTACGGGGGGACGCCTGAACGTCATCGAACGGGCGCCAGAGCAGTGGAAGCCGGAAAAGGCGAAAAAGATTCCCAAGAAAAAGCCGCCGGCAAATACAGTCCAATCGGGTCGCAACTACGTCCAGTAATCTGTCAGGTGATCTTGCGCAGTGCGCCGTCGCCGGTTTCGCGCTGATAGATAATCAGGCAGAATTGCGCGTTTCGCCCAATAAAACCGCGAATTTTCGCTGGCATGGAGTCAATAGCTAACGGTGAGCTAACGCCAGAAAATTAAGTAGACAGCCGCCGCAATGCAGCCTTGGCATCCCTGATTTGTTGTTGGTGGGCAAACTGTAATCCCAAAGCCAAAGCCTCAGCGTCGTGACGCTCTTGCTTGTGCACCCTTATGGCGGCCTGGATTTCAGCGGGTGAGGCAGTGCAATCACGCTTAATAACAGCACCGTCTCTTTGAATGACCACTAAGTCGCGCTCGATCTTTCTGAGACGTTTTAATAGAAGCTCGCGCTGCCTCATGAGGCGGTCAATCTCTTTGCGCTCGGAAGTACTGTACCGGTGCCCGTGCAAAGTAT
>DASXST010000087.1:0-34228 GCA_036505835.1 Pseudolabrys sp. | reverse complement strand
TGCGCCAGGGAGGCTGCCATGAACGTCAAGGCGATCCTGGCCGCCAAGAAATTGGGCGGCGACATCATCAGCATCGAGCCGACGGCCGATCTCGCGACGGCGGCAAAATTACTATCCGAGCATCGTATCGGTGCAGTCGTTATCCGCGGTGCGGGAGAACGTCTCGCCGGCATTTTGTCCGAGCGCGATATCGTGCGGGCACTGTCGGAGCATGGCGCAGATGCGCTTGCGCTGCCAGTCGGCCAGGTGATGACGCGTGAGGTTGCCACGTGCGGCGAGGACGACACGGTTGCTAGCATCATGGAACGCATGACCGCCGGAAAATTTCGTCACATGCCGGTGATCGCGAACGGACGACTGGTTGGACTTATCTCGATCGGGGACGTCGTGAAGCAGCGCGTCGAAGAGATCGAGGGCGAATCCGAGGCGATGCGCGATTATATCCGCACCGCGTAACAGCCGACCTATTGCGATCCATTGGCCGGCTGCGACAGCGCGGTCACGGCCTCGCTGACCGCATCGATGGCTTTTTCGGCAGCTTCTGTTCCGATCTGGATCGCTTCGGCCGCGCGGTGGAATTCGAACCACCCGACCCCGCCAAGGCGCGGGCTTATGAGCACATCCGGCGGATCGCCGGCCAACCGCGCGCGCGTGATGCGATCCTGCATCACGTTGAAAGCTTCAACCATGACGGTGGGCAGTCCGGGACGTCCGCGTCGGCCGAGAAATTGCCGGCGTAATGAACGATCGCCGGCGAACATGCCACGCAGTCCGTTAGATTTCGTCGGCACGTTGACAGTCTCGCTGTCGTCCGACCCGTGGCTCGCGATGATCGTACCGCGCCCGAACAAATCGGCGTTGAGGTTCACGGCAATCACCATGCGGGCACCCAGGGCTCGGGCCGCCGAAACCGGCACGGGATTGACCAGCGCGCCATCCACAAGCCAGCGCCCGCCAATTAGGACTGGCGGAAAAATTCCGGGCAGCGAATAGGATGCACGTAGAGCCTCGCTCAAGCGCCCACGCGTGAGCCATATTTCGTGACCGGTGTTGAACTCCGTAGCAATCGCGGCGAAACGGATCGGCAGATCGTCAATGCGCGTGTCCTTCAGCGCGGATTCAAGGCGGGTCGCAAGATGGCCGCCTCCAATCAGTCCGGATCCCGAGAGGCTGAGGTCGAGATAGCTGAGCACGCCGCGGACGGTGAGAGTGCGCGCCCAGGTTTCCAGGTTATCCATTTCCTTCGCCGCGTAGCATCCGCCGACTACCGCGCCGATCGAGGTGCCGACAATTACATCGGGGACGATGCTGTGCTCGAGGAGCTTGCGCATGACCCCGATATGGGCAAATCCACGCGCGGCGCCGCCACCGAGCGCCAAACCGATGGTCGGGCGTACGGCTGCCGGTTGCGGTTGCGTCGTCGCTTCCGCTGCACGGTCGCCATTTCGCGTTCGCGCGAACAAGCCCTCGAAGACCAAGAACGTAATCTCCTAAGCGCCCTCTCTGCCGGGAAGACAATGACCCCGGCAACGGCATGTGAAACCAGCAATACAAGATTGCTGACGGAGTGTTGTGACCGAAACGTGACAACGAACGTGCGCCCGCCTCGTTACATAAAGGTTAAAAGCCAGGCTGGATCAGGGTTCCTCAGCTGCCAAATCGCGTGACGATGGATTCGAGGTTCGGCCGATCGCGGTCCTGCGGAGGGCGGGCAGGGCGCCCGATGTGCACAAAACCCGCGATCCGCTCATGCGGGGAAAGCCCAAGCGCATCGAGCACGCGTCGGTCGTAGGCGTACCATTCGGTGATCCAGCTTGCGGCATAGCCCATCGCGTGCGCGGCGAAAACGAGGCTCATGGCAGAGGCTCCCGCGGATAGTTGCTGCTCCCATTCGGGAATTTTCACATGCGGGCCGGCACGACTGACAACGGCAATCACAAGCGGCGCGCGGGCGAGCCGATTGCGTTCGAACTCCAGCTGGTCCGCGGTAGCGTCGGGATGATCTGCAACAAAGATTGAAGCGATAGCTTCGCCGGCAGCCGCGCGGCCGTTGCCTTCAAACAGGATGAATCGCCAAGGCGCGAGCTTGCCATGATCGGGCACTCGCGAAGCGATCCGTAGCAGAGTCTCGATTTCAGCCGCGGTCGGGCCGGGCCCAACAAGTTCGATGGGCTTTACCGAACGGCGCGTCTTCAACAACTCCAAAGCGTCAGGCATAGGTCATCTCTGATCAATCCGGGTTGCGCCTACCACAGCGTTAATCAGGCCACAAACACCATGCGAACGCGGCTTGAAATCGCCGCGATTTCGGACGAAAACAAGCACGCATGAATGGAGCGCCTGCAATCGCCGCCCGGTTTGCCCGTCTAGGGCCGGCTGTTTTGATTGCCGCTTTTGCAGTTGTGCCGCTTGGGGCCAGGGCGCAAAGCCCGACACAGACCTTGGCGCAGAATTCGCTTTTCTCGGCGACACCGTCCACCGGTTTGATCTCACCGGTCCCCGCGACGCGCAGCGACATCTTCGGGCCAAGCAATTTGCCGATACCGTCCGGGCCGCCCGCGCAAGGTCCATCCCAGGGATCCAGTTCAGCTAACACGACAGGTTCAATTCCCGTTGTGCCCGCCGGCCAATTTGCACTCGCGCTTAGCGCGCGCTTTGGCAAGGACGCGCTGCCGATTGGGGGGGGCCTGACCTGGCGCGTCTATGGCGCGAAGGCCGATACGAATGGAAATTTCAAGCTGGTCAAGGAAGACAAGTCTCCCACGCCTACACTTGTGCTTCCTGCCGGCGCCTACATCGTGCACGTCGGATTCGGACTTGCCACCGCGGTCAAACCGGTCGAACTGCGCGGCGCCAATGTAAACGAGGAATTTGAGCTGCCTGCGGGCGGACTGCGCATAGAAGGCAAGGTCGGCGACGTGCGCATTCCTCCCGGTCAAATCTCCTTCGACGTGTACAAAGGCAGCCAGTTCGAACCTGGCGATCGCCGTCCTATCGCCGAGCACGTAGCGAGCAGCGATGTCGTCGTGGTTCCGGAAGGCACCTATTATATTATGTCGAATTACGGTGACGCCAATTCGGTCGTGCGCTCCGACATTCGCGTTCAGCCCGGGAAGTTGACTGACATCACAGTTACCCATCGCGCTGCCGTCATCACGCTCAAACTGGTGACCGATCGGGGCAGCGAGGCGCTTGCCAATACCGCCTGGTCGGTCCTTACGCCCGGCGGCGACGTGATTAAGGAATCAATCGGTGCGTTTCCGCGCGTAATTCTTGCCGAGGGTGAATATCGCGCAATTGCGCGCAACGAAGGCAAAGTTTACGAGCGCGACTTCAAGGTCGTTACCGGCGTTGACGGCGATGTCGAGGTTCTGGCGCGCTGACCGCGAACGTTTTTGCTGAACTTTCTTCCACTGCTCGGACTTATAGTAGTGCGGACGATTGCAGACGACGCGAGTATGGATCTTTTTACCAATTTGGATTTGCGAAAAATTGCGCTTTTACTCGATGTCGACGGCACTATCGTCGATATCGGTCCGTCACCCGTCGAGGTGCAGATTGCTGCAGGCCTGCCTGAAACGCTCAAGCGTTTGTTCGCGCTGACGAGGGGTGCACTCGCTCTGGTGAGCGGACGTCCCATCACCGATCTCGATCGACTTTTCGCGCCTTTGCGATTGCCCGCAATCGGCGGCCATGGGGCCGAGATGCGCTTGTCAGATAACGAGCTCTTCTTTTGGGCAAAACCGTTTCCGCAGGACTTGCGCCGTTGTCTCGCCGAAGGTGCGGCGCTTGGCCCGGGCGTTGTGGTCGAAGACAAAGGCTATTCAATCGCTCTGCACTATCGAAAAGCCCCGCAGCTCGCAGAGCGCCTTCGCCGGCATGTCGCCGGGTGTCGCGCGGCGTTTCCGGGTGAGCCAACCGACCTGCTTCTTGGCAAGGCCGTATTTGAAGTAAAGCGCCCGGGCATCGATAAAGGAGAGGCCATCCGCAAGCTTATGGCCCCTGCGCCCTTCGCGGGCCGGATACCCGTATTCGTCGGCGACGACATCACTGATGAATCGGTATTCCGAGTCCTGCCCGAAATCGGCGGCAAGGGCTTCAGCGTCCATCGCTACTTTCCGGGCCTTGCCGGCATTTTCACAAATCCGGCGCAAGTGCGTGATGCCCTCGGTATGCTGGCTGCAAATGGACAGGCTGCCGCATGACAGATTACGGGCTGGATCTTGCCGTCATCGGCAATGGGCGCACCGCGGCGCTGGTCGATCCTTCCTCTCGAATCGTGTGGTGGTGCCTGCCTCGTTACGACGGCGATCCGGTGTTTTGCCGGCTGGTCGCCGGCAGCGAGGAGAAGGGGTTCACCGACGTCGTGCTCGAGGGCCAGGTCGAAACGCGGTCGGAATACGTGAGAAACACAGCAATCGTCGTTACCGAACTCATCGACGACAAGGGCAATGCCGTCCGCGTCACTGACTTCGCGCCGCGCTTCCAGGCCTATGGCCGAACATTTCGTCCGCCGCAGCTCATTCGGATTGTTGAGCCGATAAAAGGCATGCCGCGCATTACAATTCGTTTTCGCGCCACGCATCGTTACGGCGAACCTGTCGCATCGCGCTCTTCAGGCAGCAATCATATTCGCTATTGGCGCGACGAAGTATCGGTGAGACTCACCACCGATGCGCCCCTTTCTTACGTGGAAAACGAGGCATCATTTGTGCTCACTCGCCTCGTGCACATGGTGTTCGGCACCGATGAGCCATTCGACGGACCGCTGGAAGGCACGTGTCGCGATTTTTGCGAACGCACCCGCGACTATTGGATCGAGTGGGTGAGGCGGCTCGCCTTTTCGGTCGACTGGCAGGACGAAATCATTCGCGCGGGCATTACCCTCAAGTTGAGCAGCTATGAAGAAACGGGCGCGATCGTCGCGGCTTTGACAACGTCGATTCCAGAAATGCCGCACTCTGGACGCAACTGGGATTATCGGTTCTGCTGGATGCGTGACGCATTTTTCGTCGTGCGAGCGCTCAATCGCATCGGCGCAACGCGCACCATGGAGGATTTCATCTCGTATATCCTAAGCGTTGCGGGTGGGCGCAGCGAACCGGTGCGCCCGCTCTATGGCGTCGTGCATACGGATCTGCTCGCGGAGAGAACTGCACCGGCTCTTGCCGGATACCGCAGCGACGGTCCGGTAAGGATCGGAAACGCAGCCGGCAAGCAGAACCAGAACGACGTTTATGGTAGCATCATCCTTGCGGCGACGCCGATGTTCTTCGACCGGAGGCTGCCTCACCCCGGCGATACGGCATTGTTTCACACGATCGAGCCGCTCGGCGAACAGGCTGCAAGGCTCGCCTTCGAGCCGGACTCCGGCATATGGGAATATCGGGGGCGTAAACGCGTCCATACCCATTCTGCGGCAATGTGCTGGGCGGGATGCCAGCGGCTGGAGGCGATCGCGAACCACCTCAAGTTACCCGAACGTGCGAGCTACTGGGGCGGTATTGCCGCCCGGATCGGCGAGGAAGTGCGCAAGCGCGCCTGGAATCCCATGCGCAAGTCGTTTTCTGCAGCTTTTGACAGCGACGACCTCGATGCCAGTGCGCTATTGTTGGCTGAACTCGGGTTGGTCGCGCCGGATGATCCCCGCTATGTGGCGACCGTCGATGCGATCGCCCATGAACTTCGCCGCGGCTCCCACGTTATGAGGTATGTCGCTGCTGACGATTTCGGCCTGCCAGAGTCGGCCTTCTTGATTTGCCGGTTCTGGCTAATCGATGCAATGTGGGAGATTGGACGGCGCGAGGAGGCTCTCGACATGTTCGTCGATGCGCTTCGAATTCGAAATCGTTATGGCCTTCTGCCCGAGGATGTTCACCCGGTGACTGGAGAACTCTGGGGGAATTTTCCGCAAACCTACTCAATGTCAGGACTGACGTTGACGGCAATCAAGCTGTCGCGAAGCTGGGGAGACCGGTATTGGCGCGGCTCGTCATAGTGTCGAACAGAGTTGGCATTCCTGACCGCGGCGCGCGAGCCGGTGGGCTCGAAGTTGCAATCAGGCCTGCGCTCAAGCGCCACGGTGGCCTGTGGTTTGGCTGGAGCGGTCGCGTAGCCGAGGACATGCCGCGGACCATAAAGTCTGTTGTGCAAGACAACATTTCCTACGCAACGGTGGACCTGAGCAAAGATGACTACCAGGAATTCTATAACGGTTTCGCCAACCGCGTGCTGTGGCCCATCCTGCACTACCGGCTCGATCTCGCCGAATTCACTCGGCGTGACCTCGGCGGCTATTTCCGCGTCAACGAATATTTTGCCAAGCATCTTGAGACTCTGTTGCGTCCTGATGACGTGTTATGGGTGCACGACTATCACCTAATTCCATTGGCGAAGGCGCTGCGGGATCGCGGCCATGACAATAAGATTGGGTTTTTCATCCACGTTCCGTTTCCGCCGCCGGAAATTCTTGCGGCCCTGCCCAATCACGATCAGCTCATTCCGGCGCTCTGCCATTACGATCTTGTCGGATTTCAGACTGAGGTCGATGCCGCCAATTTCTCCCGCTACATCGCCAACGAATGCGGCCTGCCGTGGGGAGGTGGCAACAGTTTTCATTTCGGCAATCGCGTCGTGCATGTCGGGACTTTCCCCGTCGGAGTGGAAGCCGAAGCCTTCGCCCGCCTGGCGCGACGTGCTGTTGAGACCCACTTCGTGCGCGAGGTGCTGGACAGCTTGTCCGGACGGGCCATGATCATCGGGGTAGACCGTCTCGACTACAGCAAGGGCATTCCCGAACGCATGAGCGCGTTCGAACGCTTCCTTGCCAATTTCCCCGACTGGCGCGGCAAGGTCACTTACCTTCAGATTACGCCGCGCAGCCGCACCGGCATTCCCGAATACGCCGACATGGGGCGCGCGGTGGGCGAGGCCGTGGGGCGCATCAACGGCGCCTACGGCGAAGCCTCGTGGACGCCTGTTCGCTATATCAATAAAGCGCACAGCCGCACGGCGCTCGCGGGGCTATATCGAGCCGCCCGGGCCGGTCTCGTGACGCCGCTGCGCGACGGCATGAATCTCGTCGCGAAGGAGTATGTCGCTGCGCAAAACCCGGATGACCCCGGCGTCCTGATCCTCTCCCGGTTTGCCGGGGCTGCACACGAGTGCGCGGCCGCCTTGCTGGTCAATCCATACGACCCGGAGGGCGTGGGCAATTCCATTAACCGCGGCCTGTCGATGCCCGTTGAGGAGCGGCGCGAGCGTCACGCGGACACTTTCAAGGTGCTTGTGCGCAACGATCTCGGCCATTGGGCCGAGCGTTTTTTGCGGGCGCTGACCCAGCCCGCCGCCCCAACTGACGCGCGCACGCTGGTGCGCGTGGCGGGCGGCCGCTGACGCCTCCGGCGCGACGCGTAGGCTTCAATAATTGGAACGGTGCTACCGCTACGCAGCCGCCCTTGCGCGACGAACATCTGGTGGGACTGCTTCTTCGCTGAGTGCCTTGAGTGCGGCGTTGAGGGGGACCACCTGCTGATCTTCCCTGCCAAGGCGCCGGATCGATACGGTCCGTTCAGCCGTTTCCTTCTTCCCAACCACGAGCAGAACAGGAACCTTGGCCAGAGAGTGCTCGCGCACCTTGTAGTTGATCTTCTCATTGCGCAGGTCGGCCTCAACGCGCAGGCCCATTTTTCGGGCCGCCTCGAGTGCCTCACGGGCGAAAGCATCCGCGTTTGAGGTGATGGTAGCTACGACGGCCTGCACCGGAGATAGCCAAAGCGGCAGATGGCCGGCATAGTGTTCAATGAGAATGCCGGTAAAGCGCTCGAGCGAGCCGAACATCGCTCGGTGGAGCATCACCGGCGTGACCTTGTTTGAATGCTCGTCAATGTAAAAAGCGCCAAGCCGGGCCGGCAAATTGAGATCGACCTGCACGGTGCCGCACTGCCAGTCGCGGCCGATCGCATCGCGCAACACGTATTCGAGTTTCGGTCCGTAGAACGCGCCTTCTCCCTTGTTCAGGGTCCACGGCCGACCAGATGCTTTAAGCGCAGCCATCAAAGCAGCCTCGGCTTTGTCCCACACGGCATCCTCGCCGATGCGGTTGTCCGGCCGGTCGGAGAATTTGATGCTCACGTCCGAGAAGCCAAAATCCTCATAAACTGAGAGAATTAGATCGTTCATTTTGAGTGATTCTTCAGCGATCTGGGCCTCGCCGACGAACACGTGCGCGTCGTCTTGCGTGAAGGCGCGAACTCTCATGAGCCCGTGCAGTGCACCCGAGGGTTCAAAGCGGTGCACCTTGCCGAATTCGGCGATTTTAACGGGCAGCTCGCGATAGCTGCGCAGCCCGTTCTTGAATATCTGCACATGACCCGGGCAGTTCATCGGCTTGACGGCATAGACGCGCTCGTCTTCCTCGCGCTTCTGCGTCAGAAAAATCATGTCCGAATAGGTCGGTATATGCCCGGTTGTCTCCCACAGCGTCTTGTCCATCAGTTGTGGTGAGTTGACCTCGACATAGCCGGCCGCGGTCTGGGTGCGACGGATGTAATTTTCGAGTGTCTGAAAAAGTGTCCACCCTTTCGCGTGCCAGAACACCGAACCGGGCGCCTCTTCCTGGAAGTGAAACAGGTCCATTTCGCGCCCGACACGCCGATGGTCGCGCTTCTCTGCCTCCTCGATCTGCCTCAGGTAAGCGTCGAGTTCTTCTTGTTTGGCGAATGCGGTCCCGTAAATGCGGGTAAGCATTGGGTTCTTGGCGTCGCCACGCCAATAGGCGCCCGCCACCTTCATGAGCCTGAGGGCATCGCCAACCTTGCCCACCGAAGTCATGTGAGGGCCGCGGCAAAGATCAAACCAGTCGCCCTGCTTGTAGATCCTGATCTGCTGGTCGGGAGGAATGGCATCGATCAGTTCGACCTTGAATGCTTCGCCCATGTCACGGAAGGTTTTCTTGGCCTTCTCTCGCGACCAGATCTCTTTTGTGAATGGTTTGTCGCGCGCGATGATCTCGCGCATCTTTTTCTCGATGACGGGCAGGTCTTCCAGCGTGAACGGCTGGTTGCGGGCAAAATCGTAGTAGAATCCGTTCTCGATTACCGGCCCGATAGTGACCTGCGTGCCCGGCCAGAGCGTCTGGACAGCCTCCGCCAGGACATGTGCCGCGTCGTGCCTGATGAGTTCAAGCGCGCGTGGATCCTCGCGCGAAATGAATTCGATCTTGGCGTCGCGATCGATCGGGTCGCTTAAATCGGCGGGGACGCCGTCAAGCACCATCGCTACGGTGCGCTTCGCCAGGGAGGGCGAGATGCCCTTTGCGACGTCGAGACCAGTTGTGCCTGAGGGGTATTCGCGGCGTGCGCCGTCGGGGAAGGTCAGCGCGACCATCAGCATCTCCATGCTCACTCGCTGCCTACGAATGCAGGTAAGCGTGGAACTCGATATAGCAGGGGAATCGGACGACGCAACTAGGCTTGCAAGCTGTCATTCGCGGCGCGCCAGCGTCCGTACCGCCATGGCAGGAACCAGCGCGACCGTTCGGGCAGCGCCGTCGGCACGACATCCAGTCCGGACGTTCCCCAGGGGTGGCACCGCAGAACGCGGGCCAACGCCATCCAACCACCCGCCCATAGTCCGAAACGGTCAATTGCCTCGTCCGCATACTCGGAACAGGTGGGAAGGTGTCTGCAACGAGGCCCGAGAAGGGGAGAGAGCATTACGCGGTAAACCGCGACCAGCCACCGCCCAGCAAGGCGGGGCAAGCGGGCTAGGCGTGCAAGTGGGGTCATGTCTTCGCTGCCGTCAAACTCAACTTCCAGTGGAGGATCAGGATGGAGCGGCTCCGACAAGTTCCATCGCAATGGAACAAAAGACTGTTTGGATAGCGACTTTTTTACACTAGACCCGAATCTCGCACCTGCACTAAGAATTACCTACGCCGGGGGTTACCAGCGCTGCCCAAGCCCAGCCAGAACGTGGATGTAAGCCACGCAAGAAGAAGGGCTACGGCGGCGAGACAGGGGAAGAATGACTCGACTGCTGACGATTGCGTTCGCTTTGGCGACGCCCTTGCTGCTGTTCCCGTCATCGTTGCCAGCGGCGGCAGACCGCACGCTGCCTATGCATTTCGAATTGCGAATGCAGGGCCCCGCGGATGCATGCGCTCCGAACTGCAAAACCCTTATCTCGGCGTCAGGCGCGATTACGGCGGATACCGCACGCCATTTCCTTCTGTTCGCGCAGGGACGCGACTTTTCAGACGCCACCCTTGCAATCGATTCCGACGGCGGCTCAGTGCTGGGCGCAATCGCCTTGGGCCGCGAAATCCGAAAGCTCAAGCTGACGACGACCGTGGGACGGCTGGTCGATCTGCCGGCGGAGGGGCAGCAGGACGGCGCACGCGCGCTGCTTTCGCCGAACGCTGATTGTGAGTCGATGTGCGCCTTCGTTTTGCTTGGAGGCGTGCGGCGCCTGGTTCCGTCGGATGCGCGGGTGATGGTTCACCAGATTTGGCTCGGCGATCGCCGCGAGGATCCCACAGCAGCAAACTACTCAGCTGAAGACCTTGTGCTCATTCAGCGTGATATCGGTCGACTTGCGCAATATACCGCCGAAATGGGAGCGACCGCTGATCTGCTCGATCTGGCGCTGCGCATTCCGCCCTGGGAGCCGATGCACGCATTGACGCGTGCTGAATTGAAGCGTACGCGCCTGACTACCGAAGATTCTGAACTCCCAGTGGCCGCACCCGTTACAGCGTCGTCGCCGACGCCGGCGGCGCAGCCATCTCCGCGGGTGACCAATGGTTTGCGCCCGACCGCAATCAGCGAGCAAAGATGGGCTCTTGTCGATCGCTCGGGCGTCGCCTCACTCGCGCGCCGGCATCCACTTACTGTTGAAGGCGAAGAGATCGGCAGTTTCGATCTGGTCGTCGCGTGTGTCGCCGGCGGTGATGGGTATGACGTGACCTACATAGAGCGACGCCGTTCCGCAGAGCAAAAGCCCTTGCCTGACGCACTGGCTAGCATCAGCCTGCGCGTCGGTAGTAATTCTGCGGGGCTCAAGGTCGTTTCTTCCGAACGGCGGACTGGTCCGGACGAGTTGATAACCTACGCGGCGGGCCGCGTCCCAAGCGCACTCATCAATGCGTTTGCCGCCGCCGGCAGCCGCTCGATGCTGGTCAAGACGGAAACGTCGAACCTTGTCACGGGAATTCGCATCGGCAATACGGGTGCTTCGCAGAACGTTCCGCGGTTGATTGCCGGTTGCAGCAAGGCCGGCAATGACCGCGCGGATTTGCCCAGAACGAGAGCCGGCGGGCTCGCGGCGGCAAAATAGATTATTCGGCGGCCTGCGTGCGCTTGCGGGCTGACTTCGCCTCGATCTGGTCGAGCGCTGAAACGACAGCATCGAAAGTCAGCAAGGTCGAGGCGTGGCGCGCCTTATAGTCCCGCACGGGCTCGAGCACGGCGATATCGGCCCATTTCCCGGCAGGCGGGGGACCATTCTCCTTAAGCATTTTGCGAACTGATTCGCGTAACTCGCGCAGCTCGGCTGGCTTCGCTCCGATGACATGGCGCGCCATGATCGACGATGAAGCTTGCCCCAACGCACAAGCCTTCACGTCGTGGGCAAAATCCGCAACCTTGTCACCATTCATCTTGAGGTCAACGGTGACCGTAGAGCCGCACAGCTTTGAATGCGCGGTGGCGGTGGCATCGGGCGCAGACAATCGGCCCAGGCGAGGGATATTGCCTGCCAGGTCCAGGATGCGCTCGTTGTAAACCTCGTTAAGCATTAGCGTTTTTTCGATATTCCAAAGAGCCGATTTGCCTGTGCGATGCAAATGAATATATAGGCGCTGATGCGGCGCCGCGAAAAGGGTTCGCGGCGCCGGGCGAGCATCCAGCTCGTCAGGTGGGAATGCAGCGTCCAGACGGCCTATGGTCCCGTAGCGGGTCCAGAGCGTTAACTGACGCGGCCAACCCGGTGACACACCCGGCACCTTTGCGTGCTGGTCGAACGGAGAGACCCGTCATGGACGCGAAGAATACCAATGTAAAGCCGTGGCCGAAGCAAGGCCTGACCGATCACGTGCGGGCAGCGCCAGCTTCCGTTGAACCGCGCCCCACGCGCGAGCAGGCTGAAGCCGCCGTGCGCACGCTGATTGCTTATGCCGGGGATGATCCCGGTCGCGAAGGCCTGCTGGAAACGCCCAAGCGCGTGATCGGCGCCTATGATGAAATCTACCAAGGATATCGGGAGTGCCCCATTGAGGTGCTCGACCGCACCTTCAGCGAGACCGGCGGCTACGATGACTTTGTCCTGGTGCGGGACATCGGCTTCAATTCGCACTGCGAGCACCATATGATGCCTTTCTTCGGCAAGGCCCATGTCGCCTACATGCCGGCCGATCGCGTTGTGGGGCTGTCGAAGCTCGCACGCCTGGTCGACGTTTATGCACGCCGGTTGCAGACGCAGGAACATCTGACATCGCAGGTTGCGACAGCGATTGACGAAATCCTGAAACCCCGCGGGGTCGCGGTCATGATCGAAGCGGAGCACATGTGCATGTCGCTGCGTGGGGTGGAGAAGCCCGGCGCTCTAACGGTTACGACGCACTTTACCGGTGCGTTCCGCAATGATCCCGCCGAACAGGTGCGTTTCATGACCATGCTGCGCGGTGCGCAGCGGTAAGGTCTATCGGTCTGTTGTATCCCTAGCGACTGAAGCTGTGCTTCGCGCACAGGCAGGAGCCGTCCTTGTCACCAGCGCATGATCTCGAAGAGAGCCTGGCGTTCACGCCCAAATTCGACGCCAATGGCCTGATGACGGCAGTTGTCACCGATGCGAAATCGGGCGATGTGCTGATGGTTGCGCACATGAACGAGGAAGCCCTTCGCAAAACCATCGCAACCGGCGAAGCCTGGTATTTCAGCCGCTCCCGCAAAGCGCTGTGGAAGAAAGGCGAGACGTCCGGTCATGTTCAGCACGTGGTCGAATTGCGGGTCGATTGCGACCAGGACGCAGTCTGGCTCAGGGTCGATCAGCAAGGCGCCGGCGCCTGCCACACCGGCCGGCGCTCGTGCTTTTACCGTGCGGTTCCGCTAGGCAAGAGCGGGGCGGCTGCGCTCGAGTTTCGCGACGCGGACAAAACTTTCGATCCGGATTTGGCCTACAAGCCGAAACTTTAAGCCGACGATTCGCGCGGTTTGGTTAGCCGCCGTAACGCGCAAGCAGCGCTCGAGCGCGAACTAGATGCGGCCGGTCGTACATTTTGCCCTCGATCCCTACCGCGCCGGCACCAGGCTGCGCTGCAAAGGCGGCTACCACGGCTTTGGCTTTCTCAATCTCGGCGCTCGTCGGTGTGAACACGTCATTGATGATGGGCACCTGGGCCGGGTGAATCGCGAGACGTCCGGTGAAGCCGTCTCGTCGCGCAGCTTCGGTGTCGCGCCGCAATCCTTCCGAGTTGCGAAAATCAACAAACACAGTTTCGATCGCGGGTAGGTTTGCAGCGGCAGCGGCATAGAGACACAGTGATCGGGCCAGACGATAAGGCTCGGTCAAAGCGCCATCGGCGTTGCGGTTGGCCGCGGCGCCCAATTCAGCTGAAAGGTCCTCCGGCCCCCAGGTCAGTCCGATCAATCGCGCACTTGCGCCGCGGAATGTTCCGGCGGAAAACAGGCCTGCGGCTGTCTCCACCGCTTGCGCGAGAATTTTGAAATGACCTTCCGACACGCCTGCGATCGCCTCGCGCGCGGTCAGCTTTGCGTCAAGATGCACCACGCTTGCCGCCCCCTCGGCCTTGGGGAGGACAACGGCGTCCGGTGTGCCCGCGACGATTGCATCGAGGTCGGCGTCCGTCATTCCGGTATCCAGTCCATTGATGCGCACAAGCAGACGTGGCCGTTCACTGGCTGCAGAAGCTCGTTTAAGGAAAGCCAATGCCGCGGCGCGGGCGGTATCCTTTCGCTCGGGCGCGATTGAGTCCTCCAGATCAATGATGACTGCATCCGCGCCACTCGCGACCGCCTTATCGAGTTTTGGCCCGCCGTTTGCAGGGACGAACAAGAGAGAGCGCATGTAGTCGTCCTTATTGATGTTTTTGTTGAGGCTTTGAATTTAGCTCAAATGCCGTAGAGATGCGCGGTTTTGGCGCTGGAATTTCGGCAGTATCTCGGGGTTATAATGTGCGCGGAGGTATCACCCATGGGAAGCAGTAAATTTATAACACTTTGGGCTGCTCTGTTCACCGCGGCTTTTTCAGCGACCGCGGTGGCGCAAGCTCCGGCCCAACAACAACCGATGTTCGCGACTACCAAGGTCGAGGGCACCGACAATGTCTACGTGTTCCGGTATCAAAACCACCAGGCGATGTTCATCGTCACGCCCGCCGGTGTCATCGTCACCGATCCGATCGGCTACGGCCGGCCGCAGGCCGCGAAAGCCTACCTGGAAGAGATCCGCAAGATTACCCAGGCACCGATCAAATATCTGATCTACAGCCATCACCATTACGATCACATCGCCGGCGGCAAGGTCTTCAAGGATGAGGGCGCCACCGTAATTTCGCATCGTCGCGCCAAGGAACGGCTTGCGCAACTCAAGCCCTCCGACGTTGTCATTCCCGATCAGGTTGTCGACGGAAAGCGCACGATCAGGCTCGGCGGCACCACACTTGATCTGATCTACACCGGCCGCAACCACTCCGATTCTTCGATCGTGATGTTGTTGCCAAAGGAAAAGATCCTGTTTGCCGTCGACTTCAATTCACTCGGCGCCGTGCCGTCGCGGCTCGCGGTGAACGATTCCTATCCCACCGAGTGGGAGGCCTCTCTGAAAAAGACTCTTGCCCTCGGATGGGAGCGCATGATTCCCGGACATCCCGGGCCCAACGGCCGCCTCGGCACCCGCAAGGACATGGAAGAGCAGATAGCCTTCATGACGGATCTTGCCGCCGAAGTTAAGAAGGCGTCCGATGCCGGCAAGTGCTTCGACCCGGCAACGAAGGAAGTACGCGTGCCTAAATATCAAACCTTGGCCAACTACGAGCAGAACATCGAGTGGAACGTTCACCGCTGGTGCGGCTACTACGGCCGCGGCATTTAGACAAACACGCTGAGAAAAAACAGCAAGGCCCGGGGATAACCACCGGGCCTTTTTATTTATTTCGGCCTCATCCGCATGAAAGCCTGCCGGTGACATTCGGCCACGAGCGTCCCGTCCTGCTTGAAGGCCTTGTGGTGAAATTCGAGTATGCCCGCGCCCGGGCGCGACTTCGATTCGCGCTTGCTCACGACCTGGGTGGTGCAATTGATGGTGTCGCCTTCAAAGAGCGGATTGGGGAATTTCACGTCGGTCATCCCGAGATTGGCAATGGTCGTGCCAACCGTCATGTCCGACACCTGGATTCCAATCATGAGCCCGAGCGTGAACAAGGAGTTCATTAAGGGCTGGCCCCATTCGGTTTCGGTCTCGCAGAAATGGCGGTCGATATGCAGCGGCTGCGGATTAAGCGTCATGTTGGAGAACAGCATGTTGTCCATCTGCGTTACCGTGCGGGTATAGCGGTGCTCGTAAGTCTTGCCGACTTCAAAATCCTCGAAATAGAGGCCGCCACGCTTGTGCCGCTGGACCGTTTCCACCATCGAAGCCCTCCGAATTCCTTGCCGAGTGTGCGTTTGCGAACGCAATTTACCATTCGTTTACCATAATTCCCCATGCTCGGCAGGCCCGCGAGAGCCGTTGCGTCCGCGTCACTGATCATGAGCCGAGAGCTTTGCAAGGGCGCAACACCATGACCGTCAATCCGGCTGCCTCCAGCGCGGCGCCACTGATCATCGGAGCGATCCGCCAGGCGGCCCAGTCGACGGGCATCAGCTTCGAATATCTGCTGACCACGGCGAAAATCAAATCCAACTTCAATCCATCGACACAGGCATCAACCTCGTCGGCAAAGGGCCTCTACCAGTTCATCGATCAAACCTGGCTCGGCACCATGAAACAGGATGGTGCCGCGCTGGGACAGCGCTCGCGGCAATGCGCGCCGGCTTCTTGGTCGGCGAGCAGGGCGGGGCGGCCCGGCTCAAGCGGGCATGGTCGAGCGCGTGCTCGGCGCTTGCGCCCATAAACGCAGGGAGGATACCGCAGCGCTCGTCGGCTTGTTGCGGCGCTTTGCCGTGGAAGCGGCGCGCGAGGAGGCTCGGCTATTCTGCGATGACCTGGTGGCGGACGCTGCAATTCTTCAGGCCGACGAATCGTATGTCGAGGAGCATCTGGCGGCGGCGTAGCCTCATTTGCGTGCTGCCTATTCGGGCACGATCGAGGGGGCCTTTAAGCTGGTCGAGAACTTCTGAACGCCCGGAATTTTCGTGCAGGAGAAACTCGCCCGTGACTTCCTTCAGGCGTTTGGTCAACATCGCCGCAAGCTCTTTGGCATCGGAACGAGCATATTCGCGATAGTTCGGACGCACCGCATCGACGTGTTGGTCGATCAGTTCATGGTTTAGCATAGCGGGACCGGAAGTTATTCCTTCAGCAGCGCGGCCGTGATGCGTTCCCGTGTCAGGGGCAGATCGCGGATGCGGGCCCCTAGCGCATGGGACACCGCGTTGCCGATCGCGGCGGCCGTGGGACCGGCCGTAACCTCGCCGACGCCGAGCGGAGGCTCGTCCTGTGTATTGATCAATTCGATCTCGATCTCCGGCACCTCGCTGAATTTTATCACCGGATAAGTCTGCCAATCATACGAGGCGACGCCGTTGTCAAATCGGACTTGCTCCTTCAGTACCCAGCTTGCCGACTGGATGATGCCCCCTTCAAGCTGGTTGATCACCCCGTCGGGATTGACGACCAGGCCGGCGTCGGTTGCACACCACACACGATGCAAGCGGATGTCTTCGTCAACAGATAGCTCGACAACAACAGCGGAATAGGCGGCGCGATTTTTGTATCGCGCAAAGGCGATTCCACGTCCCCGGCCCGTGCCACCGGCCGCGTCGGGGTTCCATTTTGCCATGGCGGCGACTTTTTCGATGACGGCGCGGGCGCGTGGATCAGTGATGATCGAGAGGCGATATTGAACCGGATCCTTACCCCCGCGGTCCGCAAGTTCGTCAATGCAGCATTCGAGCGCGAACACGTTGGGCATAGCGCCAAGCCCGCGCAATGCCGAGGTACGCACAGGCGGTTCGGTTACCAGATGGTGGAGAATGCGCTTGGCGGGAATGTCGTAAAGCGGCTCTGCATTTCGGGTCGCGCCGCCGCCGTTCGCTTCGGGGACGTCGTTCGGGGGCGGCTCCGGCGGCGGATTGGGCAGGGCAAGGGCGCCGAGCAGATTTCCGCCCGCCCCAGGACGCAGATTGTGCGTCGGGCTCCAGATTTCCTGCGTCCAGTCGACCGGTTTTCCAGCCTCATCAAGTATCGCGCGCACCTTCACAACCATCGCCGGCGTCTTCGGCTCGTAGATAAACTCTTCCTCGCGGCGCCAGCGCACTCGAATGGGCCGACCGGGTTTCTGCATGGCGATAATCGCCGCATCGGCGGCAGCATCGTCGGCCCCGTTGTGCCCGTAACAACCGGAACCCTGCACGTGGTGCACAATGATCGAGGAGGGGTCGAGCTTGAGGATTTTCGCCAGGGCAGCCCGCAGCGGGTATACGCCCTGGCAATGCGTCCAAACGTTCAACTTGCCGTCCTGGTAGAGGGCGAGCCCGCAGGACGGAGAGATCGAGGCGTGAGCGAGATAGCCGCGCGTGTAGGATCTTTCGAAGCGTTCCCGGCCTTGGGAATCTGCAGGCGCAGCCCCGAATGCGCGATCGACAGCGGGCCGCTGCAGCAGCCAGCTGGCTTCTTGTTGTGTCGGGATGGGTGCCTCGACGTTGTGCCAGATCACATGACCGACGGCGGCAGCAGCTGCCGCATCGACAGCAGTCTCATCGTCGCCGACGATAGCCAGAAAATCGCCATTGCGAACGAATTCGACCGGTCCCTTTGCGACGTGGCAAATGGCTCTTTCGTCGATCGAGGCTATGGTTGCATCCCGGTCGGGCTGACGGATAACGCGGGCGTGAATCATTCCGTCGAGCTCCATATCGTGAATGAAAACACTGTCGCCGAACACTTTTCCCGGCAGATCAAGGCGAGGGCTGCTGGCGCCGACGCTTTTCAGATCCGCGATTGCCTTGCGCGCGGCAGCGCCGGTTGCCCTGGATGTGAGATCGATCGCGCCCGACAATGTCCAGTAGTCCTGACCCGTCGATGCGCCGTTGCGATGAAAGCGGCCATCGCGAATGGATATTTCACTAGCCTTGCAGCCCAATACCTTGCCCGCCTGATCAAGGAACAGCGCGCGGACCTCCGCGCAGGCTTGGCGCAAGGCCACGCCCCCGAACTGAATCGATTGGCTGCCTGCCGTGTAGCCCTCGTTTGGCGCTTGCTCGGTGTCGCCGGAACGGACTGTGATTCGCTCCATGGCGACGTCGAGTTCATCGGCAGCTATTTGCGCCATCGCAGTGAGCACGCCCTGACCAAGTTCGACCCGGCCGGTGAGAATCGTCACCTTTCCGGGCGACGGGAAGGCGACCCAGCGGTCGAGATTGGGATTGTCATTGAGCGGTCCCGGAAGAGAAGCATTCATCGTTCCGCGCCCGCGCGCATGAGGACCGCGGCCTTTTCCACCGCGCGCAGGATGCGGTTATGAGAGCCGCATCGGCAGATATTGCCGTCGAGCGCCTGCGCAATTTCCGCCCGCGACGGCTTCGGATTCTTGTCCAGCAAAGCCTTCGCCGAGACCAGGATGCCAGCGAGGCAATATCCGCATTGGCCGGCCTGCTCGTCGAGAAAAGCTTGTTGCAGCGGATGAGGACGGGCGGCATCGCCAAGGCCTTCGACCGTGACGATCTCTTTTCCCACAACGCTCCAAACGGGCTTGGTGCAGCATTTTTCCGGAGCGCCGTCGATCAGCACCATGCAGCAGCCGCACTGCTCAAGCCCGCAGCCGAAGCGTGTCCCTTTCAGTCCAAGCGAGTTTCTTAATACGTCGAGAAGCGGGCTCTCTTCATTGTCGAGCGATACGCTGACAGCTTTTCCGTTGACAGAAAATTCGAATCTTTTGGGCACGCATGCTCCTTAGAAGCCAAATTGCTCGCGCAGAATGCGTTCGTCGAGATTGTGACCAGGGTCGAACAGCATATTGATCGAGATATTATGGTCCATGGCAATGTCGACGCTGTGCACCGAGCGGACCTCGTCATGATCGGCGACCGCAGCGACTGATCGTTTGCCCGCATCCATCACTTCGATAGTGACCTTTGCCTTGTTCGGCAGCAGCGCGCCGCGCCAGCGACGAGGCCGAAACGGACTGATCGGGGTGAGGGCGAGCAAAGGTGCATTGATGGGAATAATCGGCCCCTGGACCGACAGATTATAGGCGGTCGAGCCGGCCGGCGTTGCCACGAGCACGCCATCGGCGATGAGTTCGGCAAGCCTTTCCTGGCCGTCGATCAATATGCGCAGATGCGCCGCCTGCGCGCTCTGGCGAAACAACGAGACCTCATTGATCGCTTGATGCTCGTGGACGCGCCCTTGCGCGTCGCGGGCGCGCATGACCAGGGGGTGAATGACCGTGATATGAGCGTTTGCGAGCCGCTCAACCAGCTTTTCCTCGAAAAATTCGTTCATGAGGAACCCGACGGTGCCGCGGTGCATGCCGTAGATCGGCTTGCCGGAATTCATGAACTTGTGCAGGGTCTGCAACATCAGCCCGTCGCCACCGAGCGCGACGATCACATCGGCTTTGGCGGGATCGGCATTGCCGTAGCGCTTTTCGAGCCGCGCGCAGGCCTCGCGCGCTTCCGGAGTCTGGCTGGCGACCAGGGCAATGTGCTGAAAAGGCTTGACCTGTTGGCTCATTCAAGGGACTTGCCAATGGAACGTGCGGTGCTCGTCTATACGACTTGGCCATCGATTGTCGAGGCGGAGCGGGCAGGGCGGTCGATCGTGGAGCGGCGGCTCGCGGCTTGCGTCAATATCCTGCCGGGCATGATTTCGCATTACTGGTGGGAGGGAAAAATCGAGCGGGCCGAGGAGGTCGTGATGCTGATCAAAAGCCGCGCTTCTATGGCCGAGCCGCTGAGAGAGACAGTTAGACAACTCCACTCGTATACAACCCCGGCCTTCATGGTGTTGCCGGTCGAGAATGTCGATCCCGAATATCATGCCTGGATCGCACGAGAGACGGCCCCATAGCATCATGCCCGGCGCTTGGCCGCGCATGACTCCTCGGATCCGTAGGTCGCGGGCTAGTACGTCGCCTTGCCGTCGATCACGTCCTTAAGTTGGCGGTACTCCTCGCAGCTCGTGTTGCCGCAGCTCAGCTGGACCTTCTGCAGGTTATCCAGCGCCTTGAGCCGATTACCTTGCTCCATGTGCCACATGCCGTAATAAGACCAGGTGCGCACGTGATTTGGATCGGCCTTGAGGGCGGCCTCGTACCAGATCTTGGACTGGTCGTAGTTGCCCATCTTGCGGTTGGCGTAGCCGATATAATTGGCGACATCGGGGTGGTCATCGCGGCCGAGCGCGTGCATGGCCGCAATGCCGGCCTCGTACTGCCCGTCAAGAATGAGCTGGCGGGCTGCTCTGTAGTCGCGCAGGAATTTCTCCTGGGCTAGCTGCTGCTCCTCTTGCTCAATGACACTTTGGTCCTTTTTCTTCTTTTTCTTCTTACCGTCGTCGGAGGGCGGCGGACTATCGGTACCCATAGCGAACACTGTCACGGGCTTGATGCTGACGGCGGTCACGAGCAAGGCAGCGACAGCGAACATACCGGCGCGACGAAGAACTTGGGTCAAGGTCATGGCGGAAGCTCTCCTACAAAAGGTCGACTAACCATGAGTACGACAAAAACAATCTGCGATTGGAGTCTAGTCCCTGCAACCGAGGAATAACACGATCGTGAAGCGGCGTTTTTTGAGATGGGCCGCTTGACTAAGTCTAAGGTTCAAGGGAACATTTTATGGTGTTGGTTCCCCGGGTGATTCCGGGGACAAAAGAGGGAACGCGGACGCTTGGAATTCGAGCATTTCGAATTCGAAGGTTGCCGTGGCTGCCCCCGCAACTGTGAGCGGCGAGCCTAAGGTCCAACACGGCCACTGGGCAACTGGGAAGGCCGGACCAAATAGGCGGAGACCCGCGAGCCAGGAGACCTGCCAGCACGGTCACCCAACCGGTGGACGGGGCGTCCATACGGAGCGGTCTTTCGCAGCGGTGACGGCAATGCCGGTGCGAAGACCGTGAGAGCAAACTCCCACGACATCCCGCACACAGGTCCACGCCCACTTTGTGGACCAGTGCGTCCTTCGCATCGGGTTTGGTCTTCACCCGATGCGTTCGCGTGTGCGAACGCAAACGAAGGAACGTGTGTCATGGGACTTAAAGCAAAGCTTTGCGGCATATTCGCCGCGCTCGCGTGCATGATATCCGCAGCGCGCGCAAGGACCAACGCAGGTGCTCCCCGTTATCGATGTGTGGGCGAGCCGCACCGGCACCGGAATCGTCGGGGCTTCCACAAGCGTTATCACAGCCGATGAAATCGCTCGCTCGCCCGGTTTGACAATTCAGGATGTGTTGTCGCGAGAGGTGGGCGTACAAACCTGGAGCACGACCGGCGGTAACAATGGCGCCACGACGACAGTTGATCTTCGCGGCTTTGGCGCGACGGCATCGTCGAACACGCTGTTTCTGCTCAATGGACGCCGGCTCAACGACATTGATCTTCTTGACGTGGACCTGAGCACAATCCCCAAGGACAGCATCGAACGCATCGAAATCAGCCGCGGCAACAGCGGCGCGGTCCTGTACGGCGGTGGCGCCGTCGGTGGCGTCGTCAATATCATCACGAAAACCGGGGTCGCCTTGCCGCCGACGGCTCGAATCGAGGGCGGCTTCGGTTCATTCAATCAGCGCGAAATAAATGGCTCTGCGGCCGCTTCAAGCGGTCCATTTGCGGCATCGGTGTTCGCCAACGGGATCAATTCCGACGGCTACCGCGTCAACAGCGCGTTGCGGGAGCGGAGCGCCATCGGTGACCTGCGTTATACCGGCAATGAGGGCAAGGCTTGGGCAGTTATTTCCGGCGATGACCAGCATCTTGGTTTGCCCGGCGCGCGACTGGTGGACCAGGCGGCGGGAATCAACCAGCTCGTGACCGACCGACGCGGCGCGACGACGCCCACTGCATTTGCTGACAAGACTGGCGGAAGCCTGACGCTTGGCGTATCGCGAATTATCGGGCAGGGCGTCGAACTTATCGTGGACGGCAATTTACGGCGCAAGAACCAGACCGCCTTTTCAACATTATTCGGGTTCGACACCTCGGATGTCCGCGAAATGACGACAGCTTCGATTACGCCGCGCGCGATCATCGACAGTCAGATATTCGGCATTCCGACGAAGATCACGACCGGCGTCGACTATTACGATTCAACACTGGAGGCCAAACGCAGCGTTTAACTCACCACCCGCCATTTCACACGTACAATCTCAGGCAACAATCGACCGGGATCTACGCGCAACAAATTGTCGGTGTTCTGCCGACCACGGACTTATCGTGGGGCGGACGCCTCGAAACCACGCGTGTGTCTGCTCGCGATCGCTTTGACCCGACGGCCCCAGGTGGCGCATTTGATGCACAGGCAATTCCACTCGATAATTCAGAGACGAATTACGCATTGCATTTCGGATTTGAGCACCGGCTCTCGCCGGTACTCGCTGTTTTCGGCCGGGTCGCACACAGCTTCCGAACGCCGAACGTCGACGAGCGAGTCGGCGTGAATGCATTTCCGGTCAATTTCGATCTGAAGACGCAGACCTCGCGCGATATTGAAGGCGGATTCCGCGGACGCCTCGGTGGGTTTGAATGGCAATCGAGCGTGTATGACATGGAGCTCAATAATGAAATCCTGTTCATACCGTTTCCGCCCATCGGGGCGAACATCAATCTTGATCCGACGCGCCGCTTCGGCGTCGAAAACAGCGCATCTTACGCCATTACCGATACGCTGAGGCTGAAGGGCGGCGTGACATATACGCGTGCTACGTTTCGCCAAGGGATTTTCGCGGGCAATGACGTTCCGCTGGTGTCGCCATGGACGGCTAACATTGGTGTGTCCGCCGACCTTTATCAAAAATATCTCGTGTTCGATGCCGTGCTGCGCTATGTCGGCGATCGCCGCATGGACAATGATCAGGCGAATTTCCAACCGCTCATTCCCGCCCACACAACAGTCGACGTCCGGCTCGGCGGTCAGGTACAAAATTTTTTCTGGTCAGCCTCGATGCAAAACTTATTCAACGCCCTGTATTTCGACTATGCGTTCGCGAGCTCGGCAACCTTCGGTCGCTACAATGCATATCCGTTGCCAGGACGAACTTTCCTTGTGAAAGCAGGAGCTACGTTCTGAGGATCGGAGCGCTGACCAAGTGCGCGTCGTCACAGCGGTTGCCACTCGACCGGCACGAGGTCATAGCCCGTCGTGGTCCTGACCATGTGGCCGCATGCGGGGAAGGGGAAATGGTAGGCCTGAACCAGCATGCCGTCGGCGACGACGCGATCGAGCATTTGTCGTCGCGTCGCGACCGCCTGCGGCCCGTCCATGTCGAAAGTCGGCTGCCAATCGGGATGGCGGGCAAACAGATAGGGATTGCGTACCGTGTCGCTCATCGACAGCATCGAATGATTGCCGGAATGAATGGCGAAAGCCGTATGGCCGGGCGTATGCCCGAAGGCGGGGATTGAAACGATTCCCGGAGCCACTTCGGCGCCCGGATTGAACCGTCGTACTTCCGGTGCGATGTCCCTGAAAATGCGATGCGCGTTGAGGAAGTAGCGTTTTACGGCTCCTTCGGCCGGAGCCATGTTCCCCTCATCCATCCAGAAGTCCCACTCCGGCTCGGGTACAAGGATCTCCGCGTTGGGGAAGACCTTTGCGCCGTCTTTGGTCTTGATGCCGTCAATATGATCGGGGTGAAAATGCGAGATCAAAATCGTGTCGATTGCGCGCGGCTCGACAGCAGCTGTCCCGAGGTTCTCGAGCATACTGCCGGCTGTGTCGACAATCTGACCGGCTGTCCCGGTGTCGATGAGCACCAGCTTCGACCCTGTGTTTACCAGCAATGCGGTGAAAGATATCGGCAACACGCTCGGTGGCAGGAACGCCGCGGCGAGCGCCTGGTTGACCTCGGCGACGCCGGCGTTGCGCACAAATTTATCGTCGATCGGAAGGTACCAGACGCCGTCGAACAGCGCGGTAAGCTGAAAATCGCCAAGCTTCAGACGATAGACACCTGGAGCTTGTGTTCCGGCGAAGGGCGCCTTGGCTTCGGCCGGCATAGCAAATGCGGCGGCGGCAAAAGCGGATGAAGTCAGGAACGAACGGCGGGAAACTGGGCGCATGATCTCCCGTCTCTCAGGTGAGCTGGGCGGATTTTCGGCACGCGTCTCGGTCAGGAACACCGGACGCGGACAATTATTCGTTATGTTCAGTTCTGGTCGGCCTTGATGCTATTGTCCTTCACCACCTTGCCCCAGGTCTGCATCTGGCTCCTGAGAAAGGCTCGCTGAATCTCGGGGCCGCCGAGGGTTAACGATACCTGCTGGGTTTCGACAAGCTGCTTTGCAATGCGCTCTTCGCGCAAGGTCGCCGCCATCTCGCTTCCGAAGCGCTCGATGATCGGTTTCGGCGTGCCAGCTGGTGCGAAGATGCCCCACCAGGCATAGGCTTCGAATCCGGGAAAGCCGCTCTCGCCGACCGTGGGCACCTGTGCGATGAACTGATTGCGCTCTTTTCCGGTCTGCACGATCGGACGAATTGTTTTGGCTTCGACCTGCGGCATCGACAGCGCGGTGCTGCCGACAAGAAGTTCGACGTGGCCCGCGACGGCATCGTTCATCGCCGGACCGCCGCCGCGATAGGGGACATGCGTCAACTTTACGTTGGCGCGCTGCGACAGCAGCGCCATCGCGAGGTGTCCAACGCTGCCGCTGCCAACCGAGCCGTAGCTGACCTTGCCTGGATTGTCCTTGGCGAAAGAAATAACGTCTGCCAGCGTTTTGTATGGCTTGGCCGCCGCCGTAGTGATCATGTAGGGCGCGGTGCCGATCAACAGAACGGGGTCAAGATCTTTTTCGGTGTCGTATGGCAAGGCAGGCAACACGAACGGATTGGCGGCGTGGTTGTCGAAGACAGCCAGCCAGGTATTGCCGTCGGGCGGTGATTTGACGACCGCGGCCGTGCCGACGCTACCGGATGCGCCGGACCGGTTTTCGATCACGACCGTCGCGCCGAGGCGCTGCTGCAAGCCCGGTTGAACCAGTCGCATAATTGCGTCGGTCGATCCTCCCGGGGGATACGCCACCACAATGCGCGCCGGCCCTGATGGCCATGATTGCGCGCGCGCCACGGCCGGCGCCGCCAGTGGCGCGGCTAGACCCGCAAGCACAACTGTGCGGCGTGTGAGTCTCATGACATCCTCCCGAATATTATCTTGTGCGTGTCAGCATACATTTGTTCAGCGCACAGTGCATGGCCCTCGCTGGCCGATCGTCTACCGGGTATGATTGGCCCGGAAGCGAGGATCGAGCGAATGCCGAATGAGGGAAAGCGAGCATTGACGTTGCTTGTCGTGCCTACCGCGGTAGCGCTCGCTGGCTGCGCCACCGACATCGAACCAAGCGCGTCCGAACTGAAGGCTCGCTGGGATGCGCAGAATGTCTATCCGCAAGGATATCGCCAGGACCTGCTGGCGTTTCTTCGCACCTATCTTAACGATCCAACGCAAATCCGTGGCGCGGCAGTCTCGCAGCCGCAACTCAAATATATCGGGCCCGGCGACCGATACGTCGCCTGCGTGCGCTATAATTCTCGGAACAGCGATGGCAAATATCAGGGCTCGAAAGACGGCGCCGCTGTCTATGTGGCGGGCAAGCTCGACCGGTTTTTCGATACGCCCAGGGATGTGCGCGAGCTTTGCAAGGAAGTGGCATTTGCGCCGTTCCCGGAACTCGAGCGGCTCACGCGATAGCATGCAATAGTGTAACAGCCGCCGGGCTGATTAGCTCGGCGGCGCAATTTCAGACCAAGAAGCCGGTAGTCAGTAGTCAGCTCGGATGTCTCAGGTCACTTGACCTTGAGGTTCTCCGCGGACGTCTTCCCACGGTTCTCGACGAGTTCATACTGAACGGTTTGTCCTTCGTTCAGGGTGCTAAGTCCGGCGCGTTCGACCGCCGAGATGTGTACGAACACATCCTTCCCGCCTTCTTGGGGCTGGATGAAGCCGTAGCCCTTCGTCGGATTGAACCACTTTACGGTGCCCTGAGGCATGCTAGATCTCCGAAGTATTACCAACGTCACAGTTTGCCACAGTCCTCAAGCTGCGAACAAGGTCCTCGCCCCCTCGAGAAGCAGTGAGTTTGGCGATATTTTTGTGACTATCGGCGGCCTAAATTCCGGTGCCGGGTGAAGGATTTGAAGCCCCGACCAACGGTTTACAAAACCTCAAAGGTCAATTGATACAGCGAGTCTTTTTGCCCGCATGTCGCAGTCATGTCGCAAGGAGACCTTGCCTAGCTCGAATGGCAGCTTCGATTTTCTCCATGTCGGCAACTTCGATGTCGTCAAACAAGTGGCTATAAAGATCGAACGTCATCCTCACTTAGGAATGACCATCACTGTCTGCAGGTTCTTGGGCGATCGCCCCAGACATTTGATGAGCAGCTGAAGATGCATGGAACCCGAATCGCGGTACCAAGGTAGGCTCGTGGTCGCCGTCCAAGCCTTCTACAGACAGGCATTGCTAACGGTTGAGGCCAAGGGAATATCCTGCTTGCCCAATTTCGATTTGCGCGGCCCGAGATTGTTCCATCCATCGGCCCGCTGTCGGACGCGGATTGCCCCGGTCAAGATCAACGCCCAGCCAAGGCAGCCCCTCAACTCACTGGCACGCATTTCCTGTAAAGATCGCAGTGATGAGAAGTGGCCGCCAACGTCCGGTAGCCTTTTCAGTGGACTACTTTGCCCGGTCATGCCATCGCCGACCTTTCGAAGAAATCGAAAATCGGGCCCCTAGCGGGCTGCGCTTGTGCGACACGATCCCGATCCACGAATCGGACCAGACGCCGCCCTTCGGGATAGTAATTCCGGCGAATCTCCAGTCGAGCCGCCCGCGTCGGTCAAGTTCGAGCCGGTAGCGCGTAAGGATCGCAACCAGCGCCACTTTTTTAATCAGTTCCGAACCAGGATCCGGGACAGCGTCGCGGGCCCGCGCTGAAGGATAGGTATTCGTAGGGCGATGGATTGATATTGAACCACCGCTCCGGGCGGAATCGCATTGGGGCATCGTAGATATCCGGCAACCGATGCGTCATATGAGGAAAAAAGACAATTCGATTTGACGGGTAAAGGTCGTAGCCAGCGATGTTGCATGGTGCAAATACCCGAAACAGAACTTCGGGTTCGGAGGAATCAGCCGCAAAACTTCTTTCACGACAGCATCAAGCAGCCTTAGCGACGATAGGGTGGCATGATCGGCGTCATCGAGTGGCGGCGCCGCCAAAACCTCGTCTAGCAGGTCAGCCATGATGTCAGGGTGCAGCATGAGAAGCAGCGCCCATGGCCTCCCGCTGGGCAGCGCTCATAAGAGGCAAACCCGTAGAACACCATGTAGGCTAGGAATTCTTTCGGCGGTTGGTGGGTTCCCTTCGCCATCCGCCAAGTGCGCGAACGCCGCCACGAGATTCTTGTCGGGTGATCGGGCGTAACTTTCCACGATCCAATCGCGGATATACGCTTTCAGCCACCCAAACCTCCGCTGCTGGCCCCTGTGGCTTTTTACGCGATAGCTTTTTAAGGTTCGTGCTCATAGAAAGAAACGACAAAATCCGCAAGCTGCTGAAGGTGGGGGATCGTCAGTGAATTCCTTCCGAAGATTCGCCCGAATAATCGGTGCGCCAGGCATGGTGTTGAGCGTATCGCTTATGGTCGTCGGGGCGTTTGCGGCCTTCATTTACCGAGGTTGGGTAGATAATCAAGATATCATCGACAGTAGAGATCTGGTCCTGCAATCACGTTCGCAAGTTCGCGAACTCACCGCTCGGCTTGCCGATCAAACTTCGCAGCTAGCAGCGCTCCAGGCGAAGCTTGAGAGTGTTCAAGCCGCTTTAGATGCGATGATTCCCTCTCGAAACACTTACAATTTCAGCCCGAACCAATCCATGATTCTCGCTGAGGGTCGTTTGACAGTGGGGTTAGTTGGCCCGCCAATGAATGAGCGTGTCAACGTCAATATCAATGGCAAACAACATTCGGCGGGCGCGGGTGACGTCATCCACTTCGCGCTTGATCCGTCTACGGCGTGTCGGTTGCAAGTGCAAAAGTTTGACATGTTTCGGGCTACTCTCACTGCATCATGCGCAGCAACGAAGCCTCAGTGATAATGAGCTAAGAACAATGGGAGCCATTCTGGAGACGCTCGATGCCCGCTTTGCCCAGATCTATGAGACGGCGCGGGCCGAGCTGGTGGCGCATGAGCAACGCAGGGGTCTGATCGTCGTTCGGGACGATGTCATGCTGCTGTTCCGCAGCGACGAGCCGGTCAGGCAGTTCACCGGTCTCGAGCCGCCGCTCTACAACAAAATGAAGACGCTCGGCCATATTCCGCTCGCCATCTTCTGCCTGCTCCACGCCGTGAATGACGGGCCGTTGTCGCGGTCGCTAAGGGGACGGCTCGTCAGCTATCGGGCGCTGCTCGAGAACGCCGGGCGTGAGCTCGATACGAATGAGGAGGTCGAAGCCGGCATCCTGCCAAGGCCGGTCGCCATCCATGCGATGGCGACGGCGTTTCTCGGTTCGCTGCTCAAAGCCGGCACCACGTCGCGGCATGCGCTCCACGGCTTCACTCGCGGGGTGTGCGATGATGTCGATCTCGTGTTGGCGGTAGCGGCCAGAGCGCAGCTCGCAGCCTGCGAGTGCACGGTGAAGGAGATCCGCGCCCTGTTGTCGCCTGGGGAATGGACCGAATTGCGGGTGCTGATCCTCGGGCCCTATATGGCGAAGCAAGGCGAGATCTTCCTGCAATATTTCTCAAAGGAGCTCGGCACGCCAGTTTCAGGCGATCGCCGGCTCATCTATTTCGACGGCGACGACCTCAAGGCCGCCTATGAGCGGTTCGGTACGGCAACACTCGACGCCGAGGCGGCGCAGGCGATCTTCGGCAATCGCCGGCGTCTGCATCGCGACGTCCTCGCCGATGCGACGCGGGAATATCTGCGCTCCGGTCGTCAGGAATAACCCGGTAGACCTGTCCTCCCGCGCTTACGAGTGATCGAACGAGGGGATGTCCGCTAAGGCCATTAGCAGACATTGATTTGTGTAGCGTCAATGTCTGCTCCGGGGGGTAAAGCTGACATGATTTTCGGCTTTGAAACCAAACGACGGTACAGGACGTTAGGCACAGTCGGATCAGGATCGCAGCTGGTTGTGGGGGTTTTAAGATCCGTTAATCGGGAATGCTGCAACCGTGTTGCCTGCAATAATTGGGGTGGGCCTATTTTTTGCTTACCGCTGTGGCGGCGAGATACTCAACATTCCGGCCCGGGCTTGACGACTCCGACCGCGTAGGCACCTACGTTTTCTCTATTGTTATAGGTCTGCCTGTGATTGTCGTAGGGTTGGCATTGATTGCACGCTATGTCGTGGGTGGCACTTGATAATGGCTCGCGAGATACAAAAGAGCCGCAGCGGGTTTGCTCACTGCGGCTCAGTCAACATCAAGCGCTTCCGTCCACGAGTGGGGGCATTTTGGACAGTTCGGATTTTTGATTTTCAGCCACGACTTCGACGGCCTCGACTTATATGGTGCGTCGAGCTTCTTTGAGACGATGCCCTCCAGGCCAAGCTCGCAGACGGCTTTGAACATCTCGCGCCGTCGACTTTGCTCGACATACTGAATGCCGCGCGTTCATCTGGCTACATTCACGAACTGTCTTTACTTCCGCTTTTGACCCAAAGCGGACATGTGCAGCGGAGCGACGAATACCTCCGCTGTGCTTTTGCTGATCTACTCGGCCTTGATTCCGGCGGTCTGAATGACCTTCGCCCATTTGGGGATATCGGTCTGGATGCGGCTCGAGAATTCTTCCGGCGTGCTGTCGATTGTATCAAAACCTAGCGAGGCGAGTTTCCGGGCAGCCTCCGGCTCAACCATCGCCTTGCCGATCTCGCGATGGAGCAGCTCGACGATGGCCGCTGGCGTGTGGGCAGGGACAACAACGCCTGAGATCGTGTCGGACTCCTGACCGGGCAGCCCGGCTTCCGCCATCGTCATCACATCAGGCAGCGCTGGCGTGCGTTTCGGCGTCGTCACGGCCAATGCACGCAACTTTCCTTCCTTAGCTTGTGGAACGGCGGGCGTGAGTACGGTGAAGGCAATCGGCGTATGACCGGCGAGCACCGACTGAACGGCTGGCGCCGCGCCCGTGAACGGCACCGACACGAGATCGAGATCTTGAGAATGCCTGAACATTTCCCCGGACAGATGTGACGTTGTGCCGATGCCGGAGTGGGCGTAGCTGTATTTGCCGTTATTTTTCTTGAGAAACGCAATGAGCTCTTGGACGCTGCTGGCCGGAATCGATGGATGGACCAACAGCACATTGGGAGTTGTGGCCGCCAAGGTGACGGGAGCAAAATCCCTGAGCGGGTCGTAGGGAGTTTTCGGGTAGAGGCTGGGATTGACGAGGTAGCTCGTGCTGACAACCACGACGGTGTAACCGTCGGAAGCCGCGTGCGCTCCGGCCCTCATGCCAAGATTTCCACCAGCGCCCGGTTGGTTATCGATGTAAAACTGCTGACCGAGACCGCGCGAGAGATTTCCTGCGACAATCCGGGCAAAGATGTCGGTTGGGCCGCCAGGCGAAAATGGCACGATCACGCGCACGGGCCGCTCGGGATAGGTTTGCGCCTTTGCAGCCCTCGCAAGCGGCACAGCGGCGGCGCTTGCAGTCAGAACTAGAAATCGGCGTCGTCGAAGATCCATTGAATACTCCTGTTGGTCCAGTCCCGACCTGTCCGTTTGTAGACCGGGAGATCATGGTCCCGACGGAGATCGGCTGGAAAGCAGAACAAGCCGATATCCTCTGATCCGGTGACAATCTTGAAGGACTCCTCCATTTTCCCTTCAGAGGGGCCTGATTTTTTGGTGATGCGGGGCTGCTATTCGAACACGCGAAGGAAGATCAGTTTCGGAGCACCGCGCGTCATTGCGAAATGTCCACTTTTGACCCGAAGCGGACAGCGAGGCCGTGCATGGCCATCGCAAAATGGGCCTTTTTCCAGTGGAGAACAGCGATTCGCTACCTATCTTAGAACGAGTGGATAGCAATTCAGGCGTGCTTCAGAGCGAAAGGACACGCAATGGCAAAGAACACAATTTGCCTCTGGTACGATAACGATGCCGAGGCCGCTGCTCGATTTTATGCCGAAACCTTTCCCGACAGCGCGGTGGGTGCCATCCACCGTGCACCCAGTGACTATCCATCTGGCAAGAAGGGAGATGTGCTGACAGTCGAGTTCAAAGTTGCTGGGGTCTCCTGTATCGGCCTCAACGGCGGTCCTGCGTTCAAACATAATGAAGCCTTTTCATTCCAGATCGCCACTGACGATCAGGCTGAGACGGATCGCTATTGGGACGCCATCGTCGATAATGGCGGCCAGGAAAGCGCGTGCGGCTGGTGCAAAGACAAGTGGGGCGTGTCGTGGCAAATCACGCCGCGTGTATTGACCGAAGCGCTGGCGGCCGGCGGCTATGAAGCAAAGCGTGCGTTTGAAGCTATGATGGGCATGAGAAAGATCGACATCGCCGCAATCGAGGCGGCGCGGCGTGGCTAAGTTTCGCGGCGGGAAGCCTATGATGGCCGCTACTGGCCCAAACCAGGCATGGCCTGTTGCACTGCAAATGTCCGCTTATGACCCATCTGTGACAATGGACCGCATGGAATTGCTGCCGTGCAACTTCCCCTTTCGCGGACGACAAATCCCTGCTGTACTCTCAGTTTGAAAATCGGCGTGGTTTCCTGCCTTGGGATGGGCGATGCGACGGCGCTCCAGAGCAAGCCGCAAAGTGGCTACAGCGCGAAGCCGCAAGGCGACGACCCTAAAGGCTGTGCGCCATAGCAGTTCCTCCGCTTCCGGTCAGGAAACCAAGGTCGCGCGGCTCACCCGCGAACTGCACGAGGCGCAGGAACAGCAAACGGCCACAGCGGAGGTTCTTAAGTTCATTAGCGCTTCGCCGACTAAACTCCAGACAGACTGGGAACGCATGACCGATAAGCAAAAATTCGATTTTCTTTACGGCTGGTGCCATAAACTTGAAGCAACGCTTGATGGGCGGCGCAAGGTAATCTATCGGCTCAACGCCGAGCTTCAAAAGGTCCAGAAGAAGCTTGAGGACGAAATTTGAGAAGGGAACCTTTATGGACTATGAGCGGCCAGCTTCGCCTTGCCGAGACTCCGGGCGGACCCGCGACCCCTTCTGAGATCGTTTTTCCGCTGCCTGATTAACCTGGACTGCCAGATCGTCTGGACTATTCTCCAGACCCGCAGCCCCATTAACATTGTAGATAAAACGCGAGCCGGCAAGCGACGCCGGCCGCGCTATAGCGATGCATGCCCGCACGCCGCTTCCCGCCATGGTCGGTCGAGGATAACGGCGCGTTCATCGTCCGCGATCATGGCGGCAAGCTTGCGTACATCTATTATGAAGAGGAGCCTGTAGCGGGCACAAAAGACACAACGAAGAAATATAGATTTAACTCCCGCTGTGAGGCCTTCCTGGCCTACACAGAGCCAGGTTGGACCTGTTTGTTAGGTGTGCCGCAAAGAGACGCGGCGATCAAACAGTAGCGACGACAACGCTCGCTGCGGCTTGATCAAATCAGCCAAAGTATAGGCATCCAGAACCGCCAGAAATGCCTGCGTTGCATCTTGTAGAGCGCTTCGGAGCACGCAGGCGCGCTCGATCGGGCAATAACCTCTGCGCTCAAGGCAGCCAATGACACCTAGTTGATTCTCGGTGTCGCGCACCACTTGGCCGATATTGATGTGGCGCGGTTCACGCATCAGCCGGATTCCGCCGTTATGGCCGCGCACTGTTTCGAGATAACCATTTTGACCGAGATCGTTGACAACCTTCATCAAGTGCGCCTTCGAGATTCCAAAACTCTGGGCGATGTCGTTGATCTTCGTTAGCTTGTCGCCGCAAAGCCCAACGTGAATGAGGACGCGCAGCGCGAAATCGGTATTGAGGGTCAGCCGCATTGTCATCTCCGTTTGGCGCTTTCAGCCCTAAGCCATTTCGGATCATCCGATAGAACTCCACAAGGGGTGTTTCCGTCGCACCTTCGATTATCCGGAACAAATCTGCCGCCTACGACAGTCTGTCATATACCATGATGGCGCAGGCCGATAGATTGGTTGGCCATAAGGCCGTGCTGAAACAGAAATGAGGTGCTTAAAAATGCAGACTTTACTCGTGGACCTAATCCTCGCTGCTGCTGTGGCTGTGGTTTTCTTAATCGCACGTCGATCAAAGAATTGGGGTTATGTCCTGCGTCTTTCCGGCAAGACAGGTAGTACATTGGCTAATTTTTTTTGCTTTGTTCTGGGGTTGGGCTGACTACAACCCGAAGGATTGGTCAAGCGCCCCGTATAAACGAGGCTACGGTGATGAACGCCGACGATCTACAATTGTATACCGCTAGACAGGTGATGTGAGTTGACGGCCAGGCCGCTCGCGGCGGAGACATTGACGAGGCGGTGATCGCGCGTTGCGTCTTGTCCTGCAACTCGAACAGGTGCCGTGTTTGCCGCAGTAACCGTCCATGCGTGAGGTAGTGATCGCTATTTTAGCGGGCGTCCTAATCGCGATTGTGGTGGTCTCTTTACTAGTTCACTTTCCGCTATGACCGCGCGCCCGCTTCCTGCCGCCCTGGTCTGTAGAGGATATTGGCGCTTGCTTTGTCGTGAAAGATCACAACGGGTAAAAGCTCGCCTACGTCTATTTCGAGGATGAGGCTGGCCGACGACGCAGTAGCAGGACCTGTCCCCGTTGGCACGACGGAGACGAATTTTGCTGCAGTGCCGTTCTTCTCTTATTGGCCCAAAGCGGACAT
>DASXST010000086.1:0-16799 GCA_036505835.1 Pseudolabrys sp. | reverse complement strand
TTTGCACTTTGTGCTTCATCTTTGTTTTTAGATTCAGCCTTAAAGCGAGCGCGCTGAATGGACATTCACATCGCTGAACGAAGATTAGTGGCAAGCTGAACATCCGTTAAGCTGCGGAAAAATAAGGCTTTTTTCCGTTTTCTCATTGCGGAGCCAACCAGCATCCGCTATTTAGGTGATGTTTGGTTTGGGGGATTGCCTGGAGTTCAGAATTCCCAGTACCGGAGAAAAGGCTCCCGCCATTCGAGTCGATCGATTCAGAGGACAAACACAATGCGCAAGATCACTGCTATTGCTGTCGCGCTCGGCTTTCTCACCTCGGTGAGCCTGCCGGCGTACGCGACACCGGCAGTCAGCGGCATCGTCAAGAGCGATGAGCTGTCCGCCGCCACCAAGAAGAAAGGGAAAAAGGCCAAGAAGGACGAGATGAAGAAGGGCGACCTCGGCACGACCGACCTCTCGGCCAAGAAGAAGAAGAGCGCGAAGGCGAAGAAGAAGACCGCCGAACTCGGCACGACCGACCTCTCAGCTAAGAAGAAGAAGAGCGCGAAGGCGAAGAAGAACACCGAGATTCTCTATCGCATCGCAGCCTGACTCTGATTTCAAGCGCGGCATCCGCGCTTCTAGCGAACGGCCGGACAAAAGTCCGGCCGTTTTGCTTTTCTCAATCGACGGTTACGCGAGACGCCTCAGGCAATCGCCCTCGAACACATAAACGACGCCCTGCGCAATATCGATGAGCGGCGTAGCAGCAGGCTTGGCAATGCCGAGAGAGGCGACAAGCCCACGTGCAGTGAGGCCGCCATGTGCAACCGCTACAGTGTCGCGCGTGAGACCGACATACCATTCGCCCATTCGTCGCGAGACAGACTCGTAACTTTCTCCGCCCGGCGGCACAAAATACCACTTGTCGTGTTCGCGGGTGGCAATGCGTTTAGGATCGCGGTTGCGCAATTCCGCGATCGTGAAACCTTCCCATTCTCCGAAGGAGATTTCGGCCAGGCACTGGTCTTTGCAGAATCCTTCCGGAGGCAAGCCGAGCGGGGGGCGCACCAGCGCCATGGTTTCGCACGCGCGGCCAAGCGGACTTGATACATAGTCGAAATCCGCCGGATGTCGCCCGATCTGGGCGAACAGATCGCGCAGAATATTCCCGCAGTGATTGGCTTGCGCGCGGCCGCGAGCGTTTAGCGGCACGTCGTGACGACCCTGCAGGCGGCCGGCGACGTTCCAATCGGTTTCACCGTGACGGATATAGTAGATCGTCGGCGGCGGCATCGCCGCTAGCTGTCCTTCCCAAGTGTAATGTCTGGCGCGTCGGGATTCTTTATTCCTACAATATGATATCCCGCATCCACGTGATGGATTTCGCCAGTGACGCCGCTCGACATGTCGGAAAGGAAATAGACACCGGCCTTACCGACGTCCTCCAAGGTCAGGTTGCGCCGCAGCGGCGTGTTAAATTCGTTCCATTTCAGAATGTAGCGAAAATCGCCGATTCCTGCCGCA
The DNA here is from genome assembly GCA_036505835.1 of Pseudolabrys sp. GTDB lineage: Bacteria > Pseudomonadota > Alphaproteobacteria > Rhizobiales > Xanthobacteraceae > Pseudolabrys. The sequence continues at coordinate 15,290 of DASXST010000086.1, read as the reverse complement.
GCGAGGGTTTTCAACGGCCCGGCGGATATCGCATTGACTCGTATGTTCTTGACCCCAAGATCGGCAGCGAGGTATCGCACCGAGCACTCGAGCGCCGCTTTGGCAAGCCCCATCACGTTATAGTGTGGCATCCATTTTTCGGCGCCGTAATAGCTCATTGTCAGCAGGGACCCGCCGTTGGTCATCAGTTTTTCGGCGCGTTGGGCGAGCGCAGTGAACGAATAGCAGCTCACGACCATAGTCTTGATGAAATTGTCCTCAGTGGTCTCGATGTAGCGGCCGTCGAGTTGATCCTTGTCGGAGTAAGCTATCGCGTGGAGCAGAAAATCGAGCGATCCCCAGGCTGATTGGACCGCCGCGAACACCGCGTCGATCGAGCTTGGCTCTATAACATCGCAATGGCCGACGACGAGCCCGTCGACCTCCTCGGCGAGCGGCTCGACGCGCTTTTTCAGCGCGTCACCCTGATACGTGAAAGCAAGGTCGGCGCCCTGATCGCGGCATGCGCGAGCAATGCCCCAGGCGATCGATCGGTTGTTCGCGACACCCATGATCAGCCCGCGCTTGCCACGCATAAGCCCCGAAACTTCCGGCATGCCGTTCCTGTCTTGGCTGGTTAACGCTGCTGCCTCCTATGGCACAGGGTTTTTTGACCAGCAAGCAAAGGGCCCGTTAAGGCGTTTGTCGTTGTTATTTCAATTCATTTTCGGGAATATGATCGAGACGGCGGGGTTTTGACAGCGAGGACGCCGACCGTGTCCCGTGGACCTGCGTTCAGGCGCGATCGGGTCTTGTTCGCACCGCTGAAATTAAAGGAGGGCCTGAGTTGGCCACGTTCCGTCAGAACGTTGAGACGACGATACCCGCGTTGCGACGCTATGCCCGAGCTCTCACGCGCGATACGGACATCGCCGACGATCTGGTGCAGGACACGTTGGTGCGCGCATTGCGCTCGGAACACCTGTTTCATGGGGGCGACGTGCGCGGCTGGCTGTACACGATCCTGACCAATCTCAATCGCAATCGACTCCGGTCGCTGGCGCGACGTCCGGCTCTGTCGCCGATCGAGGATAACGACGCCCCGGATCTTGCCGGACCGGAAGCCGGCGGTCGCGACATAGAACGTGCGCTCGCGACGCTGGTTGATGATCAGCGCAATGCCTTGCTCCTGGTAGTGCTGGAAGGCCTTAGCTACCGCGAAGTTGCTGAGGTGCAAGGCGTGCCGATTGGCACTGTGATGTCGCGTCTGGCGCGTGCACGCGTACAGATCAAAAATTATCTCGACGGCGCGCGCCCTGCGCTGCGCCGCGTGAAATGAAGAGAGAGAGAGAAGGTGAACCTATGATCGACCGAAATTCACCCGTAACCGAGGATGAACTGCACGCCTATGTGGATGGCGAACTGCCGCCGGACCGCATGAACGCCGTGGCGGCGTGGCTTGCCGATCACCCCGAGCAGGCCGCGCTGGTCGCGTCCTGGAGGCTTCAGGCCGATAGTATCCGCGCGCATTTCGGCGCCGCTGTCGACGAGCCGGTCCCGCAGCGACTCAAGCTTGACCAGGTGCTCAGTCAGGATCGAGCGGCGGGGCGATCCTGGGCGGCGATGGCTGCGGCAACAGCGGTTGCTGCTTTCGTGGTCGGCGGGGCGGCGGGCTGGATGGCGCGCGGAGCTTCTGCCGCGGCGCCAAGCCGCTTCGACGTGTTCGCCAGCGAGGCGCTTGACGCGCACAAGCTCTATGTTGTCGAGGTGCGCCATCCCGTCGAAGTGCCCGGCAGCGAGCGCGCGCACATGACGCAATGGTTGTCGAAGCGACTGGGTGAGGATTTGCGTGTTCCGGACCTTCAGTCGATCGGACTGAAGCTCGTCGGCGGCCGGCTTCTTCCCGGTCCTACCGGCGCTGCGGCTTTTTATATGTATGAAAGCCCGTCGGGCGAGCGCTTCACGATGTATTGCGCCAAAGCCGATTTGCCGGAGACGGCGCTACGATATACCGGCGGAGAGAAAGTTGCTGCGTTCTACTGGATCGACGACAAAGTCGCTTATGTCATCAGCGGCCCCGCCGATCGCGAACGCCTCGAGAAAGTGACCAAGGCGGCCTACGAGCAGGTCGACAAGACAGGCACCAAGAAGTTGTAGTTTTTGCGCAAACCCCGCCGTTCGTCCTTGCGACCCAGCCTTCGCTCGCTTCGCGAGCTTCGGCGGGTTTCGGTCCGCAGCAGCACGGAGTGCGAAGGCGGAAAGCGGTGACCCAGGCATGGGCTTGTCAGACGTAATCCGCGCGCGGCACTGGATTCCCCTTATCGGGAATGAACGGATTTTGGAGTAATGGTTACCCCATTTCCCCACGCGGATCGTAGGGCTTCTTATCGCGCCACGTCTTCATAAGCTCTTTGAAGTCGTCATCGACACGCTCGGGCAGCACGACCCGGACAGTTGCAAGCAAGTCACCGGCGCCACTCTTTGCTTTCAGGCCCTTACCCCGGAGACGGAATGTACGTCCCGAATTCGTGCCGGCAGGAATCGCGAGCTCCAACGCGCTATCGAGCGTGGGAATGCGTACCTTTCCTCCAAGAACTGCTTCGTAAAGCGTGATCGGCAACTCCAGGCGCAGGTCAGCACCATCGGGCTTGAACAGCGGATGCGGCGCCACGTTGACGGTGATCAGCGCATCGCCCGATCTGCCGCTCGCGCTCGGCCAGCCCTGCCCTTTCAGCCGGATCTGCTGGCCACTTGCGATTCCCGCCGGGATCTTGACATCGACGTCCTTGCCGGTCGGCAAGTGCACGCGCGTCTTGGTGCCTTTGGCCGCATCGGCGAGCGTGATCGTCAGCGATGCATGCAAGTCCTGTCCGCCGGCAGGCGCCGCAAAATCCTCGGTTTCGTACGCCGAACCAAAGCCGCGCGCTGAACCCCCGCGGCCGAACATTCCGCGCAGCAGCTCCTCAAAGCCGGCACCGCCTCCGCCGCTGCTGGAGCGGCGGAAGCCGTCCGGACCAAAGCTGAAACTTTCGAAATGCCCGCCGCCCCCCGGATGGAAACCGCCTCTGCCGGGCTGCGCGCCGAAACCTTCGAAACCCTGGAACCGCGGCTTGCCTTCCGCATCGATCTCGCCGCGATCGAATGCCTTGCGCTTGTCGGGATCGCCAACGACTTCGTATGCAGCGTTGAGTTCGGCGAAGTGCGTGGCCGCTTTCGGATCGTGCTTGTTGGCATCCGGGTGCAATTTTTTAGCAAGCCGGCGAAAAGCGCTCTTGATGTCCGCCTCGCTCGCACCCTTTGAAACCCCCAGCACCTCGTAGGGGTCGCGCATTGTCGTCCAAACTCCCGTGAAGTCCTGTGCCCGCTCGCAGAATATCTGCGAACCATAATGTGGGGTTGCAGCATAACGGATGCAACGCGAAAACGCTTGGAATTCCGGGGCGGTGCAGGGTCAGGGTCGCAAAGCTCGGATCGTTGTTTCCTGAGCGCGGACCTGCTTTATCGCGCCAGCGATGACCGGCTTGTTCACGATCTCCAGGGCTTGAGGGTGCGCACTTCCCATTCGCCCTGTTGCTGCTTGCAGGCTTCGCCTTGCAACCAGGATTGGGAATTGCCGCTCACGAAGCTCGCCAGAAAATCGCGGCAGGTTCGCCCGTCCTGGGTATACGCGGTTGCGATCGGGGTAACTGTGCCACGGGTGCCGGTGCTGGGGTTTTCCCACGGCATGCTGGTGTCCTTCTCGCCTCGGCTGAGCACCGCGCTGGCAGCAGCGCGTGCGTAGACAAGATCGGCGTCCGGAGGCAGTTGCACGGCTTCCTTCGTGCCGGGCGGAGGCGTGATCGAGGCAGTGCGGTCTGATCCGAACAGCGAGTCGAGTGGGCCTGACAAGCTGCAGCCGCCTGTGCCAAGCGACAATGCAACAGCACCTGCCGTCGCCAGCCCTCGCCATAGGCGGCTGCACACGCATCGACTATAAAGACGACGGTCTCGACTGTTACTGGGCCTCACGCGAAGTACCCCAGAAGATGTCCGACACAGCGCCAATTGAACACCCGAGTTGGTTAACGACTGGTGATTTCACCAGCGCCGATGAGCCATTGAGGCTATTTACCGCGTGGCTGACAGAGGCGACGGCCAAGGAGCCGCGCGACCCTACCGCCATGACGCTTGCCACCGTCGATTCTCGGGGTCTTCCCAATGCCCGGATGGTGCTGCTCAAGGGCGTCGATGAGCGTGGGTTCGTTTTCTACACCAACATGGACAGTCAAAAAGGGCGGGAATTGGACGCGCACCCCCAGGCGGCCCTGGTGTTCTATTGGAAGTCTGTGAATAGGCAGGTCCGCATCCGCGGCACAGTCGAGCGCGTCAGCGACCAAGAGGCCGACGCCTATTTCGCCACCCGGCCCAAGCAGGCGCAGATAGGCGCCTGGGCCAGCAAGCAATCGGCGCCGCTCGAAAGTCGTCTGGCCTTCGAAAAGGCAGTGGCGATCTATGCCGCCAAATATGCCCTCGGCGAGGTGCCGCGCCCGCGCAATTGGTCCGGTTATCGGATCGTTCCGCTCTCGATCGAGTTCTGGCAGGAGCGGCCGTTTCGCCTGCATGACCGGATCGAGTTCAAGCGCGATCGCCTGGGCGCGCCATGGAACAAGACGCGGCTCTATCCGTGAGCTAGGCTGGTTGAGCCGCTGCACACGCTAGAACCATTCCAGAGTTGGCATGCCGAATTCACAGACAAACCAGCAGCGCCGCACGCTTCTTCTGACAGGAGCGAGCCGGGGCATCGGCCACGCGACGGTCAAACGTTTTTCCGCCGCCGGCTGGCGCGTGATCACCTGCTCCCGTCATCCATTCCCGGAGAATTGTCCCTGGGAAGCAGGTCCCGAGGATCACATTCAGGTCGATCTGGCCGATGAAGCCAGCACGCTGGAAGCGATCGCCGAGACCAGGCGTCGGCTGAATGGCCGCGAATTGCACGCACTGGTAAACAATGCGGCGATCTCGCCCAAGGCCGAAGGCGGCAGGCGACTGAGCACGCTCGATACCACGAAGGACGATTGGCACCACATTTTCCAGGTGAATTTCTTTGCGCCGATCATGCTGGCACGCGGGCTTGTCGATGAGCTCAAGGCCGCCAAGGGCTCGGTCGTGAACGTGACGTCGATTGCCGGCTCGCGCGTGCATCCGTTCGCCGGAGCGGCCTATTCGACGTCCAAGGCGGCGCTGGCCGCCCTCACCCGCGAAATGGCCAGCGATTTCGGACGGCTTGGCATCCGCGTCAATGCGATCGCGCCCGGCGAGATCGACACGTCCATCCTGTCTCCAGGTACTGAGAAGATTGTCGAACAGATCCCTATGCATCGCCTGGGTACGCCGGACGAAGTCGCCAAGATCATCTACGTACTGTGCACCGACACCAGCTCATACGTGAACGGCGCAGAGATCCACATCAACGGCGGACAGCACGTGTGAGGTCACCGGGATCAGCCCGGCACTAACAGGATGAAAGCCTCGCTGCGCACCTCACAGCCACTTGCGCCACTTGAAATACAGATACGGCAGCACGGCAGCCACCAGCATCAGCAACAGCGCGAATGGATAGCCGCCGATCCAATCCAGCTCCGGCATGTGCTTGAAATTCATGCCGTAGATCGAGGCGACGAGAGTGGGCGGCATAAGAACCACCGCAGCCACCGAAAAAATCTTGATGATGTTGTTCTGCTGCAGATTGACCACGCCGAGCATGGCATCGAGGAGGAACGTAATCTTGTTGGTCAGGTAGCTGGCGTGATCGGACAGGGAGACAACGTCTCGCTGCATCGACTGCAGCTGTGCGCGTGTGTCCTTCGGCCATTTCATATTGTCCGCCTCGTTGGCCAGGAACAGCAGCAGGCGCCCGATTGACACCAGACTTTCGCGCACCTTGGACGTCAGATCGCCCTTGCGACCCAAGGTCTTGAGAACATCATTGTAGGAGGGCTGCTGAACCCCCTCTTCCGGCTCAAATATCGAGTGAGAAACCTGGTCGACCTCGCCGCCCACGCGCTCCAGGATGTCCGCGGAGCGATCGATGATCGCATCGAGCAGATCCATCAGCACATCGTCGCCTGTCATTTTGGTCGGGCAAGCGCGCGCGAGCTTGTGCTCGACGATTGCGAAAGGCCGGGGGTCGTCGTAGCGCACAGTGACGAGGCGATGGCCCGAGAGGATGAAGGTCACAGCCGTCGTCTTTGGGGCGGGCGTGTCTGACTGGCACATCAATGTCGCCGTCATGTAGCGCGCGCCGTTTTCCACGTAGAGGCGGCTTGAGACTTCGATCTCCTGCATCTCCTCCCGGGTCGGGATAGCGATTCCGAGCAACTGCTCGACCACCCTGTCTTCCTGGACGGAAGGGGTGACCATATCGATCCACACCGCATTTTCCGACAGCGGGGATCCAGGCTCGACGGTGATTCGCTCGAGTGTCGTGCCGTGCGGAGCGTAAACCGAAAGCATTCATCACCATCTTGCGCATGATCTCCTCGCGATCATGCCGCGGCCGGGTTATCCCTCAATGATCCGATCGCGCGGATTTGCGCAAGACATAATTCACTGCAGCACAGCCGGCGATCGCCGGCCGTGCACAGTTCGCGATGATGTCGAAACTTGTTCCTTTTAATGCCGCAGCCGGCGCCCGAGGCGTCAGTCGCGATCGTATGGCTCTGGATGAGACTCGGTCACGTTCCGCTGTTCGCCTTGGTGGCACACCGCGGCTGCCACTGCGGAAATCCCGATCTTCCCGTAGCGATTATCGAGGTTTGTGTATTGCCCTGCGGAGTCTTGCTTTTGCTCCGTTGCTTTCGTGGTCATTGTCCTGAACTCCGATCCTTCCTCGGCGTCCCCACCGAACCCAACGTGGTGAGTCAGTAGGGCGGAATTGCGCGACAAATCGTGTCGTCTTGTGACATTTCCGTCGCCTGCCCTTGTTCCAACAGAATAGATACGGCCATGGTAAATTCCTCATTAAGGTCTTGCGGCGAAAGTCGTTTTTGATGGTGACAGCGCGGGGAACCGGGTGCGGCATTCCTGCCACAGGTGCAGAGGAAGGTGATAGCGCACGCGCTGGAAATCATGGCTTCGCCGTGATTTTTTAGGTTAATTGCGGGTCAGAAATTTTTGTTGCGGCGCCAAAACGGCGTACCGGGGAAAGAGGAAGAAAATGGCTGCGCGGGGGTTGTTGCTCGTTTTGTTCGGGTGCGGCGTCATTCTCGGTGGCTGCACGCTGTCGTCGGTCGAACCAGCGTCGGAAGCGAACCTGACCCCTCGCGATAGGAAATTGCTGGCGGCGGCGCCTTACGAAAAGGCGGCGATTCCGGAACCCTATAAGCGGCACATTGTGGATTATCACCGCAGGGAAGCACCCGGCACGATCTTAATCGATACCGATGCGCGCTATCTCTATTACGTTCTGCCCGGTGGCAAAGCCATCCGCTATGGCGTCACTGTCGGCGAGGAAGCGCTGGCGTTTTCGGGCGTGGCCAAGGTCGGCCGCATGACCGAGTGGCCGACGTGGGTGCCGACCGCAGACATCAAGAAGCGCATGGACGTGCCGAATTTTGTCGGCCCCGGCCCGCAGAACCCGATGGGCGCTCGTGCCATGTATCTTTATGAAGGCAACAAGGACACCCTCTATCGAATTCACGGCACCAATCAGCCGGAATACATTGGCGAGGCCATTTCCTCCGGTTGCATCAGGATGACCAACGAGGATGTCATCGACCTGTACAAGCGCGTTAAAATGGGCACGGTGGTGGTGGTTTTGGCGCCGCATCAGGGCGACTCACCAACCAATCCGCGAATGGCTTCAACCATTCTCCGCTTCCGCTGAGCGTCAACAGGCTGAGCGCAAACGGCGCCCGCAAGGCACCGTTTGCTTTTGTGCTCCAGCAATTGGCAAAGCCGTTCCCAGCCGCATTTACAGTTTCCGTGAATGCCTTGGGCGCGATTCGACAATGACCGGTCGCGGGACCGGGAGCGGCACTTGGTCGGTGACTTGGTTGCTGCCTTGGGAAGTGCCTTGGGCGCTAGCTTGAGCGGTGACCTCAGGCTTTGGCGTCCTCACCTCCCACTGACACATGCGGAAGCCATTCCGGCGTTCGATCAGATCAAGATGGATATGGCTCTCGTGGTAGCTATCGGAGCCCGGTCCGAGCACCGTCGTGAAACGACGGCAGGCACTGTCACGCATGTCATCACGGAATTCTTTCGCGGCCTTTACATCTGTCAGGCCCAGGGTTCGTCCATCGGCAAGAGTGAACGAGCGCAGGTCGACAGCGTTGGCCTTTCCGTGCTCGCTGATCTTGGCGCCTGCCACGTGATTACGACCACGGCATTCGAAAGCATCATAGGTTTCCACGACGCGCAAAGGTGCGCCGAGCTTGTCCGCCTGTGTTGCGGCCTCGTCGCGCAGCCAGCCGGCCACAGCCGCCGCAAACGCGCAGCGCAATATCGGAGCCGGCCTGAGCTCGATGCGTGAACCGTTGCCGGCAGGTATGACTGCCTGGAGCCGCACGATGTCACCGCCGCCGCACGCGTCAGGCCCGATCAGCCGGGGCAGCAGGTCGATAACGGCGATGGCCTGCAGCCGTTGATTGCATTCCGTCGGCGCGTTCGTGACCTGGTTTGAATTGAAGTCCGGCCCGGCGGCCTCGCGGAATGTGTGCGGCTCTACCCAGACTAACGGACGTGACCTGGGCAGCGGAACGTCTTCTGCCGACCCCCCCCTCCGCCGACTCCCGTCAGACACAATAACGCTAACAGCAGACGCCACAACAGCAGACCCCGCCCGCGTCGCGATACTAATTCACGCGAGAGACTCGAATTTGGTGCAGTACCGTCGCTCATAACGAAAACCGTTGCGCCCGTCGGCGCTCGGGCTAACCTTAGGCATGACTGGCGAGGGGCGCCGGTCCGGAACCTGTATAACGGCGCACGATCCCGAAAGTTTCGAACGGGACCGCGCCCATAGAGAGGGGAATGCCATGCTCGGCCTGATGCAGGATTGGCCGTTGCTGTGCCATCGCATTATCGACCATGCCGCCAGATATCACGGCGAGCGGAAGATCATCACGCGCTCGGTTGAGGGTCCGATCCACACGACCAACTATGCCGAAATGCGCGGCCGCGCACTGAAGGTTGCGAAGCGGCTGGACAAAGACGGCATCAAGCTGGGTGATCGGGTTGCAACACTTGCGTGGAACACCTGGCGCCACATTGAAACCTGGTATGGCATTCTCGGCATTGGCGCGATCTATCACACGGTCAATCCTCGCCTGTTTCCTGAGCAAATCGCCTGGATCGTGAATCATGCCGCCGACCGGATCATGATGACCGATCTGACTTTCGTGCCGCTCTTGGAAAAGGTAGCCGACAAGCTGCCGAGCGTCGAGCGCTACATTGTTCTGACCGACTCAGCGCACATGCCAAATACGACGTTGAAAAATGCGATGCCTTATGAAGAGTGGATCGGCGAAGTAAACGGCGATTTCGAATGGAGGTCGTTCGACGAGAACACGGCGGCGGGCATGTGCTACACGTCCGGCACCACCGGACATCCGAAGGGCGTGCTCTATTCGCATCGTTCCAATGTGTTGCACGCCTTCATGGCGGCGATGCCGGACTGCAAGGGCTTGTCGTCGCGCGACATCATCTTGCCGGTCGTGCCGCTGTTCCATGCCAACGGCTGGTCGCTTGCCTTTTCCTCGCCGATGGTCGGAGCCACGATGGTGCTGCCGGGCGCGAAGCTCGATGGCCCTTCGATCTACGAGCTGCTCAACACCTACAAGGTCACCTTCACAGCAGCTGTGCCGACAATCTGGCTCATGCTGCTGCAAGATCTGGAGAAGACCGGCGCCCAGCTGCCGTATCTCAAGCGCGTCGTGATTGGCGGCTCGGCGTGTCCGCGCGCCATGACCAAAACTTTCCAGGACAAATACGGTGTTGAAGTCGTGCATGCCTGGGGCATGACCGAAATGAGTCCGCTCGGCTCGCTCTGCACGATAAAGCCCGAATACTTGGAGCTCACCGGTGACGAACGCCTTAACCTCCAGATGAAGCAAGGTCACCCACCATTCGGCGTTGAAATGAAGATCACTGATGATAATGACAGGCCGCTACCGTGGGACGGCAAGACGTTCGGTCGCCTGAAGGTGCGCGGGCCGGCGGTCGCGAAGGGGTATTACAAGGTCGATCGCGACCCGGCATTCGAAAAGGATGGCTGGTTCGACACAGGCGACGTGGCCACCCTGGACCCATGCGGCTACATGCAGATCACTGACCGGGCCAAGGATGTGATCAAGTCGGGCGGCGAATGGATTTCTTCCATCGATCTCGAAAATCTCGCGGTTGGTCACCCCAAGGTGGCCGAGGCAGCCGTGATCGGCGTGTCTCACCCGAAATGGGACGAGCGACCGCTGCTCGTGATTGTGCTCAAGAAGGACGAAACCGCCAGCAAGGAGGAAATCCTCGGCTTCATGCAAGGCAAGATCGCGAAGTGGTGGATGCCGGATGACGTAGTCTTCGTGGACGAAATTCCGCACACGGCGACCGGCAAGATCCAGAAACTTGTGTTGAGGCAGCAGTTTAAGGACTATCGATTGCCGACCGTGCAGGCAGCTGAGTGAGACTGCCCGTCGTGATGACAGCTGTCTTGCGCTAACGAACGGCGTCGTCGATCATTTGCGCAAGCGCGACGCCGATGCAGCGGTGACCTTCGGCGGACTTGTGCAGACCGTCCAATCCAACGAGACCCCTCACGCCGCCATCGATAGCGCGCTTCATCAGTACAAATCTTGGAAATTGCCCGATCCTCTGTTCTCGCGACACATCGCTGATGATTTTTTCCATCCGGATATGGCGGCTCGTGAGCAATACAAGTGGAGCATATTGCAAATCCACGAGGATGACGTCGGCGTTTGCGGCTTTGAGTCGTTTCACGGCGTCGGTGAGCATTTCCTTGGCATTCTCGGCAATGCCGCGCCAAACCGCATCGTTGCTTCCAAGTTGCCAGACCACGAGATCGGGCTTGTGACGTAAGACATCATTGTCAAGGCGGGCGATGTTGTCCGGGATGTTCTCCATAATGCGCCCGCTATTGATCAGCTCGATCCTTGCGGTGGGGCGCAACCGGACCAACTCCTGTTTCATCACATCGGGAAAGGCGCCTCCGGCGCTGAGGATTCCAAAACCGGTCGTGGAGGAGGAGCCGAGCGCGACAATTTTGAGCGTTTGGCCTGCTTCCAGCTTGGTTTTCGTGCGGGGAAGCGGCGCGCCGAGTGACAATCCCTTATTGAAAGCAAGGCAAGCGGCGGAAGGACTCGCGAAGGACCCCTTGTCTTGGGCAAAGGCCTGCGTGCCATAAACGAACAGCACAGGCAGCAAAAGCAAGAAGGCGCGGCAACAGGGGGACATCGGCAGGAACGATTTCGCAGGCAGAAGCTCGAAGTCTAACCACGGATCGCAGGCGGGAGACTGCCCGAGTTGGGCCCAACGCCGCGGCATGGTGGCGCTGGGGTTATGCATTTTTACGGGCTAGACCGCTTGTCATGATCGCCTATCTATATTGCCAATAATGACATCTGGTCTATCTGCGCCGAACGAATGATTTTGCATCTGTAGATATCACCACGGAGTAAGACCAATGAAACGCTATGTAATCGAGCGCGACCTGCCGGGCGTGGGCGCCATGAATCGCGCGCAGCTCAAAGAAGCAGCGGCGACCTCCAATGGCGCGCTGGTGAGGCCGTGTGCGATCTGGGATTGGAAGGCATCGTGTCCAAGCCTCACATCAGTTTATCGCTCCGGCCCGTCGAGAACGTGGATAAAAGTCAAAAATCCGAAGGCACCGGCGGCCACTCGCGCTGTGGATGGGACGTTTTAATTTGAATTTTATTTTCCTGTAGCGGGTGACGCGGTAGCTTTTTGCCAAGCAACCGCCCGACTTCAAACCCCCGGATGGAAGCCCGAGCCGCAGATGGCAGAGCTGCGGCTCTTGTTCTTAGGGCACCGATGGTCGTTCCAATGAACCGAAAGTTAGTTGTTGCCATTTTGCTGACCGCCGCCATGTCCGTGTGCGCACAGGCTCAATACCCGATGGTAACCAAGGGTGACGCACAAAGGGTCGTGACAATTATCAGCGGCGACCAAGCTAAGGCCCAAGCCTATTGCGATATACGGAAACTCAGTGAGCAGATAGGACCGGCCTACGAGAAGAACGACACCGAAATGGTCGACGAATTGTTCGAGAAAATTGACACATTGGAAAAAACCCTCGGCCCCGAATATGCCGCACTGATCGACGGGCTTCAGTACATCGATTCGGAAAACGACAAGCTCGGTCAGGAGATTATGTCGGTACTCCAAACACTCGACAGGCTGTGTACGAGCTAAATCTCGAAAACCCCGAGGCTCCCGCTGCCACTCGCGCTATTGACGGGACGTTTTAATAAGATTTCCCCGAGTTTTAATTCCCCCCGGGGTCCGAATACAGGGGCGCACCACGGATAAGGATCGTAAGGCATCGTATAGGCGCGTACCTCTTGTCGTTTGTGGCCGCCTTTATCAGCACTTTGAGGATTGTAAAATTAATTGGGCACGCAAAATCCACCGATGCCGCTGACGGTTGCTCTGCACTGCTCGATGGTAAGGAAGCCGCAATTGGAGGCACCGAGAGCACTATCGCCGGTTGCCTGAAACAGCACCGGCACCATAACGAGCACCACCGAAACCTTGCTCACAAAGCGTATCTGCAAGCCTCCTCTGGTCGTATTTGAAATAACACCGCGCACCCAAAATCATTCATCCTGGTATCGACGGCGTGGCATTGGCCCAAGGTCCAACTCCAAGAATCTGCAAGGCGGGTTAGAAACGAAGAGCAGTGGTTTCACTCCCAACACGGGGGCGATCCATGAAAAAGCAAATCTTGATTGTGACTGGGGCTGCCTTGACTGCAGCAGTTGTCATCCTCAATGGAACGAGCCGGGCTACTGCCCAACAGACCCCGCAGTATCAAGTTGGCGGTTTCCCTATCACCCCGCACCAGATGTTGGTGTTGCAGCCCTCCGCAAAAATCACAGAGCAGCAGCGCCTTAGTAGGCAACGCACGATGGACGCATCGCGGCGTGCCGTATATCCCGATCCTGGTCTCGCCAATGCGGGCTACTAGGCCCGTCATCTCGTCTTCGGCGCTATACGGGATGTTGAGTCAAGTTTGGGTCAATCCAATGCGGCGCTCGCTTTCATGACCTGCCGAGGGTGCTGTAGCCAGTGGCATGGGTCCGGTCTGCGAACAGACTGCGCGGAACTTCATGCCGACTCGCGCACCGCTGACTGTGGATATGTCAACCGCTGTGTCAAATTTAATTGGTTTTCTACATCTCTCGGCATTTATAGAGTTCCGTCCTCGGTCAGGAGTGTCCATGATTACTGACAGTTTGGAACATCGCAGAGTGAAAGAATTGGAAAAGCGCGTTGCTGACCTAGAGCGGCTGGTCGGTTGGGTTACTGGATTACTGATCGACTTTGTTGCGGTCGTCATCGCTATCGGAGCCGCAATTTTTGTCGCCGGCGACTATTATCGCCTGAGCGCGGTGGATGGCTCGGTAGTCCTTGCGTTTATGGTCACGATGCTGGCGTTAAATTTCATTTTTCGGAAGGTTGCGAGCTGGTGTTTCGATGGCTGATAGGTAAGCGAACCGCCAGAGTACTTATGGATTAGTCTAGCAGCCGGGTGATACCCCCTACCCTTTGGGGACGCTTCCCACCGACAGGCGGTTCGGGGCCAAGGCCATCACCATCACCTTGGCCCTTTCTTTGTTCAAATCGACTGATGTGGTTGGCAAAAAACAGTAGCAGCCGACGCCTGGAGCTCGAAGTCACCGAACGCCTGCTGCTTGAAGACAACGACGGAACGCTGGCAGCGATGGAGCAGCTCAAGAATCTCGGCGTCGGCATTTCGCTCGACGATTTCGACACTGGGTATTCTTCACTCAATTACCTGCGCAAGTTTCCCTTCCAGGAGATCAAGATCGACCAGTCGTTTATTGCCGGCCTCGGGGAAGAACGTGATGCCCAGGCAATCATCGGCGCCGGTTGCCCGTCTCGGCGCGCGCCTCGACAAGGTCGTGGTCGCGGAAGGTATCGAGACAGAAGAGCAGATGAAGCAGGTCAGGACACACGGCTGCCATGAGGGACAGGGTCACCTGTTCGGCCAGCCAATGACCGCGGACGCCGTCCGGGCGCAGCTGGAGACCTCCACAACAGTTGCTCAGCTGGTGGCTTGATTCCCGCTCACCTTCGGGTGGTTTCTCATTTATGAAGGCGCGGTGCGGCCCGGCCACGGCAGCAAAACGCCCGCCCTGAACGACATTTGCCTGCATCCCGGCGAGCCATTATTCCTGCAGACCATGGCCAGTTTCGATGCAAGCGGGATCGCCACGAGCGGCGGCGTGCGATTCCTTGGGCAGCGCCAATCCTATTGGCGATTGCTCATTCGGGGTGCCGCGCTTTTGATGGTCACGCTCGGCATATACCGCTTCTGGCTGGTGACCGATATCCGCCGGTTTCTTTGGTCGAATACCGAAATCGCCGGCGAGGCACTCGAATATAGCGGCACGGCGCTAGAGCTCTTGCTTGGTTTTCTCATCGCAATTGCCTTGCTTATTCCGATCTACACCGCATTCTTTTTGGCGGCACTCGATCTGGCGCTCCTCGGGCAATTATCCGGGCTGATCGCCTTTGCCGCGCTCGCCGTACTCGGGCAATACGCCATCTATCGGGCTCGGCGCTATCGCCTCACACGAACGGTTTATCGCGGCCTGCGCTTTCATCAGAAAGGCTCGGCCTGGGCCTACGCTTTCCGCGCAGTCGCGTGGTGGATCGTGACTGTAGTGACTTTCGGCCTTGCTTATCCGTTCCAGCTGGCAAGCCTCGAACGCTATAAGATGAAAAATACGTTCTACGGCGATCTTGCCGGCCGTTTCGAGGCGTCGGGCTTCGTCTTGCTTCTGCGCGGGTTGCCGATGTGGCTGCTGTTTTTTGCGCCGCTCGCGCTAGCCGTCAGGGATTTCGTTGGCCTGGACTGGCAAGCGCTGCTTGATGCGCTCGCGCAGGGCGGCGATGACGTTATGGGCAAGATTGAAGGCGGCAATCCGGGCCTGGGCAGCGTCGTTGTCTTCGCCATGCTGATGGCAGGCATCAGCATCACGCTGGGTGCCCTGCTCTATCCCGCTTTCCAGACGCTGATTCTGCGCTGGTGGTCGTCAGGCCTCCGTTTTGAC
>DASXST010000085.1:0-3035 GCA_036505835.1 Pseudolabrys sp. | reverse complement strand
GCTCGGCGCCCGTTACGCGCTGTTCGGACTTGGCGGGCACGCGATGTTCACCGCCATGTTCGGTGCGTTCGTTGGCTTCGCGACCCAGACTCAATACAGGTGGCTGCGCGTGCTCGCGCCGCTTGCCGGATTGACGCTCGCGATCGTGGCGCACATGCTCTACAACGTCCTGCCGCTCGTCGCAGCGTTGGAGAGCGCTGCCGCCGGCGAGCCTGCGGCGCGGAGTGAACCGTTTCCCAACATGGGCTTTGTCGAAACATTCGTCAGCAGCAGCTTGCTTCAGCTCGTGATCTTCCTGCCATTCCTTTTGATACTGGCGATTGCGCTGTGGCGCAGCGGGGTGTGGGAGCGCAGCGTGATCCGAGACGAGTTGGCCGATGAAGTTGGCCGCACGGTGAGCGCGGACGAGTACCGCGACATTGTCGGCGATCGCATATTCCGCACTAGACGCATCGACCGGTTGCAGCCCCGCGTGTCGGCGGCGCTGGTGAATGCGCAGCACGAGCTCGCGTTCCGCAAGCGTCGCGTCCGCGAGGCGGGAGAAAATCCGGAGTACGATCGACTCATCGCAGGCTGGCGCGAGGAAATCGGGCGCCTCCGGCAGATGGTTTAGCCTTGCACCATCGCTGCCGGGCGTGGCCGGCGGTTCACCGAGAGGACATTAAATAAAAGCACTAGCATGGGCTCACGCCTTCTCCTGCCGGTGAGGAACCAAGGGGACCGACGATGCCTTTGGCCGATCTGATCCAAACCCGGCCTGCGGGAAATACTTCAGAATCGTTTGCTCCAGCGATTTGCAAATTTCTTCCGCCATTTCGGGCTCATTTAATGTCTCGGCAGCGGCCGCGGCTGTTGGAGCATCCATCACAGTCTCCTGTAATCGGTTTTTCAGCAGACTAACCCGAGGCGTTTCATGCCGCGTTAAACGCGGCGCCCGTGAATGTTATGAATGAGTCGGCTCGCCAGCGTGCAGTAACACTGCACCGCAGCATTCGGTTTGGAAGACCGTCAAAGAAGGGTCGATTCCGCCAGGTGCGGGCTCATCGGCGTATACCGCACACCAGCCATTGAACTCGGGGCTAACGCCGAACGTCGAGGGCCGCCCCCATAAGACGTAGCTTATGGAGGCGTCGGGACGGGGATTCTTTTCGAACCGGCATTTCGCGGCGGGCAAGCCTTACGGGTCCGAACTTGCCGCCATCGAGCATGACATTCGTAAGCCAATAATGGCCTTTGCGTAATGGTCAGATCCATCGAGTCCCGGTTTGATCATGGAACACTACGTTTATGTTTCCAAGCTTCCAAAACGCGGAAAGTTCCGATCGGCGACGCCAGGTATTTTTTTACCGAAACCAGACCAACCGGATCGACGTTGTCTTTCGCGGGAATGTCAGGTTGTCGATCTGTCTGCCGGTGGCGCGGGCCTCGAATTGCCGCGCGCCTATGACCTCCCCAAGAGGTTCGAATTTCTCCACGGCAACACGCGACGCTTCTGCACGCTGGCGTGCACGCGAGATTTTCGCATTGGCATAAGCTACGAGGGCACGCTGCGAAGGTCGTCAGTGTCCGGCGGCTTGAGCAGGCCAAAGAGTGGCAGCAGCCTGCTCTCCCGCGAGCGATAGACGAATCCTCGCCGAAGCTTGCAGCCGGCCGCAGCATTGACTATCCCGCCCGCAATCGGATGCCGCCGAAGGGGCTGGGAACTAACTGTTTACCAGCTGGCGCGCACGTGGTTCCCGACAGGATCGCAAGGCGGTATTCTATCGGCTTCCGATCGGGGACTAATGCGGGATGCATTGTTTCGGGGCTGATCAAAGAATTGGCGAGGTCGGGCGCCTTTTCATCCTGGGCCTGAGCTGTCTGGCACTTGCCAATTGTTCGAATGGCCGAGTGGCTGGAAAGATCGAGCCGCGCTACGGGGTTGCAGCCAGTCCGCGGGTCGTCGAGCCGGGCCAGCCGGTGCCGAAGGGCGGCGGCGTGTATCGTCTCGGTCAGCCTTACATGGTAGGCGGACGGGTTTACGTCCCCGAAGAAAACGTCAACTACAGTGCGGAGGGCATGGCCTCCTGGTATGGCAACGATTTCCATGGCCGTTACACGGCCAACGGGGAAATCTTCGACATGAATTCGATCTCGGCCGCGCATCCAACGGTGCCACTGCCGTCCTACGTGCGTGTGACGAATTTGTCCAACAGCCGCTCGATTGTCGTACGCGTCAACGATCGTGGGCCATATGCTCGCGATCGTCTCATCGACGTGTCGGTCAAGACAGCAGAGCTCCTCGGCTTTCACGCACACGGTGTCACTCGCGTGAGGGTGGAGTATGTCGGCCACGCCCCGTTGCAAGGGTCGGATGACCGCAAACTGATGGCAACGTTGCGTGAAGGCGGCTCTGCGCCGGTCGTGCAGCTAAGCGCCAATAAACTCTTAGCGCCCGCATATTTCGACGGCCGCTCTGGCGCAAAATTCTCCGTGACCGAAATTCCATCGCCGCCAGACCGGCCTTACCGGCTAGGCGAGGACGCGCGCGAGACGCCTGACAGCGATGCTTTGCCATCGACGACAGAGCTCGCAGCTGCCGCCCGACCGAGGGCTGCCGCAGCGGCCATGCGAGATCGTTCTGCTGTTTATTCCAACACATCAGCGGTTTCGGCCTTCATGTCGCCGCGCTATGATGGCGGAACCGGCTATATGAGCGGACGTGGCCTTTACTGAGACATATTAACCATCAAAAAGTCCAGTAAAACGGCATCTTTCCTAGCTATGTCCAACTGGTGTCCAATATAGGGCAGGGCGCTTTACGGCCTTTTCAGCTTCAACGCGCTTGCCGCGCCGGATAGCTTCCGAGCAGGCTTTGATGGTGAAACCTGACGCAAAGCAACCGCGTTTTCACGGGCGATGACTGCGCGAAAATCGAAGAAAATAACTGCGTCAAAGCCGAAGAGGCGAACGGCGGGAAGGCCGAAAAGAACAACTGCGCGAAATATTGAGCTATACGCCTCGGCCTATCGCATCGCTTGGAAGCACATTTCCCC
>DASXST010000084.1:0-5378 GCA_036505835.1 Pseudolabrys sp. | reverse complement strand
TGTGACCAACCGGCTCCCGTTCAATTCTGCAATGTGCGCCGTCATTGAACAGCTCAAGCCGGAAGTGCTGAGCTTTCAGTATGGATTGCCGGATGCGGAAGTCGTCAAAAGGATACGCGAGTTAGGCTCAAAGGTAATCTGCTCTGCAACGACAGTGGCCGAAGCGCGCTTCCTGGAAAAAAATGGCTGCGACGCCATAGTCGCACAGAGACTGGAAGCCGGCGGGCACCGCGGAATGTTCCTTAGCGACGACCTTGCAACGCAGGTTGGCCTGTTCACGCTGGTCCCGCAGATCATCGACGCCGTGAATGTGCCGGTGATTGCAAGCGGGGGCATCGCGGATGGCCGCGGCATTGTCGCAGCGTTTGCTCTCGGTGCAGCGGCTGTCCAGCTCGGCACGGCATTCCTGCTGTGCCCGGAATCAACGATCCTGCCGCCACACCGCGCGGCGTTGCGAATGGCGCGTCACGACAGTACGGTGCTCACCAATGTCTTTAGCGGCCGGCCGGCCCGCGCGCTTGTCAATCGCGCCACACGCGAGCTTGGCCCGATCAGCCGGATTGTTCCGGAGTTTCCGCTCGCCGCCGGAGCGCTGGCGCCGTTGCATTCAAGCGCGCAAGCCCAGGGGTCCGGCGACTTTTCCCCGATGCTGGCAGGCCAGGGAGCCAATCTCAGTCGCGAAATTCCGGCAGCTGAGTTGATGGGACTACTCGTGCAGGACGCGCAAAATCGCCTGCGCGCGCGAGCATAGTTGTCGTGCTGAAAGGGCCTCTGCTATAGGGCTGCCGCAAGCACCCAGACGCCTTTTCGGGAAATTCCATGTCCGTCGATGCTGATACCGTCCGCCGCATCGCCCATCTCGCCCGCATCGCCGTGGCTGAGAAAGAGATTGAGCATCTCGGCAATGAACTCAATGCGATACTGGCTTTTGTCGAGCAACTGTCGGAAGTCAATGTGGACGGGGTCGAACCTATGACCTCTGTGACGCCGATGACGATGAAGAAAAGAGCCGACGTGGTGACCGAGGGCGGCATCCCGGAAGACATCGTCAAGAATGCGCCAGCAACGGAAGATAATTATTTCCTCGTGCCCAAGGTGGTCGAATGATGGGCGTAGCGCATCGTTCCACCATCGCCGGGCGAACATCGCGAGACCCGGGGATCTCGTGCGGCAAGACGTGGATGGCCGGAAAAAGTCCGGCCATGACGGAGTGAGCGATGTGTATCGCGTGCGAGCTTGGATATTGGAGCATGATCGACGCGCTGGAGGCGGAACGCGCCGCGAAGAGCGAGACCGCCTGCGTGAACGAACCTGGCTTTGTTTGCGATATGCCGACCGAACCGTCCAAGCGCAAGACGAGTGAAACAATCGTGGACGAGCCCGCGTCGTGACTGACCTGACCTCGCTCACTTTGGCCGAGGCGCGGGACGGCCTGAAGAAAAGATCGTTCTCCGCGGTGGAGTTGACCGCTTCGCACCAGGCCTCGATCGGGAAGGCGCGCGCGCTCAATGCGTTCGTGCTCGAAACGCTCGAGCGCGCCGCCGAAATGGCAAAAGCTTCCGACGCTCGCATCGCGCAGAAGAAGGCCGGGCCGTTGGAAGGAATTCCGCTCGCCGTCAAGGACATGTTCTGCACGGCGGACGTGCGTTCGACAGCGTGCTCGCACATTCTGGACAATTTCATCCCGACTTACGAATCGACCGTGACCTCGCGGCTCTGGCGCGACGGAGCAGTGTTGCTCGGCAAGACCAACTGCGACGAATTCGCGATGGGCTCTTCCAACGAGACTTCGTACTTCGGTCCGGTGAATTCACCGTGGCGCCGCCGGGGCTCGAACACGCCGCTGACGCCGGGCGGTTCGTCGGGAGGTTCAGCCGCCGCAGTTGCCGCATGGCTTTGTCTTGGCGCCACCGGTACGGATACTGGCGGCTCGATCCGCCAGCCGGCCGCCTTCACGGGCACCGTCGGCATGAAGCCGACTTACGGCCGCTGCTCGCGGTGGGGGATTGTCGCCTTCGCATCATCGCTCGATCAGGCGGGATCGTTCACCCGCACGGTCCGCGACGCCGCGATCCTTCTGCGTTCGATGGCCGGTCCTGATCCGAAGGATACGACATGCGCTGACCTGCCGGTGCCCGAATATGAGGCGGCTGTGGGTAAATCGGTGAAAGGCCTGCGGATCGGAATTCCGCGCGAATACCGGCTCGACGGCATGCCTGCGGAGATCGAAAAAATCTGGGAACAAGGGCGAGGCTGGCTGAAATCGGCGGGAGCGGAATTGGTCGACGTTTCGCTGCCGCACACGAAGTACGCCCTGCCGGCTTATTACATTGTCGCGCCGGCGGAAGCCTCGTCCAATCTCGCGCGCTATGACGGCGTGCGCTATGGGTTGCGCGTTCCCGGCCGCGATATCATCGAGATGTATGAGAAAACGCGAAGCGACGGTTTCGGTGCCGAAGTACGCCGCCGCGTCATGATCGGCACATACGTGCTGTCGGCGGGCTACTATGATGCTTACTACCTGCGGGCGCAGAAAGTACGCACGCTGATCAAGAAAGACTTCGAGGATTGCTTCAATTCCGGTATCCACGCCATGCTCACGCCAACGACGCCCTCGGCTGCTTTCGGTCTGGGCGAGAAGGGCGGTGCCGATCCGGTCGAGATGTATCTGAACGATGTGTTCACGGTCACTGTGAACATGGCCGGGCTGCCAGGAATCTCCGTTCCCGCAGGTCTGGACTCACGAGGCCTTCCACTGGGTTTGCAGTTGATCGGCAGGCCGTTCGACGAGGAAACACTGTTCTCGCTCGCCACAGTAATCGAGCAAACCGCAGGACATTTCAGTCCGGAACCGTGGTGGTGAACCCTATTTGTCCGTCGTGGTAATCGGAGGAAGGTCCTGGTCGCCTTCGACCTTTTTCTTTCCGCCCAGTTCGCCGCCGCTCAGGATGAAGATAGCGGCGATGACGGCGACAACGCCGCCGACGATGATACCCAATCTGCCGTTGCTTTCGTTCTTCATGACGTCATTCCAACGTCTGCTGCATGAGCGTGGTTCCGACTGGGTGAGCCGCGAATTCGGCGAAAATCGTTGCAGAAATCGGGCCATTTCGTGAAATAACGGCCGCGGCTAGAACATCGCAGCCCTGCAAGAATGCCGGGGGCAATTTTATTTCCGCGCGAATGACTTGCCGCAGACAGGCAGGAGTCGCTACGACATGCTGTGGCATTCGAACTTTGCCGAAAAAATAGTCAGGATCAGATGACCGCTCAGCCCGACCGCAAAAACCTCCTTAAAGGCGCAACCGGTGACTGGGAAATTGTTATCGGCATGGAGGTGCATGCGCAGGTCACATCCAAGGCGAAGCTGTTCTCGGGCGCATCTACGGAGTTCGGCGGAACTCCCAACAGTCACGTTTCGTTGGTCGATGCCGCGATGCCCGGCATGCTGCCTGTAATCAATGAGGAATGCGTGCAGCAGGGAATCCGCACCGGACTGGGGTTGAAGGCAAAGATCAATCTCAAATCGGTTTTCGATCGGAAGAATTATTTCTATCCCGATCTGCCGCAGGGCTATCAGATCAGCCAGTACAAGTCCCCGATCGTTGGCGAGGGTACGGTGACTGTCGATCTCGAGAACGACGACAGTGTTACCGTCGGCATCGAACGGGTCCATCTCGAGCAGGATGCAGGCAAGAGCCTGCACGATCGCCATCCGGCTTTTTCTTATGTTGATCTGAACCGGTCGGGGGTCGCTTTGATGGAGATCGTATCAAAGCCCGACCTTCGGTCGGCGGAGGAAGCCAAAGCCTACGTCGCGAAGCTGCGCTCGATCCTGCGCTACCTCGGCACCTGTGACGGCGATATGGAGAAAGGAAACTTGCGTGCCGACGTCAATGTGTCGGTTCGCAAACCAGGAAGTCCGCTTGGTACTCGCTGTGAAATCAAGAACGTGAATTCGATACGCTTCATCGGCCAGGCAATCGAGCATGAAGCGCGCCGGCAGATCGAGATCATCGAGGAAGGCGGCACGATCGAGCAGGAAACGCGTCTGTTCGATGCTGCGCGGGGCGAAACGCGGTCGATGCGTTCAAAGGAAGAGGCGCATGACTACCGCTATTTTCCCGAGCCAGACCTCTTGCCGCTCGAATTCGATCAGGCGTACGTTGACGAGCTGAAGAAGCATCTTCCCGAATTGCCTGATGAAAAGAAGGGGCGCTTGATGCGCGAATTCGCGCTCTCGGCTTACGATGCCGGGGTGCTAGTGGCCGAGCGGGAGACAGCGGATTACTTCGAAGCCGTAGCCAAGGGCCGCGACGGCAAGACGGCGGCGAACTGGGTCATCAACGAATTGTTCGGCCGCTTGAACAAGGAAAGCAAAGACATTTCAGCGTCGCCGGTAACTGCCGACCAGCTTGGCACGATGCTCGATTTGATCAGGGACGGAACGATTTCCGGCAAGATCGCCAAAGATCTGTTCGAGATTGTCTGGAGCGAGGGTGGCGATCCGCGCGTGATCGTCGCGCAGCGGGGCATGAAGCAAGTCACCGACACTGGCGCCATCGAAAAGGTTGTGGACGACATCGTCGACAAAAATCCGGACAAGGTCGCGGATGCACGGTCGAACCCGAAAGCAATCGGATGGTTCGTCGGCCAGGTGATGAAGGCATCGGGCAGAAAGGCAAGCCCGCAAGCAGTCAACGAGATACTCAAGCGCAAACTTGGACTGTAGCGCTGCGCTGAGCGTCGATTGCGCGCGCAAGCTTCCAAAAATGATATTCGCCGATACCGGTGCGCCAAAAATCTTTGGTCATGTGGCGCGGATATCTTCCAACTATGGGAGCAATTTTGGGCTGGGGCGGAGCCGAATCACCCGAATCAGCGTGGACCGATTCGCTCAATTTTGATCGATTTTCGTTGTTCCAAAGGCTTGCGTGCCGTGGTCTGTGCAAAATTATTTCGCAGCAACAACACGCGTATTGCACTCAAATTCTGCGCAATTTGCGACGCAGATCATCTGCAAAATTCGTCGGCCAAACATATTCGCGCAACCACAACGCAACGACAAAAGCCCTTGTTTCATCGTATGTTTTTTAAATTTTGCGTTTCATGCACAAGCATATCTCGTCGGTGTCTTGCGCGCGCGATCAAATTCGCTCTTTCGCGCTTGACGGCCCCGCATCATGTGGCTTTGCGCGTGCATACACGTTTCGTTAAGCGGTAACGCTGTTTTTTTCGCCGTGCTGTAGTAAACGGAATATAGCGCGTGTCGATTCCCGATGCGTGCTGTGCGATACCCGCCATGATCCATGGCTAGGAGGGCAGCAATGGCTAGACGTAGGAAGAAGGCAGCGGCGAAAGCGGCGAAGAAGACCAAG
>DASXST010000083.1:0-1677 GCA_036505835.1 Pseudolabrys sp. | reverse complement strand
GTTGGTGCGCAGCACAATGTCGGCAATCGGAGCAGAAACCGGACATGCACCGCTGCCTCACTCGATTACCTTCAGCGCTGTTGACCAGTTGTGAATTCGAGGCCGGCCGTCAGGCGACCGCGCTCGCTGCTTGGCCCCATCGGGCACGCCGCAGCTGTGCCGCGATGATCCCGTGCAGGATGAGCCAGATCGGCACCATCACCGTCGGAACGAACGACCACGGCGCGTGCTGCATCGCTTCCGACCCAGGAGCGGGGAAAATCTGTAAAGGCGAGCCCTCCGCTGACGTGATACCGAAGGCAATCGCGAGCACGAGATCGGCAGCGCCGAATAGATTCCAGGCTCCGATTGCGGTGGTGTGTCGCACCCCGTTGTCTTTCAGGAGCCATAGTACTGGCACCGCGGCGATGCCCGTAATAATGTCGCCCCAAGCGGCGCTGTGTGGGAATGGGCCGGTGAGCCGCCGCTGCGCCGCTAGCATTAGAAAAAGCACGGCGAACACGCGCACGACGTTGAGCGCGACCATCACCGGCATCGGTATGCTCAACAGTGTCTCGCGAGCCGCCGGCCATGTGGCCGCGAGTGCCACCGCGAGAAGGGGAACGGCCACGAAGAGGTCGACCACTGGGATTGGTCGTGCGATCGAGAGCCATCCGGCATCCGCCACCGCGGCGGCAAGGCCGATCCAAACGCCAATGATGGCCGCCAGAGTAACCTTGGCGGCACGCGAGGCATCAATGAAGATGGTCAGGGTGTTGACGACCAAAACCATCAACGCCGTCGTGATGATCAAGCCGATGAAATCGAGCATGCTTCTCGCAAGTCCAAAGTCCACACCATCGGATGATGAAGTTTCAACCTCTCTCAAAAGATGTTCAAGATCATCTTTTTGCGGTACCGTCGTTACCTTGGCGAGGAGACAGCCATGCCCTATTCGCTGAAACACAAGCGCGACACCCGGGATAAAATCCTCGAAAGCGCCAGGCGCCTATTCAACAAAAGGGGATTCTCCGAGGTCTCGATCGACGAAGTCATGGAGAATGCCGGTCTGACGCGAGGAGGGTTCTACCGGCATTTTGGGCACAAGGACGAGCTTTACGCCGAGGCTGTCCGCCGCTTCCTTTGCACCGACGCGCCCAAACCCTGGCAACCCAAGACGTCCGAAGGGACCGCACGCAAGCCGCGCAGCCAGCGCATCGTGGACGCCTACTTTTCCCGAGACCATTTCGACGACCGCGAGACGTGCTGTCCGCTGATCGCGCTGCCATCGGATGTCATGCGCAGCAGCAATGCGGTGAAAGGAGCGTATCGCGAGGTATTGGAAAAACTGATCGACATTTTCTTAGACGACTTGGATACGCCGCAACGCCGAGAGCGGGCACTTGCGCTTGCCGCCTTGTGCATCGGCGGCATTGTGGCGCCGAAATGTGTAGACGATCCGGCCCTGGCCGACGGTTTGCGCCGCGCCGCGCACCGGGAGGCGTTGCGCATCGGTGGCTGGACCCACCAACCGCCGCATGCCGGGGCGAAAGATGCTGTCGAGCGCGTCGCGAATTAGTTGGCTTCTTTCAATGTTGCCGCGCGAGCCGTATCCCAAAGCTGTCGATCGCTAAGCGAATGTCCGATTTCGCGGTAAAGAAGACATCGTCATTGGTAAGCTGCATGTCCGCTTTTGAC
>DASXST010000082.1:0-20374 GCA_036505835.1 Pseudolabrys sp. | reverse complement strand
CCGGCAAGCAAAATCAGTAACCAGCCCAACAACAAGCCTATCGGTAAGCTTCCTCCGTCGCCGAGGAACAGCCGTGCAACCGGGCGGTTGAAGGGCGCAAAGCCAACCATAGCGCCGCAGATGGCAAGAGCTACGAGGGTCGCATGCTCCGGAAGTGCGCCCATCAAACCGAACAGGCTGAGACCCGCCGAGAGCGGGACTACTTCCGCTACTGTCATCCAGTCGATGCCGTCCATGAAATTGACGAGGTTCACAAACCACAGCATCGCAACGAATAGCAGTGCGCGCTCGAGCCACCACGGAAGGACTACAAGCACGCGTAGATCGTCGGGCAGCGAAGCCACAACGGCAACAACCGCGATCGCTTGCAGCAGTAGTCGCGGTAGCGCTGCGATCGGGCGGATATCGTCGGTAATGCCAATGACAGCAAGACCGATAATGGACACAAAGACAACGGCCAATCGCCAGGATTCATTTATGAGGGTGGGTGAAAAGATCGCGATGGTGGCAAACACTACGATCGTCGCTGCGATTACGGCGATGCCACCGCCCTGCGGCGTCGGCGTTTTATGCGATGAGCGGACATTGGGTTTTGCCACTGCAAAACGGTTGAGCACGGGCTTGAGCCAGAGCGAAAGAACAAAGCTGATTACGCCGGCGGCAAGGAGCACGATTCCGGCGAATTCGAAGGCATCTCCGCTTTGTCTCATTGAATCACTCGGCCGACAGTCCGGTCCTCAGACGGCGCCGTCTCTACCAACAAGCGCGCATAGAGCAGGACAATCGCCCTGCCAATTCGCGCGCTCGAAAATTCTGATATGACGATTTGGCGACTTGCTCGGCCAAAACGGATCCGCATTTCGGGATCGTTCATAAGCGTTACAATAGCATGTGCCAGCGCTTCGGGATCATCGGGCGGAACAAGCAGCGCATTGACGTTGTGTCGCGCGATCTCCCTGCATCCCGGTACATCGGAGGCAATCAGCGGCCGGCCGCAGGCCGCTGCTTCAAGCAGGCTCTTTGGTAGGCCCTCGCGTCTCGACGGCAGGATGGCCGCATGAGCTTGGGCCCAGAACGAGCGGATATCATCGACATGCCCGAGGAATCGAAGATTCGCTATGACTCGCCAAGCGACCAGCGCCCGACCGGGGATCGATGCTGGATTGGATGGATCGGGTTCCCCCGCAAGTAGTGTGTGAACGCTAACACCGCGTCTTGACAAAAGTTCATGCGCGCGCACCAGCGTCGACACGCCCTTGTCATCAAGCAATCGTCCAACAAATCCGACGGTAAAAGTACCCGACGGCTCCGGCATTGGCGTAAGAACGTCGATGTCGACGCCGGAACCGGGAATCAGGGCGATTCTCTCCTGCGGCACGCCGAGCTTCACTACGACGGCGTGATCATCGGGATTTTGCACCAGAACGGTCGTCTTCGGCCGCTTTAACAACCAGCCGAGAAGGAAACGGGCGAGCGGCCGCACAGCGACAGCCATGGTCGTGTTCGACGTGAACGCAAAACCCAACCCCGCGAGGGCATTGAGGCGCACGATCGGCATCCTCAGTGCTGCCAGCGAACCGATCAGCGCTGGCACGACGGCAACGTGATGAACGAGGTCGGGGCGAACTTTCCGATAGAGACGTCTGGTTTCCAGTATCGCCGCGAGCAGTCGAATTGGATTCATATTGCCGCGACGCCAATGAATCGGATGTAAGACGAAACCCTCATGCTTTATTTGCTCGGCGCAATCGCCAATTCGTGTCACGACGTGCACCTCGTACCCCGCTCGTAGTGCAGCACGTGCCATCGGAAGCCGGTGCGAGACGAAATACCAGTCTTCGGAGACAAGGTAGAGGATTTTATAGGGCATCAACATGAGCTTCCGTATTTGCGATCTGGTCCGAAGGCGCATGGATGCGAATCCGAAAAGTGGATCCGCTCAAATCCCGGCAGCATTGGCCTTTGCTCGATCTGCATTTGGGGTAAAGCGCTTTTCCAATCGCGAGCAGAACCGATCAAAACGATTTGTCGCATACCTGGATATTGGTCGCGATGGTGATATGCCAAAGGGGACAGTAGCGCCAACCTGCGGGAGGCAGAACCGCCGCGGTGATGTTTGCTGATGATGATTCGCATGCGGTGCAGGAGTCACGAAACGATGAGGCGAACACTGCTCCTCAGCATCACTGGGAAACGCAACCCAGCCAACGTGCATAGTGCATATCGCCTGTTTGAGCGGCCAAAACCGCAAAACCTTCCCGGCTCATTTCCCGAACTCTTCAGCGGCAGCTTTGGCCGCCATTGCCGATGTCGGCGGCATTTACCTGCAACTCCTTAACGCCACTTCGGCTCGGCGAGATCAGGTGCTATGTAAGACATTGTCATTTCACTGCAATTTTTGAATCAAAATGGAAACAATTTGTGTTCACCATTTGAACGCCGAGCCTTGACGTTCACGCAATGAACGCTGTACCACCTGGCTGTCGGGGGAGGCGTTTTTCATGCGCCAGATGGGCGAAGAAACTCCGGAAAGTTCGCGAATAATGCTCGGCCTGCTCGACGCTGTGGAGCAGGACCGCGCGCAATCACAACGGCTGCTCGCCTCTGAGCTCGGCATCGCGCTTGGTCTGGTCAACGCCTACCTCAAGCGCTGCATCAAGAAAGGCCTCGTCAAAGTCCGTAGCGCGCCGGCGCGGCGATACGCTTATTATCTCACGCCCCAGGGCTTCGCCGAAAAGTCGCGGCTTACGGTCCAATATCTTTCCTACTCGTTCGGATTTTTCCGGCAGGCGAAGCATGATTGCTCAGAGCTGTTTGGCATCGCCAAAAGCCAGGGCATAAGAAAAATATTGCTTGCGGGCGAATCTGATCTAGCCGAGATCGCCGCGCTCTGCAGCATGGAGCATGATATCGAAATAGTCGGCCTGGTACAGACCGCCGCGATAAAACGCGAATTCATGGGATCGCCGGTGTTCCCGGATTTCGAGGCGGTGACGAAGTCATTTGACTGCGTGTTGATCACCGGTGTCACTGACGCGCGCGCATTAACCGAAGCTGCAATTGTGCGTTTCGGCGCCGATCGCGTATTGGTGCCGGAAATGCTCAGGGTCAGGATCAAGAAAACACAAGAGGCAATCGAGTGACATACGCTAACTTGCGATGGTACGTTGTGCATTCGCAACCAAACGCTGAGAACAAAGCGGTTGTACATCTCACACGCCAGGGCTTTATGACGTACTTACCGCGTTATCTCAAACGCCGGCGGCACGCACGGCGTGTAGATGTCGTTCCGGCCCCGCTATTCCCCCGCTATTTTTTCGTCGCAATCGATATGACCCTGCAGCGCTGGAGATCGATCTATTCGACGATCGGTGTTTCGCAACTGATCTGCAATGGCGACATGCCGGCAGCAATTTCCGATGAAGTGGTGACGACGCTGAAAGCGCGCGAGGATGCAGCTGGCTTCATTCGCCTAGAGCCACGTCCGCTTCGCACCGGGGACAAAATTCGTATTCTCGAGGGTGTGTTCGCCGACTGTCTCGGCCTCTATGAGGGCATGACCGATCGCGACCGCGTAACCATTTTGCTCGACTTGCTCGGCCGCAAGGTACGTGTGCTGGTGTGTGCCGAAGCGGTGGCGGCAGCATAGTTCGTTGCGTAGCGAATGGTCCGCGCTTGATCTGGGCCACGGCCCACCCAGAGTGCGGTAGCAATTCTCCGTCAAACCTTGAGATTTTGCACGCAACACCGAAGATGTGCTGAGGCTTCTTGAAGCAGCGACCCACTCGTGAGCTGGTCGAGGGCGTGACGGTGACCCAGCAGCTGGCATTCGATGTGTCGGCGGTGGTGTTATCACACGACCGGTATGCGGACCTCTGGCCAGCGTTTTTTGAGCTGCTGTTTCGCTTTTGGCCGGATCTACCCTATCCATTGCATCTCGTCAGCAACCGCCGGACTTTTCCGGATGACCGGGTTATCCCGGTGCGGGTTGGCGACGAGCGATCTTGGTCGCAAACGCTTATGTGCGCCCTTGACCATGTACCCGGCCGCTACGTGCTCCTGATGCTCGAAGACTATTTTTTGACCGGCCGCGTCGATACTGCGCGGATCGCCAGAACGCATGCCGCGATGGTCAAATTGAGGGCCGTCTATTTGCGATTGGCGCCGGCGCCGAAGCCTGACAGTCCGTGTCGCGGATTTTCAGACATCGGGTATATCGCAAAGGGTGCGCCCTACCGGACATCATTGCAAATCGCGTTTTGGGAGCGGTCAACTTTGCTCGGCTTGTTGCGGCAAGACGAGACGGCGTGGGACTTCGAGCTCAAAGGCTCGCGACGCAGCGATCAGATCTCTCATCCATTCCTGAGCGTCTACGACGGTTTTGCACTGCCATACCGCCACGCTGTGCGGCGTGGACGATGGATGCCCGATGCAATCCGTCAATTCGCGGCGCTTGGTATCACGTTCGATTCCACGAACCGGCCCACCGAGTCTGAGATTTATGCTCGATGGGAGGAATCCGGAGTGCGCCGCTTCCTCGGCAAAACGTGGCGCTTCGTGACGCGGCGGAAACTTGATCAAGTGTTGAAATGACTGGTTTCCATAACCGATGAAACTTCACCTTCAGCTTCTGATCAATATCGTCCGATATTTACGCTGGAAGTTTCCAGTGATGCTTATTCTTATGGGGTTGGTATCAGTGACCGAAGGGCTCTCGGTCAGTTTGCTGCTGCCCCTATTATCTCAGATTGGGATTTCCTATTCGGCCGGCCCCGGCCTTGCCGGCAGCCTGTTGCATCAGGCTCTCAGCGCCATCGGTGGGTCGTTCGGAATTTCGGGCTTGCTCGTGATCATCGTGGGCGTCGCCGCGCTTCAGGCATTATTTTTCATCGCGCTGCATTGGTGGATGACGAGCGTGTCGCGCAGCTATAAGCGCCTCCGTCAATCGCAACTGTTCCACGCAATTATGCACGCTCAGTGGCAATACGTGTCTGAAAAAAGAGCGGGTGAACTCACCAACGCAATTGTCAGTGAAAGTGAGCGACTCGCGCAATCATTTTATATCGGGCTTTATCTGATTTCGACGTTCCTGGGGACCTGCATCTACCTAGCTTTTGGTTTGATGATTGCCTGGCCGATCACGCTTGCCTTAATCGGCTGTGCGGCAATGATGACGCTGACAGTGCTACGACTCTACGCGAAGAGCTTTGCGGTCGGCCAATCGATCGCCCCCCTCAATGCCGAATTGCAATCGACCCTAAGCGAGCGGATTTCGGGCCTCAAAATCGTGAAAGCGACAACAAGCGAGGCAGCAGCTTGTGCCCGCGTCAATTCTATCGTCGGTACACTCGAAAGAGCGAATACCGTGGTGAACTTTTTGCCGATGTTCGTACGCGGACTATTCGAATTCCTTTCCTTCTGCGCTCTCGGCGCGATTTTCGTGCTGGGTCAGAAACGTTTTGGTATTCCAGCGGGAAACGTTATCGTCGTATTTGCCTTGTTTATGCGCTTGTTTCCACGCATTACGACCGTGCAAAGCTATCTACATCTACTCAACGGCTATTTGCACGCCATGGACACAATCGGCGAACTACAAAGCAGCGCCGAAGCTCATGCCGAACCCCTGAACACGGCTGACCAAGAACTCACGGTATTGCTCCCCTCACGACTTACATTGCGCGACGTTGCGGTAGGATTCGGAAAGCGCAAAGCACTCGAGCACATCGATCTGGCAATTCCGATACCCGGTATAACTGGTGTGGTTGGGGGGTCAGGCGCTGGAAAATCGACGCTCGTGCACGTCTTGTTGGGACTCGTTTCGCCGTCGGCCGGGGCAATTACACTCGATGTACATAATTTGGCGACGTCCTCACTTGCCGCGTGGCGACGGAAGATCGGCTATGTGCCGCAGGAAACTATCCTGTTTCATGCATCCGTCCGTGAAAATCTCATGCTTTCGAGGCCGGATGCCACTGACGGAGACGTAAAGCTCGCAGCAAGGCGAGCGCACGCCCACGATTTTATTAGCGATTTGCCAGCGGGCTACGACACGATTATTGGTGATCAAGGCGTCCTGTTATCGGGCGGACAGCGCCAGCGCATCGCCATCGCGCGCGCACTGTTGATGGATCCGATCGTATTGCTGATGGATGAAGCCATGAGCGCCCTGGATTCGGAATCCGAAGCGGCGGTGTTGTCGGCCCTAAAGGAATTACGTGGTGAGATCGGAATTCTGCTGGTCGCGCATCGTCTGGCGACGGTTCGCCATGCGGATGTGATCGCCGTCCTCGACGAGGGTCGACTCGTCGAGTGCGGAGCTTGGGACGAGCTGGTGACTCGGCGCGAGCGCTTGCATGCGTTAATCCAGGCGCAGTTAACCTGACAAATGTCAATGTCCGGCGCGCCGCGATTTACCGTTTTCACGCCGACCTATAACCGTGCGCAGACGATCCATCGCGTATATGACAGCCTGCGTGCGCAGACATTACGCGACTTTGAATGGCTGGTGGTGGACGATGGATCGACCGATGCGACCTCCGACCTGATCGCGAATTGGGCTAGAACCGCCAGCTTCTTGATTCGCTATGTGAAGCAAGAGCACTCCGGAAAACACATCGCCCATAATCTTGCGTTGCGTGAGGCGCAGGGGCAATTGTTTGTCCCTCTCGACTCTGATGACGGCTGCGTTTCTCAGGCGCTCGAACGCCTGGCCCATCATTGGAACGAGATTCCGGCCGTACAGCGACCTCTTTATTCTGGCATTGTTTCCCTTTGCTGCAACCAGTTCGGAACGCTCGTTGGCGACCGTTTTCCAGCCGGTACTTTCGATGGCGATCTACGTGAAATGATTTATGTTCACCGCGTCGGCGGCGAGAAGTGGTTCATTGCTTCGACAGACGTGCTTCGGCGCCATCCGTTTCCGGAGATCCGCAATACCCAATTCATACCGGAACTCAGGGTGTGGATCGAAATTGGGAAAATCTACAAGATGCGATTTGTCAATGAAGTCCTGCGTATTTATTACGTAGACGATGAAGCGACCGGAATTGTCCTGTCGAAGCGCAAAAGCATTAGCGAGAACTCACCGGGTCGGCTTCATTACTATGTCTGGTTGCTCAACAGTGATCTGTCGTTCTTTTTTTACTCACCGATGCCATTTCTAAAGGCGGCTATAATGCTTCCAATCGTTGCACAGGCCTCCCGGCAAACATTGATGGGTGCCTTAGCGCCTCTCAAAACATGGTGGGCGAAAGCCTTGGTATCGCTAATGCTCCCGGTTTCGCTCTTGGCTAAAGTTTTGTTTAGCCCGTCGTTCATCTATGCCGTGGACAAAATCCGCGCCCATGCTAGGGCTCGAAAATAGAACATGTGCGGTATAGCCGGTCTGCTCGATCTTTCGCGATCGGGTCATCGTTCCGACCTTGGGAGTCGCGCCCGCGCCATGGCACAGGCGATTGCCTATCGCGGCCCCGACGGCGCCGACGTCTGGAGCGATGTCGAGTGCGGCGTTGCACTGGCGCACCAGCGGCTCGCCATCATCGATCTCACGCCGACAGGAGCGCAACCGATGATGTCCGCCGACGGGCGCTGGGTAATCTCATATAATGGCGAGGTGTACAACGCAGAGGCAATCGCTGCCGCGCCTGCTTTGGCTGGACTCAAACGGCGAGGCACTTCTGACACTGAAGTAATCGTCGAATCGGTGGCGCGGCGCGGGCTTGATGTGACACTCGCCGAGCTCAACGGGATGTTTGCGATCGCACTCTGGGATCGCGCTAATCGCACGCTGCACCTAGTTCGCGATCGTCTCGGCATTAAGCCGCTTTTCTATACCCGATCTAGAGACTCGTTTTATTTTGCATCCGAGCTGAAAAGCTTTGTATCTGCGGGCCTCGCCTTCGATCTCGATACCGCTTCAATTGCGAGCTATCTGCGTTTCGCCTATGTGCCCGCACCATTTTCGATCTACCGCGACGTTAGCAAAGTGCTTCCTGGCGAGATCGTTTCGGTTCAGCCCGGCGGGCGAACAACTCGACGCAAGTATTGGGACATCGCGGGAGTCGCTGCTACCGGCCTTGCCAGTCCGTTTAGCGGTTCGGACGGCGATGCTGAAGTGGCCTTACATACCTTTCTGGCTAACGCCGTCTCGGCACAAATGATTTCCGACGTTCCATTGGGCGCCTTTCTATCGGGCGGCATTGATTCCTCGACAGTTGTCGCTCTTATGGTGGCAGCGAAGCGGGGGCCCGTACGAACCTTTTCGGTCGGCTTCCCCGACTTCGGCTACGATGAATCGGAACATGCGAGAGCGATTGCGCGCCACCTCGGAACGGTTCATGAACAGTTGACCGTGACGGCAGCCGAAACACTGGCCGTTGTACCGAGTCTTCCCGAAATGTACGACGAACCGTTTGCGGATTCCTCGCAAATTCCGACGCATGCAATAGCCAAGTTGACTCGCGCACACGTAACAGTCGCTTTATCTGGCGACGGTGGCGATGAACTGTTCGGCGGGTATAATCGATATCGCTTGGCAGAAGGGCCTTTGCGGCGATTGATGCAATTGCCGCATCCAGTCCGCAGCGTGGCCGCGGCCGTGTTGGAGGCCGTTCCAGAAAACGCGGCTGAATTGCTTGCCAGGTTCGCCCCGCGCTCCCTTCGCTCGGCGCAACCCGCCGACAAGCTAAGAAAGCTCGCAGAGGTCCTGCGACTCGACGCCGACGGGATCTATTTGCGGCTAGTAAGCCATTGTCAAAATCCTTCCGCGCTTACACATGGGCTGACGGAGCACCCGATTCGCATGCCGAAGTGCGCGGGGATTGGGCGTGAGAGCGTTCTTGAGCGTATGCAGCTGTTCGACACGGCCACCTATCTACCAGACGACATCCTGCAGAAGGTTGATCGCGCCACAATGGCTGTGTCGTTGGAAGTGCGGCCGCCGTTGCTCGACCATCGCGTCGTCGAATTTG
Organism: Pseudolabrys sp.; assembly: GCA_036505835.1. Classification (GTDB taxonomy): domain Bacteria; phylum Pseudomonadota; class Alphaproteobacteria; order Rhizobiales; family Xanthobacteraceae; genus Pseudolabrys. The sequence goes on along the minus strand of DASXST010000082.1, from coordinate 11,405 downwards.
CCTGGACACTTCCGCGACGCCTGCGCGTGCGCAACGGGGAGAGCAAATGGCTGCTACGGCGCGTGCTTGATCGATACTTGCCGCGTGCGCTGGTGCAGCGGCCAAAGATGGGGTTTTCGATGCCGCTCGCCCGTTGGTTGCGCGGACCGCTGCGGGATTGGGCCGAGGATCTGCTCGAGGCGCACCATCTGGGCGATACCCTCATTGATATTGCAGCCGTCCGTCAGTTGTGGTCCGAGCACATCAACGGCCGTGATCGCGCCAATGAAATTTGGACAATTCTGATGCTAGAGGCTTGGCGTCGGCGGTGGACTCCCACCATCCGCGCAGAACGTGATCGTGTGCGAGCGATTGGCTAGAGACGGAGACTTTGGCGCATAATCGTAAGATTGCCGTCGTCGGCCTCGGCTATGTCGGCTTGCCGGTTGCAGTTGCTTTTGCGTGTTCGGGCGCGCAGGTGATTGGTTTTGACATCGATCGAAAGCGCGTCGATGAGCTACGCTCGGGGCATGACCGTACACTTGAAGTCTCATCTGCCAGCCTCAAGCAGGAATGCTTGCGCTTCGATCATGAGTCGTCGGGCCTTGCCGAGGCGGATTTCTACATTGTGACGGTACCAACGCCGATCGATGGCGCGCGACGGCCGGATCTCGGCGCTATTTATTCAGCCTCGGAAATCGTGGGCAAGTTGCTCGGCCGCGGCGATATCGTTGTTTATGAGTCGACCGTATACCCGGGCGCGATCGAGGAAGAATGTCTGCCGATCCTGGAGGAAAAGTCGGGTCTTGCCGGCGGGCGCGATTTCACCGTGGGCTATTCACCCGAGCGGATCAATCCAGGCGACGAGGCGCATCGTTTTGAAACCATCCCAAAAGTCGTATCCGCGCAGGACCTGCGCACGCTCGATATCGTCGCCGACGTCTATGGTTCGGTGGTCAAGGCCGGCATCCATCGCGCGCCTTCGATCAAGGTCGCCGAAGCTGCCAAGGTCATCGAAAACACGCAGCGTGATCTCAATATCGCATTCATGAATGAATTGTCCGCCATTTTTCACCAGCTTGGCATTGATACCGGCGACGTACTCGCCGCCGCGGCAACGAAATGGAATTTCCTGAACTTTCAGCCGGGTCTTGTGGGCGGACACTGCATTGGCGTTGATCCCTACTACCTGACTTTTCGGGCTGAAAAGGCGGGTTACCATCCGGAAGTCATTTTGGCAGGACGCCGCATCAACGACGGCATGGGCGAGCGCATTGCACAAGAATGCATACGGGCCTTGTTCAAAAGTGGGATCGTGAATCCCAGAGTGACGATCCTCGGCATGACGTTCAAGGAGAACGTTCCCGATATCCGAAATTCCAAAGTGATCGACATCTCTCGCGAACTTGAACGCGTAGGCGTTAACGTGCAGGTGGCCGATCCGATTGCTTCGGCCGAGGAAACCGCCCATGAATACGGAATCAAGCTGACACCCATTGGGTCGCTGCGGGCAGCCGACGCGGTAATTTTTGCTGTTGCCCATAAAGACTATGTGGCGGGCGGCTGGCCCTTAATCGCCAAACTGCTCAAGCGAAATCGTGGCATTGTATTAGATGTGAAATCAAAGCTCGATCGCGCCAAAAAGCCTGAGGGAATTGACCTATGGCGGCTCTAGGCCCCGATGGACAACGGAACCCGATCGATGCCTGACGGCCCCATTCTTGTGACCGGCGCCGCCGGATTTATCGGCTTTCACGTCGCCCGCCGTCTTTTGCTTAACGGCCGTGAGGTCGTTGGCGTCGACAACATGAATGCCTACTACGATCCCGCGCTGAAGGAATCCCGGCGCGCGGAACTGGCAAAATCCAATCGGCTGCGCTTTGTCAAACTCGACCTTGCCGATCGAAAGGGCGTGGCAAGCTTGTTCAAGGAGCACCGCTTTCCTCGGGTCGTTCACCTCGCGGCGCAGGCCGGGGTGAGGTATTCGCTGGTCGATCCATTTGCCTACGTGGATGCCAATTTAAACGGGTTCACCACAATTCTTGAAGGATGCCGGCACAATGGTTGCCAGCATTTGCTTTACGCATCGTCATCTTCTGTCTACGGCTCCAACACGACGATGCCTTTCTCGGTTCACGAAAACACAGACCATCCGTTGAGCCTTTATGGTGCCTCAAAAAAGGCGAACGAGCTGATGGCGCATGCCTATGCCCATCTGTTCGGAATTCCGATGACCGGCCTTCGGTTCTTTACGGTCTATGGTCCGTGGGGCCGTCCAGACATGGCTATGTGGATTTTTGCCAAGGCCATTCTCGCCGGCGAACCCATTAGACTGTTCAACGACGGCAACATGAGGCGCGACTTCACCTACATCGACGATGTCGTGGAGTCGGTTGTCCGGCTGGTCGATCGCCCGTCGACGGGAAGTCTGGCCTTTTCCGCCGCATCACCGGATCCTGCGTCGAGCACTGCGCCGTGGCGCCTTTATAATATAGGCAACAACAAGCCGGTCGAGCTTCTCGAAGTCGTCCGCCTGTTCGAGGAAACGATCGGGAAGAAAGCAAAACGCGAGCTGGTGCCCATGCAGCCCGGCGATGTGCCGGCGACTTACGCCGACGTCGACGATTTGATGCGCGACGTTTGTTTCCGCCCTTCGACGCCGATCGCCGAGGGCATTGCCCGTTTCGTCGAATGGTACCGGGCATATCATCGCCAGTAGGCGGGCAACGGATTCCATTTGGATTAGTTCACCGGCGCATTGGATCGCCGCACCTGATCGTTCTATATTGAAGTTCGGGCAACGCCACTACAGGGCGATAAAAAGATGAACGCGCCAACTCTGGCACAACTGAAAGTCAAGCTGTTCACGGATGGTGCCGACAAGGCCCAGATCGTCGAGATGGCCAAACAGCCGTGGATAGCCGGCTTCACTACCAATCCCTCCCTGCTCAAGAAAGCGGGCGTAAGTGATTATGCGGCCTATGCGCGCGGGCTGGTGGCGGCGGTGCCTGACCGGCACATTTCATTTGAAGTGTTTTCCGACGATGTGGCGGAAATGGTCGCGCAGGCCCGGGTGATCGCGACCTGGGGCAAAAACGTCTACGTGAAACTGCCGGTGACGAATACGCGCGGCGAGCCTTTGTTCGAAGCTGTACGCACTCTCTCGCTCGAGGGAGTCAAGATCAACATGACCGCGATTTTTACCGACGAACAGGTCGCACGCGCGGTCGAGGCGCTAAATGGGAACGCGCCGGCCTGCGTGTCCGTCTTCGCCGGCCGGCTCGCTGACTTTGGGCTCGATTACCGCCCGATCATGCAGGATGCCATTGCGCGCGCGCGCAAGACCCGCAATGTCGAGATCATCTGGGCTTCGACGCGTGAGGTATTCAATGTGGTGGAAGCGGATGCGATGGGCTGCCACATCATCACCGCTCCGGCCGACGTGCTCAAAAAACTTCCCGCGCTTGGCACCAGGACGGCCGCCGAGTTGTCGCTGGCGGCGGTAAAATCATTCCGGGACGATGCCGTCGCAGCCACCCTGCAGCTGCCGCTTCCTGCGTCGCGGGCCGCAGAATAGGCGCGCGGCGCATAATTTACGCGCTGGTAATTTGTGGCCTTGTAACGCTTTGAAGCAAAACGTGTTCACTTCTGCATTCCGGGGGTGGTGCCAGCCGTTCTTTGCCGTGCTAGTGGGATAAGTGGCTGAAGTGACTGGGGCGCGGGGTATCGCCGGCACATGATGAAGGCTGCGGCAGCAAACGCAGAGCGTCCATTGCGTGTGGGCGTTGTGGGCGTCGGCGTCATGGGCAGCAATCACGCCCGTGTATTTGCCGGCTTGCCCGGCACTGAATTGGTTGCCGTGGCCGATCCCGATCGCAAGCAGGCTGAATTCGTTGCCCGCACATTGGGTTGCGCGGCCGTAACCAATGTCGAGGAATTGCTCGACCGCGAGGTCGACGCGATTACGATCGCGGCGCCAACGCATCTGCATCGCGATATCGCTTTGACGTGCATTGCGCGTGGCGTCCACTTGATGGTGGAAAAGCCGATTGCCTCTTCGGTGGACGAGGGGCGGGAAATCATCGGCGCCGCGCGGCGCGCGGGTGTGACGTTGATGGTCGGGCACGTCGAGCGGTTCAATCCGGCCGTCGAGGCAATCAAGGAAGCGATCCGGGGCGAAGATATTCTCTCGATTGCCATCACCCGTGTTGGACCGTTCCCGCCGCGCATGTCGAATGTCGGCGTGGTGATCGACCTAGCAGTGCACGACATCGATCTGATCGGCTGGTTCACCGATTCCGACATTGTCGAGGTGCAGCCGCAGCTCTCCAGCGCGGTCGCGGAGCGCGAGGATATCGCTCTGCTGCAATTCCGTACCGCGTCGGGCGTGCTTGCGCACATCAACACCAATTGGCTCACGCCGTTCAAGGCGCGCAATGTCACCGTTGCCACCCGTGGCAAGTACGTGATGGGTGATCTGCTCACCCGTCAGGTTACCGAATGTTTCGGGTTCCAGCCGGACGGCAGCTATTCGATGCGGCATCTTTCGGTCGGCCATGCCGAGCCACTCCGTTCGGAGCTTCTTGCTTTCCTGCGTGCGGTCCGCTCCGGAGCGACCCCTGCCGTGACCGGCGAGGAAGGTGTTGCCAGCCTCGAGATCGCGACGCAATGTCTCGCCGCTCGTTCGAGCAAAGTCACGCCCGCGCAACGAAAAGTCCCGCACGCGGTTGCAGGCTGATCGACGCGGTTGCTTTATCCCGGACGGTTTGATGAATCTTAGAACCAATCCTCCGTCAATTCCGTTTGTTGACGTTGGCGCGCAGCGCCGACGTCTTGGTGTCGCGGTCGATGCCGCGGTCGCCCGTGTTCTCAACCATTGCCAGTTCGTTCTGGGGCCCGAGGTGCGTGCATTTGAGACCGAACTCGCCACCTTCTGCGGCGCCAAGCATGTGATCACCTGCGCTAGCGGCACCGACGCATTAGTACTGGTGCTGCGTGCATTGGGCGTTGGGCCGGGTGACGCGGTGCTTTGCCCATCGTTCACATTTTGTGCGACCGCGGAAGTGGCGGCCCTGGTTGGCGCGACGCCGGTTTTCGTCGATGTCGATGCGGCTACGTTCAATATCGACGTGAGCGGCATTCCAGGCGCGGTCGCGGCTGCAAAAGCTGCGGGGCTCACCCCGAAGGTGGTGATTCCGGTCGACCTGTTTGGTCTGGCGGCTGACCACGCCGCAGTAGCTGAAGTCTCGGAAGGCCTGTTCATCCTCGACGACGCCGCCCAAAGCTTCGGTGCGACATTCAATAACCGCCGGCTTGGCACCTTCGGCCACGCGACGGCAACGAGCTTCTTTCCGGCCAAGCCGCTCGGCTGCTATGGCGACGGCGGCGCGGTGATGACCGACCATGACGAGATGGCTAATGTCTTGCGGAGCCTGCGGATGCACGGCCACGGCAGCGACAAATACGACAATATTCGTATCGGGCTTGCCTCGCGGCTCGACACCATCCAGGCCGCCATCTTAATTGAAAAGCTGAAAATTTTCCCCGATGAGATCGAAGTCCGCGACCGCGTGGCCCGCCGTTACGCTGAAGGGCTTGCCGGCGTTGCGATAACGCCCGCGGTGCCGGCCGGTTCGACCTCGGTCTGGGCGCAATACACGCTACGGATTCCGGGCGGAAGGCGTGACGCGCTCGCAGCATCTCTCAAGGCGGAAGGCATTCCGACCGCGATCTATTATCCAATCCCGTTACACCGCCAGCAGGCTTACAAGCAATTTCCAGTCGGTAAGGGTGGGGTCACAGTGAGCGATCGTCTAGCCTCAGAAGTTATTAGTCTGCCAATGCACGCGTATCTAGATGCGCCGACCCAAGATCGCATTATAGATGCCGTGCGCCGTGCGCTGAAGACGGGCTAGTCGTTAATAAGTAGAGCTTGATGAGGCAAACAATGTCAGGCTTGCTGAGAACGAACCCGAAGTATGCTCTGCTAGCCAAAAACAGTCTGTCTCTTTAAGCCCATGGTGGTTTCGGAGCTTAGCAAGAGGGTCACTGAACTTCTTTCGCCGATGTTCATCCGGCTTTCCTCTCTACGCGACTGTTTTCCATGCTATGACCTTCGTTAGCGGCCGAAGAAGCCCACATCGACCACGGTAAAATCTGTGGAGGTGTGAAAAGAACTTGCATGCAAAGATGGCCGATTTTGGCAAATCGGCCGTCCAGGAATCAATCAGTCTCGTCTATTTCGAGTAAAATTTGCATATAGGTACTTGGTACTGCCACGAGACGGGTTATTGCAAATAATTGCTTTTGCGTCTCTCTCACGGTGTTGTTCGCTTATAAACGTCCTCGAGCCGCTCTATGTCGTCCTCGCCGAGGTAGCTGCCGGTTTGCACTTCGATCAATTCGAGCGGGATTTTGCCTTTATTGGCCATACGGTGGACGCTTCCGATGGGAATATAGACCGACTCGTTTTCATGCACCGCGCGCATTTGATCGCCGATTGTCACCTCGGCAGTGCCGCGCACAACGACCCAGTGCTCGGCGCGGTGACGATGTTTCTGCAATGACAAGGTGCCCCCCGGGATGACAACAATGCGCTTGACCTGAAAGCGCTCCCCCATGTCGATGGACTCGTAATAGCCCCAAGGCCGGTGCACCCGTTTGTGGTCGGTTGCCTCCGGCCTTTTTTCTGCCTTGAGCCTCCTCACGAGATTGCGCACCTCTTGCGCCCGCGAGCGCGGCACCACCATGACAGCATCGGAGGTGTGGACGACGACGAGATCCTTGACGCCGACCAGTGCAGTAAGGCGGTCGTTCGAGTGCACCACGCAGTCACTTGAATCAACGGTCACCACGGGTCCTTGCAGCACATTGCCCGAGGAGTCTCGAGGAGTGATGTCAAACAGCGCGTCCCAGCTTCCGATGTCAGACCAGCGGAATTCACACACCACCACGGCGGCGCGGTCGGTTTTCTCCATCACTGCATAATCGATCGATTTTTGCGGCGCGCGCCCAAAAGCTTCAGGCTGCAATCTCAGGAAGCCGAGATCGGTGGTCGCGCCATCAACTGCTGCTTTAATCGCAGTCGCCATGTCCGGCTCCAGTCGCTCGAGCTCCGCAAGCAATACATCCGCGCGGAACAGAAAATTTCCGGAATTCCACAAATAGCCTCCGCTCACGTAACGAGCTGCGGTCGTGCTATCCGGCTTTTCCACGAACCGTTTGACGGCATACACGCCGCCACCTCCGACTTCTTCGCCAGGAAGAATGTACCCATAGCTGGTCTTCGGTTCGGTCGGTTTGATGCCGAACGTAACAATATGCCCAGCCTCTGCCGCCGCGCGTCCCGCGAGACAGGTGGCGCGGAAGGCTTCGAGGTCCAGAATGATGTGGTCCGCGGCAAGCGCCAGTATGACCGCTTGCGGGTCGCGTTTAGCGGCGACGGCCGTTGCCGCCGCGATCGCCGGGCCGGAGTCGCGCCGTACAGGTTCGATCACGACAGTCGCCGCAACCCCGACTTCCTCGGCCTGCCGCTGAGCGAAAAAATGGAAATTGGGTCCGGTGATGACGATCGGCTGCGCAAACAGCGGATCGTCCACGCGCAGCAAAGTCTGCTGATAGGTCGAAAGGTTACCCACCAAAGGGAGGAACTGTTTGGGCAGGGCGTCGCGCGATACGGGCCAAAGCCGTGTCCCGGCGCCGCCGGCCAGCAAAATGGGGATGATTGACGAAGGCATGAGCGGCTGGCGGTCGAGACCCTTGTTCCGGCAAGAATTTGTCTTAATGCAGTTCCAGGTATCTGGCTATCGCGAACGCCCCGTGAGATTCAAGTCGATTAATCCGCGATACTTTCTGCCCGGGAGCAGGGATATTCCCTGATGATTGAACGCATTCTGACGGTCGGCGGTTTTACGCTGCTGTCGCGTATCAGCGGCTTTATCCGTGACATCATCCTGGCCGCGGTGCTGGGCGCGGGTCCGGTCGCCGATGCCTTCTTTGTCGCCCTTCGGCTGCCCAATCACTTCCGGGCCATCTTTGCAGAAGGAGCTTTCAACGCGGCCTTTGTGCCCGCCTATGCGCGAATTCGCGAGGAGGGCGGCGCTGTTCGCGCCGGGCAATTTGCAGATCGCATCTTCACGCTGCTCCTTGCCAGCCAGATCGTGCTGCTCGCAATCGCGATGGTATTCACGCCTGCTGTGATCAATGTGCTTGCACCCGGCTTCTCGCGCGATCCGCAGCGCTTTGCATTGGCCGTCGAACTCACCCGAATCACCTTTCCGTATCTGCTGCTGGTCACCTTGGTGACGCTCTACGGTGGCATTCTTAACGCGCTGCAGCGATTCGCTGCCGCGGCCGCTGCGCCAATTTTTCTCAACCTTTCGCTCATCATCGCGCTGGCGCTGGCGGCCTTCTTCCCGACCGCCGGCCATGCGGCGGCATGGGGAGTGCTCGCCGCAGGCATACTCGAATTCCTGCTGGTGGCGGGGGACGCAAGTCTTGCGGGCGTGCTTACCCGATTTCGCTGGCCGGATCTCGATGCGGATGTCCGGCGATTTTTCCGCGCGCTTGGTCCGGCAATCATCGGCTCTGCCGGCGTGCAGCTCGCTTTGTTCGCCGACACGATCATCGCGAGCTTCCTGCCGACGGGCGCGCTGTCGGCGCTTTACTACGCCGATCGGATCAACCAGCTGCCGATCGGCGTCATCGGCATCGCGGCGGGCACCGTCATCCTTCCTGAGATGTCGCGGCTCATCGCGGCCGGTGATCAACATCGCGCCGCGCAATCTCAGAATCGGGCGATCGAGTTCACGCTCTTGCTGTCGATTCCGTGCGTCGTTGCGTTTTTTGTCATTCCCGATCTGATCATGCGCGCTTTGTTCATGCGCGGCGCATTCACCGCCGCCGATGCCGAGGCTGCCGGGCGCACGCTGACGGCTTATGCTTTCGGACTGCTGCCCTTCGTTCTGATCCGCAGCGCGGTGGCGACCTTCTTTGCGCGCGGCGATACAGCCACCCCGGTGAAGGCGGCCTTGTTCGCCGCGGCCGTCAATATTGCGTTCAAGGTGCTGCTGATGGGCCCGCTTGCGCAAGTCGGACTGGCGCTGGCGACTTCGATTGGCGCCTGGATCAATCTTGGCCTGGTGATCTGGTTTGCGAGAAGAGCCGGTCACCTGTCGTGTGATGCGCGCCTTCAGCAATCGATCGTCCGGCTTGCCATTGCGGGAGTGGTACTCACGGCCGCAATTTGGCTGGGTCATGCGCCGGTCGTCCGTTGGCTCGCAACATGGGGCGGACCGCGTGATCTAGTCGTGCTGGCCATTCTAACGGCGATCGGCGCGATCGTTTACGGCGCAACACTATTGATTCTGTTCGGAACCAAGTGGCTGGCCGCTTTCCGCGGCAAAACGCGGCCTTAACGACACGCATTCCGCTATTGCCTAATGGAGCAATTGGACATAGCTCACTGCCAACGCTATGGGGACGTGCCGCCTAGTCACATTTGCTGCAGGCATTCATGAATTCCATCAATCGAGTAACATCATTTTCTGTGATACATGGCGCGCGAAAACTCGCGGTGCTGTTGGCAATTGCGACTTTGGTCGCAAGCTGCAGCGAGCGCCAGCAGCAGGGTGGCGCGCCGCCGCCGCCAGCCGTCACCGTTGCAAAGCCGGTCAAGCGCACGGTCGTCGACTATGACGAATATGTCGGCCGCTTCACCGCAATCAATGCGGTCGAGGTTCGCGCGCGAGTTTCCGGCTACCTCGACAAGGTGCATTTCAAGGACGGGCAAATCGTCAAGCAGGGTGATTTGCTGTTCACGGTAGACAAGCGGCCGTTCCAGAACTCGCTCGACCAGGCGCGCGCAAACCTTGTGCAGGCGCAATCCAATCTTGCCTTCACCGAATCCGACTACACGCGCGGCCAGCAACTGGTCCGCGACAAGACGATCACTGAGCAGACATTCGAGCAGCGCGCACAAGCTTTCCGCAATGCCAAGGCTTCGGTTGCCAACGCCGAGGCCGCCGTGCGTCAGGCCGAGCTTGATCTCGAATTCACCGACTTGCGTGCTCCGATCGAGGGACGGATCGGGGACCGTCGCGTATCGCCAGGCAACCTGGTGACCGGGGGAACGGGCGGAAACACCACGTTGCTCGCGACGATCGTGTCAACCGACCCGATCTACTTCGAATTCACGTTCGATGAAGCTTCGTATCTTCGTTATCAGCGATTGGCCACGGCCGGCCAGGATGTCGCAAGCCGGAATGCCGGCGTGCAAGTGGCCATCAAACTTATCGACGAAAACGATTTCGAGCACGAAGGCCGCATGGACTTCGTTGACAACGTGATCGACCGCTCGACGGGCACGATCCGCGGGCGGGCTGTATTCGCGAATCCGAAGGAAGTGTTCACCCCCGGGATGTTCGCGCGCGTGCGCGTGCCAGGAACGCCGCCTTATGAAGGCTTGCTGGTGCCGGATGTCGCCATCGGGACCGAACAGGCGCGTCGATTCGTGATGGTTGTCGACGACCAGGACACGGCGCGTCCGAAATACGTGACGCTCGGACCGGTCACAAAGGACGGCCTGCGCGTCATCAAGGATGGCATCGGGCCTGATGACCGGGTCGTTGTCAGCGGTCTGATGCAGGCGCGACCCGGGCAGAAAGTGCGGCCGGAGGAACCCAAGCCGAGTCCCGGCCCCGGCGGCGCACCACAAGCGGCCAAATAACGCGCGTTACCACTCATGCGTATTTCACATTTCTTCATCGATCGGCCGATCTTTGCTTCGGTGGTGTCGATCGTGTTTGTGATCCTCGGCGGCGTTGCGTTCTTCCGGTTGCCGGTTGCGCAATATCCGGAGATTGCCCCGCCGACCATCACGGTCACCGGCCAGTATCCCGGCGCCAGCGCCGATGTCGTGGCTGCCACGGTGGTCACGCCGATCGAGCAGCAGATCAACGGCGTCGAGAACATGATCTACATAGCGTCGAATTCGACCGGCGACGGCCGTTTCACGATCAACGTGACGTTCGATATCGGCACCAACCTCGATATCGCGCAGGTGCAGGTGCAAAATCGCGTCGCGATTGCCCAGCCCCGCCTGCCGGTGGACGTGCGCAATATCGGCGTGAAGGTGGACAAGAGCTCGCCCGACCTGATGATGGTCGTGCACCTTTACTCGCCGGACAAATCCCGCGATACGCTGTTCATTTCCAACTACGCCACCATCGAGATCACCGACACCATCACGCGTGTCGACGGCGTCGGTTCCCTGATCGTGTTCGGCAGCCGCGACTATGCGATGCGCGCCTGGCTCGACCCCGATCGTTTGCAGTCGCTGGGCCTCACCGCAAATGACGTGGTGCTTGCCCTGCAGGGCCAGAACATTCAGGTGGCGTCCGGCGTGCTCAATCAGCCGCCGGTTGACA
>DASXST010000081.1:0-3625 GCA_036505835.1 Pseudolabrys sp. | reverse complement strand
CAAAATCTTCTTCGGTGACGAAACTCATGATCCTCTTTCTCGCCGTGCACGCGCTCGGCGATACCTCGACATGGCCGACCGAACGCCATAGCCAAGCCAGAAGCCGACGACCACGCCGACCATAAGCTCCATTTTCCTTATCCTGCGCGGCCAAAAGAAAGGCCGGGCGATGGTGATCAACCCGGCCCTAACAACCGCGTATTAAGGGGAGTCAACACGCGGTCCTGAATTACGTTTTAGGCAGCATCCGGTGCCCGGATGACACTCTTAAGTGTGCGGCGCGCTTTTCCTTCGCACCCTTTGCATTCGTAAAAATATTCGACTTTTTCTGGTGTGGTCTGAACTTTAATTAGCCACATAGGCACATCGCAACGAGCACAGACGGGATGCTTTGGAATGGCTTCCAGAACCTGCTCGCCGTTTTGTCGCCCACTTATCTGCTGGAACACGATTTCGCTTGTAACGTCCCGTGTTTCGTAATCATCACAACGTGTGCACCAATAGGTGAGAAGGTCGATTCTGTCCTGATCGGAATGAGGTTCGCTACCGATCAACCGCATCTCACAACCGCAGCCCTGACAGAGAAGCGGTGCCAACTCCGTGGTCTGTTTCAATTCGATCTCTTGCATGAAGCCAACCGTAGGCCACACGCAAAGATCGTCAATTCTGTTTCTTTGCAACCAATTATGGCACGGAGTCCGCTAGTTCCGCCCCCACGCTACTTTGCTGGGGATGAGTATGTTACTCATAATGCGGTACGGTGCCGGACTAAAATGGCTCGGGGTATATGGCAAACGACCAATCTCGCGGCGAACGGCTGCAAATTATGCTGAAGGGTGAAGAACTGACGGCGTTGGACGACTTTCGCTTTAAGAGGCGGATGCCAACCCGGGCGGCAGCGATCCGCGAGTTGTTGAAGCGCGGTCTTGCGGCCGAGGGCTTCGAGGCGTCTCCCTTTGGCGCCAAGTCAGAAGACTACGGTGTCCTTGGCAGTGACCCTCAGGGGCGCGAAAGCAAATAAACGGCATCAACTTGTCGGCCAAGGCGCGGCGCTACCGAGGATCAAGTTCGGTTCGATTGCCGGAGTGGGATAGCGCCACGCGGGTGTCATGACGCTCCAAGTTTATCCAGAGGTACTGCCTAGGTTTTCACGACCTCCTTGAAACAAGAATTTTTTTCCGGGCCTGGATTAAGCGGATTCGAAATAGTCCACTCGGGTCGGATCACGGCCATTCTTTCCTCCTAACTGCCGTTCTCATTTACGATCTTTGCCGAGCACAAGGCCAACCCGCAAACGGTTCTCAACCGAAACGGACTTTGAAATTCGTTGCACTGAAATAATTTTGTCCGCTGTTGCGTTACGGCCATATGTTCCCTGATGAAAAGGTATGATCGTGATGGATTGAACGGGCATCAAGCGGGCTTGCGAGGTTCCCGCTTGCAGCGTTCCGAGTTGGCGCACACGTCGCGGGATTCGGTACGACTATATCTTTATCTTTTTTACATGAAGCCTCGCTGCGATATTGAATCCTCCTAGTGACTGGCTTTCGTTAGTTTTTTTAACGCCAACGAAGTCGCTTTGATCCCGCCGCTGTTGGTGGACCTTGGTCCAACCTATTAAAATTTGACATAGGCGACAGCGAAGACCGTCCGGCAAAGAGGGCGGTGCAGGAACAACGCCAACTAGTTGCGATAGTCCCGGAAAGCTGTGTTCGCGGAATTTCAGGTGAGTTGCATCACACTGATGGGGACGTTCCCGAACAGATTCGCGACGGAGACTTCGTTTCGGTGACCTGAGGCCGGTTCAAAAATGTCTCTGTACTTGCCAGGGGGCAGTGGCAACGTCGCCTCCCAGCCCGACGGCCAAAGGCGTCCGCCATCGGTCAAAGGCGCGAAATGCCGGCCAACGACCACCACCAGCCGCTCCTTTTTCCAGGCACGGGCAAAGGCAACGACATGGCCCGCGTGCGGTCCTGCGGCCTCGATCGGCTCATAAGTCCCGTACCGGAAGAGATCGGGCAGGCCTTGCCGCAAAGCCAGCAGCGCATGCGTCACGGCAAGCTTGATCCGGCCGTCCTGCCATCGCGATGCCAATGTGTCCCAAGGCAGTCGGCGCTCGGCCACGAAGCTTCGGCGCGCGGAAAAATCCACCGGCCGCCTGTTGTCCGGATCGACCAGGGAAAGGTCCCAGAGCTCGGTGCCCTGATAAAAGTCCGGCACTCCTGGCAACAGGCTCTTGAGCGCCAGTTGCGACAGCGAATTGAGTGCGCCTAGAAGCGTGGTCCGCGCCGCGAATGCTTCGAACGAGGCCAAAAATCCCGCCGAGATCGTGGGGTCGAGCAGGCCCGCCACGAACGCGTGCAGCGTCGCCTCGTAAGCCTCGTTCGGATCGGTCCAGTTGGTTTCCTCTTTGCCTTCGCGCGCCGCCTTGACCGCGTACGCCTGCATCCGCGCGACCAGCTGGGCATCCGTCTTGTCCGGCCAGGCGCCGACCAGGGCCTGGTACACCATGTATTCGTGCGACCTGCTCGGGAGGCGCCTGCCGTTCCGGTGCTGGACCAGTGCGGCATTGCGGCTGTGCCAGTCCTTCACCGCTGCATCCCAGTCTTCCGCCAATTCGGCAAGCGCGAGAATGCGCGCCCGGGCATCTTCGCCGCGCTTGGTGTCATGGGTGGCGGTGGCCGTCAGCCCCTGGGCGGCAGCTTCCGAGCGCAATCGCTGTCGCCCGTGAAACGCGGCGAGACTGAGCTCGCCTATCGTTGGATCGCCGCCGACTTCGTTCAACGCGAGCAGGCGCTGATAGCGATAAAAGGCTGTGTCCTCCATTGCCTTCGCCATCAGCGGCCCGGTGAATTGCTGGAGCTTGAGCGCGAACTCGCGCACGCGCGGTGCGCTGTAACCTGGATTGCTCGCGAGATCGAGGGTGACTGCGCTCAGCAAAAAATCGAATACCTGCGGATCGGGCCCACGCCATCGCGCGCGGGCGCGTGAGACGATTTCTTCGATCAGGCGTCGGTCCTGCTCGGACGCGCCGGCGGCGGTGACATACGTGCGATAAACCGGAAATTCGAGCACATAGAGCAGCAGAGCAGCGCGTAGCCGGTCGATGGTGAAGTCGCGGGTGCTGAAATGGCCGGCAGCAATGCGTGACAGCGCACCACAGAGCACGCCGAATTCGCTCGCGAGAATGGTTTCGATCACGTGCTGCTTCGCCGCATCCAGTATGGCGGCAAAATCCCTCGGCTCGCCGGCGAACTCTCTGTGCGTCGCGTTAAGACGCTCGAGCCCGCGTCCGTCGACGAGCACATGCGAAAACATGTTGAGCCATTCGTAGCCGGTCGTGCCGGTAACGCCCGGGAAGCGCGGCATCGGTTCGCGGTCGGCCAGAATCTTCTCGACGATGACATAGAAGGACGTCGGCAATCCCGCCTCGCGCCGCAATTTGCGGACCATGTGGCTCAGCCGCTTGGTGTATTGGGCGGGGTCGCGCAGCCCATCGATGTGGTCGAGCCGCAAACCCTGCAACTGATCGGCGGCGATCAATCTCGACACCAGCGAATGGATGGCACGAAACGTCGCCGGATCCTCGACCCTCAGTCCCGCGAGATCGTTGATGTCGAAGAAG
>DASXST010000080.1:0-24642 GCA_036505835.1 Pseudolabrys sp. | reverse complement strand
CCGATCACAACATTTTCGAGCACCGTCATGCGCGGAAATGAGCGCACGACCTGGAAGGTGCGGCCTACACCGCGTGCGCAAACTTCGTGCGGCTTGAGACCGCCAATCTCCGCGCCGGCGAAACGCATGCTGCCGCTGTCCGCTACGAGAAAGCCGTTGAGGACATTGAACAAGGTGGTCTTGCCGGCCCCGTTTGGACCGATAACGCCGTAAATTACCCCCTCCGGCACGCTCAGGGTCACGCCATCAACCGCTTTGAGGCCACCGAACGAGCGCGACACGCCGTCAAGTTGCAAGATTGGCTGGCCAAAGGCGGGGCGAGGCACCGAGTCCGCTGCGATGGTGGCCAGGCGAGGCTGTGCCTTTACTCTCACAGGCGTTGCGCGGCGCGCCATAACGCGATCGCGCACCTTCCAATAGATTCCCTCGGGCGCGACCAAGATTATGACGATGATTGCTAGCCCATACACTACACCCTGGATGCCCGGAAGAATGTTGCCAAGTTCTGCGTGTAGCGTCTCGGCCAGCGGGATCAAGATCGCTGACCCGATCACGGGCCCCCAAAAAATCCCAACGCCGCCGAACAGAGCGACGATCAGCGCCTGCGCGGAAACGAGGGCACCGAACACCGTTTGCGGCGTCACTACGAGCAGAATAATAGCGTATAAGCCACCGGCGGCGGCAGCCATGCCGGCGCTGAGCATCATCGCCAACATCTTCCAGCGCGCGGCGTTGATGCCTGCAGCTTCCGCGGCCGGCTGATTTTGCTTGATCGCGAGCAATGAACGGCCGAAGCGCGAACGTTCGACATGCAACGACATGATCATGCAAGCGACCATGACGATCATCGAGATCAGCATGTAGGTGCGCTGATCGGTGAACTGCATGTAAGTGATCGGATTCTCGCGCTTCATCGGAAGCGAGACTTCCTGATAGCCCAACCACTCGAACACGTAGAGCATTGCGAGTGGATAGGCGAGCATCGATAGCGCGAAGTAATGGCCGCGCAGCCGGAACGTCGGAATGCCGATGAGCACGCCCGCAATCACCCCGACGAGAATGCCAAGCGGAATGCCAAGCCACGGCGTGACGCCGAACTTTACGAACGCGATCGTCACAGTGTAGGCGCCAAGCCCGAAGAATGCCGCGTGGCCAAACGAGATCATGCCGCTGTAGCCAGACAGCACGTTCCAGCCGAGACCCATCGTGGCCCAGATCAACACCAACGTCATCATGAGCTGGTAGTAGGAATTTTGCACCACGAAGCCGATTACGAGATAGATGACCGCGAAGAGTGCGATCAATGCGTACTGCCTCATGAACGCGCGTTGTTTGCCCGCCATCAGGTCCGCTCCCAGACGCGGCCGAACATTCCCTGCGGCCGGAAGAAGATGATGATAAGGAAGACAACAAAGATCGCGGTGTTTTGTAGCTGATACGGCAGAGCCAGCGTCGACATCTGCTGCACCAGGCCAATCGTCAGGCCGCCCCAGAAGGCGCCGAGGATGGAGCCCATACCGCCGAGCACTACGCCGGCATACATCACAATGACAAAGTCGAAGCCGATGTAGGGCTGGAACGACTGCGACATCGCAAACAAGCCGCCCGCGATCGCAGTGATGCCAACGCCGAGGCCGAAGGCTATACGGTGCGAGCGGTCGACGTCGATGCCGACATAGGCGGCAGCGATCGGATTGTCGGCGGCCGCGCGCAACGCCTTGCCGAGATTTGTGCGCATGAGGAAGAGATACAGTCCGATCGCACAGATGACCGCCATGACGAAGCCGACCGCCCGCGCCTGATTGAAGAAGACGAGGCCGATCTCCCAGGATTCACGCGATAGCGGAGTTTGGACTGACAACGGCGTAGATCCGAACAGGATCAAGCCGCCATTAGCCAGAACCAGCGCGATACCGAGGGTGAGGATGATCTGCGCGTAGTGCCCCTCGGCCTCGGCTGAAATGACACGCGCGCCTGTAACGTGTGAGATCAGGTACTTATGCAATAGCCAGCCGATGACATAGACCACCGGCCCCGCAAGCACCGCACCAACCACAGGGCCGACATAAGGGCCAAGAAACACCAGGACGCCTAAGCCGGTGACAAGGTAGTACGCCACATACATGCCGAGCATCATGAAGTCGCCATGCGCGAAGTTCACGACCCGCATCACGCCGAAGATGATCCCGAGCCCGACACACATCAGCCCATAGGTGCCGCCAACCAGCAGGCCTGCCGCCAGGGCCTGAAGGACATCGATTAGAAGCCACTGCCAATCAGTCACGGTCGGATCCTTGGGCGTCAACCCGGAGTTCGGCGGCCGCTAATGACTCAACGGCGTTGATGCCGCGTCGAAATTCGTCAGTAGACGAATTCTTTCCGCCCAGCGGCAACGCAAGTGCCTCGCCATCGACAGCGTTTTCTTATGAGATCGAAATTGTGCGCCGAATGGCGACCATTTCTCAATTTCATGCGCCGTCCTCCCCGAGCGACGCTAGCGAGCGCACGATGGCTTAATTTTTTCATGCGCCCATTGTGTTGATACTTTTGCTCAGGTTACGGTTGATCCGTTCGAGCCGTCAAGGTTCGTCGGACGTCAGAGTTCGCGCACTACCAAGACTTGCAATAGGGATTTCCGTCCA
Source organism: Pseudolabrys sp. (assembly GCA_036505835.1). GTDB lineage: Bacteria > Pseudomonadota > Alphaproteobacteria > Rhizobiales > Xanthobacteraceae > Pseudolabrys. The sequence goes on along the minus strand of DASXST010000080.1, from coordinate 22,000 downwards.
TGGCGGCGCTAACGTCGGACATTGCCGCATTCGTAACGTCGGTTGAAGCAGATGCGCTACCGGAGCGATGTAGCTATGGCGCACGCATCGGCATGATCGACTGCGTCGGCGTCATGATTGCCGGCGCCGGCGAGCCAGCCGTGCAGCTTATCGCCGCTACCGTCGCCGCCTCGACGCAAAACGAGGGCGCTCCGGAAATTCCCTCCGGTCGCAATCTGGCAGCTACCGATGCTGCCCTCGTCAACGGGGTTGCTGCCCACGCCCTCGACTACGACGATGTGGGCATGGATGGGCATCCCAGTGCCGTGCTCACGCCGGCGATCCTGGCCGAGAGCTGGTCGTTGGGCGTTAGCGGCAACGAGGCCATCGCAGCCTACGCAGCGGGTTACGAGGTCTGGGCGCTGTTACAGGAAATCGAGCCTGGCCACCTGCATGAGCGCGGATTCCATCCAACGGCGATCTGGGGCGCCATTGCTGCGGCGGCGGCGTGCGCACGTCTCAATCGGCTGACGGTGGAAGAAACACGAAATGCCATCGCCATCGCCGCTTCGCTCGCGGCCGGCGTTGTCGCCAATTTCGGCACGATGACGAAACCGCTGCACGTCGGGCGCACTGCGCAGGCTGGAGTGCTTGCCGCACGCCTAGCCAAGTCAGGTTTCACCGGCTCGCCCGACGCGCTCGAACATTCAGCCGGTTTCATGCGGGCCCACTCACCTTCCGGAACTCCGGAGGTTGACCTTGGCAATTGGCAATTGGGCCGCGAATGGCGGCTACCGAAATACGGGATCAACATCAAGCGTTATCCGATGTGTTACGCAACCCACCGCTCAATCGACGCCATGCTCGACCTTATTCACGAGAACAATCTATCGTCCGACGCCGTCGGCGAAGTCCATGTACGCATCGGCAGCACCCAGAGCGTGATGTTGCGAAATCACCACCCGCAGACCGCGCTGGAAGCAAAATTCAGCCTTGAATTCGCAATGGCCTCCGCGATTGTGGCGCGACGCGTCGGGCTTGCGGAACTCGACGATGCCTTCGTGCGCCGTAGCGACGTGATTGAAAACATGCGCAAGGTGAAATGCACCACAACCGATGAGACCTTGCCCGACATGCCATTTGCACCCGAGGACAAGCTCAGTATCGTTCTCAAATCCGGTGAGATAATTACGCATGCACCGGTAGCGCGCCCCAAAGGGAGCTGGCAGAAACCGCTGAGCGAAGATGAATTACGTGACAAGTTTATCGATTGCGCGAAATCAGGCCTCGGCGAGCGAGGCGCCGATGCCGCGTTCCGACACATGAATGGGATCGAGCGCCTTGCAAGCGTGCGAGATCTGCCGCTAGTGGCGCGAATCTGATTCCACAATCAGCTACGCCGATTTGTCCATCTTGGGCTCTGCATCGATCCGCACGACCCAACCCTCGAGCCCCGGTCGCGCAGCCGGATAGCGGGTAAGCACCAGCGGATCGTGGCCAGGTACGATGTGGCGCATGGTCGGCGCCAACTTCTTGATCATCTCATAGCCTTCCAACACATCGCCGACGTTGTAGGTCACGGGAAACACCCGGCCAGTTTCGATATGGGCGTAGAGGTGCGTTGCGTCGGACGCGATCACGACGTCGCCGCGTTTGGTCTTCACGCAGACGCATTGCAGGCCCTTGGAGTGGCCGCCGACCCTGTGCACCATGATGCCGGGGGCGATTTGACAGGCGCCGTCATGAAACTCAACCCGGCCGGCGAACACTTTCCGCACTATGGCGACAACGTCGTCGACTTCGAAGGGAAAACGCAGCAAAGCATGGCACATGCAGCGCCCAGTCGCATAACCCATCTCGACGTCCTGCAGATGATAACGTGCGCGCGGAAACAATTCGTAGTTGCCGGCATGGTCGTAGTGCAGGTGTGTGACGATAACGTTTTCGACCGTCTCCGGGTCGATCTCGATCGCCTTCAGCCCCTCTCTGATCGGATTCGTGACCTGGCGCTGGCGCTTCTGTGCCATGATCTCGTCGAAGCCAGTGTCGACGATGAAGGTGCCGTGTGCGCCGACGATCGCCCAGACAAAGTAATCGAGGGGCTGTGGGATATCGTGCAGATCGCCTCCAATGAAATTCTCCGACGATTTACGGTGGTGGTGACCGTAACGAATGGCGTAGATGTCGTAAACGTCGTCGGCCATGGTCTCACCCAGACTTCTTTGCTCGTACCTCTACGCCCGCCCAGCGCTCGACGCACTGAACGACGGTCGTGAAGTCCTTATCAGCCCCGAATTCGCTACTCGAAAGCTGAAACATTTGACGGACCGCGTTGCCGACCCACATCGGTACCGCCATTGCTTCCGCCTCCTCCATGCATAGGCGCAAGTCCTTGTACATCAGCCCGTTGCTGAATCCGTAGTCGAAGGTTCCCGGCAGGACGGCGCGGGGGAACTTGTCGCGGATCGCAGTATTGAGCCCACTGCCTGCTTTGATGACCTCTATCATCACGTTCGGATCGAGCCCCGCTTTGACCCCCATGACCATCGCTTCAGAACTTGCTGCCATGGCGGTCGCGGACAACATGTTATTGGCGAGCTTCATCGTCTGGCCCATGCCGGGCTTTTCGCCGATGAAGAACACCGTGCCGATGACCGCCAGCACCGGCTGCAAGAGCTCATAGTCGGCGCGCGGCCCCGCGACCATGACGGCGAGCGTGCCCTTCTCCGCGCCGCCGACGCCGCCGCTCACCGGGCTGTCGATTTGCACAATGTTGTGCAGCTTGAGTGCATCGGAGATGCGGATCGCCATCCGGGAACCGGTGGTTGAAAGATCTACAAAGCGACGAACTTTCCTACCACTGGAGACGCCGTCGGGACCGGTCGCCACCGTGAAAACGACGTCCGGCGTCGGCAGACTGGCGAATACCGTTTCGACCCGGTCGGCGACGTCGCGCGTCGAAGAGGCTGCCGTCGCGCCCAGCGCCGTCATGCGAGAAATCATCTGGCCACTCGTATCAAACACGACGAGCTGATGGCCCGCCTCGATTAAGCGGCGCGCCATCGGATAACCCATATTGCCCAAACCGATGAATCCGATATCCATGATTTTTTACCCGCCTATTTGTGCGATCGAGACTAACGAAGAACTCGTACGCAGACGGTCGCATGACGTGCGCATAAATGCTATTCAAACTCGCTCTCTTCCATTTGTATCATGCTGGACAGCGAGAACGGGAGGAACCATGAAAGACTATCCAGGCTCCGCCTGGTTTGCTCGCTATCGCGAGCGAGTGAATGCCGATCCCGAACTCAAAGTGATCGGCGACTGGTTTACCACGACATTCGCACTGGCTTTCGGCGACAACCGCTATGCCCTGAAAGTAGAAAAGGGCTGTATCGTCGACATCGTCGCCTCGCCAAAGTTCGATGTGCGAATCCTATTCGGATTTCAGGCGCCGGTTGAAGTCTGGCGCAAGTTCTTGAGCCCTAATCCGCCGCCGTTGTTCCACGACTTCTTCGCTATGCTGATGCGGGTACCAGAGTTCGTGCTTGAGGGCGACGGGCTGGTGGCAATGCAGAACGCCCGCGCCCTGCATCGCATGATGAACATCATGCGTGAGACGGGAGCGCCCAATGCTTGAATTTGAGCCGATCATCGGACGATTTTTCTGCGTAGGCATCGACGGCGCCGAGCATCGCATCTATGTCGAGGAAGCTGGAAAGGGAATCCCGTTACTGTGCCTCCATACGGCCGGCGCCGATAGCCGACAATTCCGCCATTTAATGAACGACGCTGCGGTCACAGAGCGTTTCCGGGTTATTGCCTTCGACTTGCCCTACCACGGCCGCTCGACACCGCCGGACGGGTGGTGGTTGAAAAAATACCGTCTAACGACGGCGTCGTATCTCGAAATGATCCGCGCGGTATGGCTTGCGCTCGCGCTCGAACGGCCGGTCGTCATGGGCTGCTCGATGGGCGGCGCCATCGCGCTCAAGGTTGCCGCGGAGTATCAGGACGAACTCACCGGGGTCATCGGGCTCGAAAGCTCCGCTTACGCCCCGGGACGCTACAACGAGCTGCTTCATCATCCTGCCGTCCACGGCGGTGAGTTGGCGGCGAGCTACACCTACGGCCTCAACTCGCCGTCCAGCCCGGAAGCATCGCGGCGCGAGAACTGGTGGTACTACAGCCAGTCCGGGCCTGGCGTCTATCAGGGCGACGTCTACTTTTACAGCGTCGATTGGGACGGCCGCGACGACATCAAGCGTATTGATACCAACCGCTGCAAGGTGGCGCTGCTCACCGGTGAATACGACTATTCCTGCACGCCGGCGATGAGTGAGGCGGTGGCCGCGGCCGTTCCCGGGTCGCGCCTTAGCATCATGAAGGGCATGGGCCATTTCCCGATGATCGAGAACTATCCAGGATTCCGGCCCTATCTTTTGGCCGCGCTCGACCACGTAGCGGCCTAAGCGGAGTAATGCCACGCGCTTTGTCCGCCCACCTTCCAGTGCCAGGAAATTGGAGCGAACAGCGGCGCGCGGCAGACTGGCTCAGTTCTTCGGCCAAATTGGCTTCGCAAGCGCCGACGCCGTCGGATAGACCGTGACCGGCACCCCATCCTGCCATTGCACGATGGCTAGGTCGGCATCCACGCGCCTGCCGGCGTCGTCGAATTTCACGCGGCCACCGGGATAGTATTTCGCGGGCCCCTCGCGCGTATCCATTGCGCGGATCGCTTCGGCCACCTTGCGGCGGTCGGGCGACCCTGCCTTCTCCAACGCCTCCTTGAAGATCCACATGTCGCCGTAGGTCGACAGCGAATCCTGCGTGATCCAGGGCTCGCCGGTCTTGGCGACAAACTCCTTCATGATCGCTTCCTGGCCCTTCCCGCTCCAGTTGCCGACCACCGTCATCAGGCCTTCCAACAAATCCTTGTTAGCGTTCTTGAGCATATCGGGTGCAGCAATATGCGCCCCATTGGAAATTACCGGGATGCGCCCGCGCCCCAGCCCGAACTCGTGCAGTTTCTCCACACACATCTTGTCGTCGGAAATGGCGGTCGGCAGCAACAGTAAGATGTCAGGCCGCGATGAGCGAACCTTTTGGATCAGCGGGGTGCAATCCGACAACGGCGGTGTGAAAGTCTCGTCCACCACAAGCTTGAGGCCGAGTTTTGCCAGCCCGCCTTCCCGCATTGGCTTGGCAAAGCTGACGGAGGCAGCGGTATTGTCCTGCACGATGCCAATTGTTGTCGGCTTTTTGCCGGTCGCACCCTCGGCGAGTTGGATAAGTGCTGGGACCGCTTGATTGGCCTGCGCGCCGCCACCAAGCGAGGTCTGGAACACATATTTGAACCCCCGCGAGGTGATCTGGTCGGAATAGGATAATGTCAGAACCGGAAGCTCCGCGCGCTCGGTTACTTCGGTGACGCCGAGGGTGAAACTCGATAGCCATGAGCCAGTGGCGCCGATGAGGTCTGGCTCCTGCGCGATCATGCGCTGAGCGGCATTCTTTGCCTTCTCCACACTGTCCCCGGCGTCGAACACCAAAAGTTTCACCGTAGCGCCGCCGAGCGATTTGATACCGCCCTGCTTGTTAATGTCGTCGACCGCAAGGTTTGCGCCCTTGAGCATCAGGTCGCCCTGGCGGGCCCATGGGCCGGACATCGGCGCGATCAATCCGATCTTCACCTCCTTTGTTTGCGCCGCCGCCGGAGTGTAATTGCCGATGCCCGCGCCAAGTCCAATGCCTAACAGCACTGGCAGCATCGCCAATGTTCGCCTTATCATCATGATTTCCTCCTTTAACCTCGTTTTCGTTTATGAGCCGATAAATTGCAAAAGCTGTTACGGCTACCCTTAGGGCCTCCGCCGGTTCGCCTCTATTTGTGGTCAAGTTGCGCGATCCGCAAAACGCCGATAGTCGAACACTTGCCGAACGGGCCGTCAACAAGGGCCGTAGAATTCGAATTCAAAGATTTCCAAAATCAAAATTCATGTTTCAATCTTACGATCACCTGAAAATCGGGGCGTCGGTTGTATGCAGATGACTGCCACATTGCGAATGCCAACGAAGCGCGGCCGGAGATGACGACCAGTCGCGCACCTCGTTGGTCTCGTCGCTCTAAATCAGTGCCGACCTCTGATGAACCGCGCGCGTCGATGTGCCGCACACTATTTAGACGCTCCGGTCGCAGGCAGTTTGCCCATCTCTTTGAGCACTTCATTGGCAGCTTTGAATGCATCAAGGCCGGCCGGGATCCCGCAATAGACTGTCGCGTGCAGCAGCACTTCCTTGATCTCGTCAACCGTCACGCCGTTGTTGATAGCGCCCCGCACGTGCAGTTTGACCTCTGCGGCGCGATTGAGCGCAGTCAGCATCGCGAGATTAAGCATACTGCGTGTCTTAAGATTGAGGCCAGGGCGCCCCCACGCATAGCCCCAGCACCATTCCGTCGTGATGTGCTGAAACGCCATCATGAATTCGTTGGCGGCCTTGAGCGATCCGTCAACGTATTCCGGTCCTAGTACCTGACGTCGCAGCGCCAGTCCGCGATCGAAAAGACCGTTGATCGTTTCATTGCGTGTATCGGCCATCATATACTCCTTGTTGGTTGGAAGATGAGGTAGATCGTGACTTACGGGAGAGTGACAGTCTGGCGACCAAAAAATGAAGATTATTGATAGTCACTGCCATATTTGGGGACGCGAATTTTTGCCACCCAACTTCTTCCGTCGCGCGGCCGAAGGCTGGGCACGGAAAGTACCTGGTCGTACAGAGGATATGATTATACCGAAACTTCTCGACGGTGTGGTCGATGAAACCGGCGACGATTTTGTGAAGAACATGGACACCGCTGGCGTCACTGCGGCGTTTGTCATGATGGTTGATGCCGGGACGCCATTGTTCGGCATGGAGCCCGCAACAACTATTGATCTGCAGGTCGAATATTACGCCACGCTGCAAAAGCGTCATCGTGGGCGCTTGTTTGCGCATGTTGCCGTCGATCATCGCCGCGCGGAGTGCCTGTCAATTACCAGCCGTGCTGTGCGGGACCTCGGCTTCGTTGGTATCGGCGAAATTACGCCCGCGGGATTTACTGTTGATAATGACGCACTCCGTCCCTTGATGCGGCTTGCCGCCGATCTCGGGGTCCCGGTGCAGGTTCACACGCGTTCGGGAATATGGACGGAGCTCGATGGCGCCAACCTGACTGAATCCAATCCTGCGCATCCGATCCACGTATCGCGGCTCGCCCATGCACTGCCTTCGCTCAAGCTTGTTTTATGCCACGCTGGCTATCCACATTGGTGGCAAGCCGCCGCCCAAGCGATCGCCGATTGCCCGAACTGCGTGCTCGATGTTTCAAATTGGAACGAACGGCTCACGGAGCCTCACGAAATTGTGGCGCGGTTAGCGGCATGGCGCAGTCTGCTCGGAATTGAGCGTATCTTGTTCGCGTCGGACCAGGTCTCCGGTCTGCGGTTTACCGGAGCACGCTCGAACCTTGGTAAATGGGTTGCATTCTTTCGCGACTTGCCAGCGATCGCACATGCGGCCGGATACCGCTTCACGGCGGAGGAGGCGGCGCGCATTTTGGGTCGCAATGCCCAGGCTTTCTATGGTCTTGAATTAGAGCCTTTCGTCCATGCCGCTGCCGAAAAGTCGAACCGTTCCTGATTTGCTTGATGAAATAGCCGACCGCTTTCCTGACGGAGAGGCGCTGGTCGGCGGCGGTAGTCGATTCACCTATGCCCAGTTGCGGGACGAGGTTCGGACCTTCGCCAAGGGCTTACTTGCACTTGGCGTCAGCCCACGTGACAAGGTCGCAGTGTTGATGGGCAATCGACCGGAATGGATCATTGCTGACCTCGCCATTTGCTCGCTTGGCGCGATCATGGTCGCTGTGAACACCTGGGTCACCAATCGCGAACTCAAATATATCCTTCATCACTCCGATGCATCGATGCTGATCGCCACCGATCGTTTTCTCAAATACGATTATTTCGCGATGCTCGCCGAACTGGAGCCGCTCCCGCTGACGCTACCTTTGTTGCGCAGTATCGTGCACGTCGGCGCACGCGGCTATCGCGACAGCATTTCGTTTGAAGACGTCGGAGAACGGGGGCGCACAAAACCGGATGCGGTTCTGGAGGCCGCGACTCAAGCGATCGAGCCGCAGGACGTCGCTTACCTCCTATACACGTCGGGCTCCACCTCGACGCCAAAAGGCGTTCAGCTGCAACATTTCGCGCTCATTGAGAACATGTGGCAGATTGGCGAGCGAATGCATGTCACCGAAAGAGATCGTCTTTGGCTCGCGATCTCGCTGTTTTGGGGGCTCGGCTGCGAGAATGCTCTGTTCAATCTGCTGACCCATGGCGGCTGTGTGGTCCTACAGGAGCATTTCGAGCCGAAAGAAGCGTTACGCCTGATCAGCTCGGAGCGTTGCACGCTGTTTTACGGGACGCCCAACATGGCGCAGGCGCTGTTTGACCACCCAGACCGCGGCAACTATGACCTCACTTGCCTGCGCTCCGGTGGCACCATCGGCTCGCCGGAGCAAATCATGCGCGTCGTTAACCTCGGCGCGCGCGACATCTGCAACATTTACGGCCTCACGGAGACCTACGGAAATTGCTGCGTCACGGATGCAGCCGAGCCGCTGGAGATACGATGCGACAGTGTGGGCCGTCCGCTTCCCGGGGTTGATATCCGTATCGTCGACAGCGATACCGGCAAGCCCCTCCCGGCAGGGGAGGTCGGCGAAATTCGCGTGAAGGGTTACGTTACCATCGGATACTTCAAGGACGAGGTTAAAACCCGCGAAGCCCGCGATGCCGATGGTTTTTTCTTGACTGGTGACCTTGGTTATCTCGACGCAGACGGCCACCTACATTTCCGTGGCCGCATGAAGGAGATGATCAAGACCGGCGGTATCAACGTCGCCCCCGTCGAAATTGAAGAGATCCTCATGACCCATCCGGCGGTGAAGCTCGCCTACGTGGTCGGCGTGCCCGATCCGCAACGCGATGAGGTAATCGCCGCGGTGATCGTCCGCCGGCAGGATGAAACGGTCGAGGAATTGGACCTTCTCGCGCATTGCCGGCGCGCCCTTGCCGCGTATAAAATTCCTCGCCTCATGAAGTTCGTAAACGAAACCGACCTTCCGCTTACTGTCACCGGCAAACTGCAAAAAAACCGATTAAGCGAATTCTTCATCGGCGGCGACTGAGCGAGAGCGCGATGGTCTCTGTCGAATGCATAGTGCAGACCGATGATGTCCTCGGCGAGGTCCCGCTCTGGCATCCAACTGAAAAGGCACTCTATTGGATCGACCTGTTCAAGCCAGCGATTCACCGTCTTGAGATCCTCGATCGCCGAGTCAAGACGTGGACACCACCGGAGAAGCTCGGCTCATTCGCGTTACGTGCTGAAGGTGGACTGTTGATCGCTGGACGCAGTGGTCTATCGCTCTTCGATTCCAGCAACGGCCATCTTGATAAGATCATTGATCCCGAAGCGGACAATACGGAGAACATCCTCAACGATGGTCGTTGCGATCGTCGCGGTCGCTTTTGGGTCGGCTCCATGAACAAGATGCTGACTCGCGCGAGTGGCCGGCTGTACCGTTTTGAAAAACAACGACTTGATGTGGTCGCCGAAGGAATTTGGGTGCCCAATAGCATTTGCTGGAGCCCGGATGACCGGCGCATGTACTTCGCCGATAGTCACCTCCGCACCATCTTCGCTTACGAATTCGACATTGACAGCGGCACGATTGGCGGACGACACGAATTTGCCTCTATGGACAGCATTCCGGGCGTACCGGACGGTTCCTCGGTCGACAGTGAGGGATTTCTGTGGAACGCCGTTTTTGATGGCGGCTGTCTGGTGCGCTATGCCCCCGACGGGCGCACCGATCGCGTTGTGCCATTGCCGGTGAGCCGTCCCAGCGCGTGCACTTTTGGCGGCCCCGATCTCGCAACCCTCTACGTAACCACAGCACGATTTCGGCTTCCCCCAGAGAAACTCGCAACCGAGCCGTATGCCGGAGGTCTTCTTGCCATCGATGTCGGCGTAAGAGGGCTACCCGAACCGTTCTTCGCAGGTTAGCTAGGCCAGGACGCGAAAACGGTGCAATGTGAGTGTGTCATCGACATCATCAAATATGACCTCCACCCGCTGACCAATCTCGGGCTTGCGGCCGGAGAGACCGACCAGGCTCGAGGTTAGCCGTGGGCCTTCATCGAGTTCGATCTGTACAACATTGTATGGAATGCCGTCCCTGAACGCCGGAAACCACGCCTTGTGGACGATGGTCCAACTGCTGACGCGGCCCTGACCGCTGGCCCGATGCCAGGTGATTCGATCAGAAAGGCAGTAAGGGCACACAGGCCCCGGCGGCAGATGCGGCTTGCCACATTCCGCACAAGTTGGAAGCATGAGGCTATGGCTGCGACACCCCTCCCAAAACGGCGCATTGTCCGGGCCGATCCGTGGACGCGGTCGATTGAGACTGCTCATAAGCGATCCGCTTCCGTGGTAAGAATTAGTGAATCGCCCCAGGCCGTGCCCCATTGAAGCACGGCAGCATTTGCAATTTGGCTTGGTCCCGCTGTCCCGCGCAACTGTCGCACCATCTCACAGATCGAATTCCAACCCCCGACATGCGCCTCGGAAAGCAACCCGCCTGACGTGTTTACCGGCAGCTGCCCATCGAGCGCGATGCGACCCCCCTGCACCCAGCTTGCCGCCTCCCCGGTGCCGCAATAGCCGAACCGCTCGAGCGCAAATAACACAAGAGGTGAGAAAGCATCGTAGGTGTAAAAACCCTGGACGTCGCCACGCTCGACCCCAGCGCTTGCGAACACCTCCTGGTCGACGATCCGAGGTGCAGATGCTCTTCCCGACTGCTGATTGATCCCAAGCCCACGTGGCGCGAAGATAAATTCATCACGTCCCGAACGAATCCCTTGCATCCCAGCGATGCGTATCGGCTTCTGCCTCATGTTCTTGGCACGGTCGCCGCGTGCGACCAGCACCACCACGGCGCCGTCGCTAATGAGACAGCAATCGTACAGCCTGAGCGGATCAACGACCATGCGCGCGTTTTGGTGCGCTTGTAGCGTTAGCGGCTCCTTCATGATCGCGCGGGGATTGAGCATCGCGTGTTGACGAAGGGTAATCGGCACCGTCGCGAGCTGTTCGCTCGTTGCCTTAAACAAATGCATATAACGCTGCATGGCAATAGCGGCGCCCCCCGCTGGAGCCGTAAGGCCATAGGGAGGTGCTTCCCCGTGAGTTCCACCCTCCTCGCGGTTGCCTTCGATGTCGCCCGGTCCGCCGAGAAAGCCGCGCTCGCGCGTGAAACTAATCGCTGTCACACAGGCGACGATATCAGCGAGCCCGGCGCAAACCGCAAGGGCCGCATGTTGCAGTGCATTGGTGACGAAGCGGCCGTGCAGCCACGACTGATTTACATATCGAATCTCAAGTCCGAATGCCTCGGCAACGCGGTCATAGTCAACGCCGATCGGCGACCCGAGATGGATTGAAAGCCCATCGACGTCGCGCCGCTCAATGCCGGCATCCATTATCGCGTTTTTGAACGCTGTGGCAGCGAGACTTAGCTGGCTGTCGGGCAATCCGCGTCCAAAGCTGCTGTTGCCGATACCAACTATCGCTGCGTCAAGCTTCATCATTTATCCGTTGGGGCGCAGTACAATCCGACCGGCGGACTTACCCATTTCAACAAGCTTGTGCGCCCGCGCCGCTTGTTCGAGTGGAAGCGCCAGAGAAACGATCGGCTTGATAACCCCCCGCCCCACCAGTGCAAGGCAGTCATCGAGTTGCTTGCGCGTCGTGCTCGTCGCACTCAGCATGGAAACGTTCTTAAGAAAGAGCTGGGCCGGATTGAATGGCACAAACTCACAGGTCAATTGCCCGATCATGATCCAACGCCCGCCGATTCCCATGCTGCGGCGGATTGACTCGAACAGCTGGCTGCCGACATTGTCGATTGCCACATCGACTCCGAGCCCCCCGTTCGCCTTTTTGACCGCATTTGAGAAATCCTCTCCGCGGCCGTGGACGATGACCGTGTGCGCGCCGAGCGCACGGATCTGATCTGCCTTTTCAGGGGACGAAGTCTGTGCAATGACCAACGCGCCCGCCAATCGAGCCAGTTGAATGGCGTGCATGCCCAGGCCGCCACCGGCTCCGGTTACAAGCGCCGTTTCTCCCGGGCGCAACTTCCCGATTTCTCGGATCGCATTGAGGATCGTGCCGATTACGCAGGCGACGATGGCTGCATCTTGCAGCTCAACGCCTTCGGGCACGAGTGCGACATTGTCGTCTTCAACAGCGACGTACTCGGCGTAACCGCCGACCATACCCCAATCACCAGTAAACTTGCGCTCGGGGCATAGAGTCTCACGTCCGGTCCGACAATAACGGCAGGCGCCGCAGATATGATAGCGTTGCACGGTTGCAACGCGATCGCCCCTTTGGAAGCCGCGCACGTCGCGCCCGACGTCGACGACCGTGCCGGAGATTTCATGACCGAGAATGCATGGCATTTGTACGCCAAATTTCAAAGTGCCATTGCGCGTCACGATGTCGTGGAAGCAAACGCCGCACGCATCGACCTTAATCATGACGTCCTTCGGACCCGCTGTTGGATCGGCAACGCGCTCGAGACTCAGAACCTCGGTGCCACCGGGCTGATGAACGACTATAGCCTTCATTGCAAATCGCCTTTTGTCGGCTGAAATTTCAGAAGTGTAACTTCTGGAGCGGTATCCTCAAAAACAGCCTCGACCGGCATATTGATGCGGAGCCCGTCCGCCTCGACCCCCACCGGATTGGAAAATAGCCTGATCCCGCATTTTAACCGCACTTGAATCACTGTGTATGGCACCGTCAGACCTTCAAAATATTGCCGATGGAATACACACCACGTTTCGACCACACCGGTCGGTTCGACGGCAACCCATTCGTACGTTTCGGAGCGACAGTGTGCACAAAATCTTGCCGCCGGAAATCTGTACGTCCTGCAATCGCCGCACCGTTGTACTCGTACCTCACGCTGCCTCAGCCCCAGCCAAAAAGGTTTATCGGGACCCTCGATGGAGGGGAGCGGCTTGGTCGTCACGATTGCTCCCTTCCGTAAATAATTGAGGTCAGGACTGGAGCGGCCGCCATGTAATGGGCGAAGTGACAATCCTCCACCTGACGCGCGCCGCACGCGCCGCGTACCTGTTGTACGGCCTCAACGTTGAGCGCCCATCCCTGCATGTAGGATTCGGACAAATGGCCGCCCGAGGTGTTGCTTGGATAGCGCCCACCGATCGCGAGATGACCCTCTGCAACAAAAGGACCACTCTCGCCGACGCCGCAGTAGCCAAAGCCCTCCAAGGAAAAAAGCACTGTAGGGGTGAAATTATCGTAGATCATCAACGTCGAGATATCGTCGTGTACCAGCCCAGCCATGCGGAAGCTGTTTGCCGCCGCCTCTTTCGCTACCGTGCGCCAGAAATCGTCGGGCGGAAATGTTGAATCGCTAAGCGCGGTCGCCATACCGTAGCCGCGCAGATACACGGGTCGCTGAGCAAGATCGCGCGCCCGGGCAGCAGACGTCAAAACAAGCGCGACGCCGCCATCATTTATGAGACAGTAGTCGAAAAGATGGAGAGGTTCGCAGATGTATCGCGAATTCTGATAGTCGGCCAGGGTATACGGGGTCCGCATGACCGCAGCTGGATTGAGCGCGGCGTGGTCTCGGAACGTCTTGGCGACGATACCAAGATGTTCGTTTTTCGTACCGTAAAGCGCCATATGTCGGCGCGCCATCAGCGCGTGAAACGCCCCTGGCGACGTCATTCCATAGGGGAACCACAGTCCGCCACCGCCACTGCCATAGGTGTCTCCGGCACCGCCGTAACGGTCGCCCGAGGAGCGGCCATTGTTGCCATAGACAAGCGCAATCGTCTTGGCTGCCCCGCTGCGGATTAGAGCTGCAGCCGTCTCGATGCAGATGCCTGAAAAGCGTCCTTGGCCCGGCGTGATACTGACATAGGTGGGATCAAGTCCGGCGATCTCGCAGAAGCGTTGATAGTCGGGAATGCGGTTGACGATCAGTCCGTCGATATCCGTGAACTTGAGTCCCGCGTCTGCGATCGCCTGTTTCAGCGCCAGCAGCCCGAGGTCGTAAGCATCGTATTCTGGGAGGTTGCCGTAGCGCGTGTGCCCTACCCCAACGACCGCAACGGACGCACGATCTACCATGGCTCCTCCTTATCGCGCGACAATTCCGCATACTAAGCGTCGCTTCTCACGAACTGAAATATTCACCAATATTGACCCATGGTGACAGTCAGGCGTCAATCAGCCCCGCGGCTTTCCAAGATCGAACTCATCGGCAGCTTTTCAATGTCCGCTTTGGGTCACTGGCGGACATTTTGGGACGTCGTGGCAATATCTGCTTTACCCCCGAAAGCGGACATTATCAGTCGGTGAAACGCTCTGTCGGGGGCGCGATTTCAGTGACCAGATCACGCAGTAGCTTCTTATTGGAGAGTGGCGCCAGCGTCATCTCGCGTGGCTGCAAGCGGGCAGTGCAAGCGTAGACAGTTTTGCCGTCAAGCTCGACCATACACTCCTTGCAGGCATTGGCATTTATGCAGGAGAAGCGGATCGCCAGAGTCGGATCGCGATTGGCACGGATCCAGCGTAGGCCGTCGAGTACTGATTGCCCCGCCTCAAACGGTACTTCATGGATTTCCCACCGACCGTCATTCGCATCGAGCCCGCGCCAAATTTTGAGCGTAGCGCTTTCGTTCACGACGTTGTCTCCGCGAGGGCGCGGGGGCCGCCCGACAATTCGATGCAGGCACCCCGCAGCCTCACAGTCTGACTGCACGCCCAGTCCGGCGACAAGCGCGGATAGTCCTCGCGCTGCTGCGCCCCGCGAGTTTCGGTGCGCGCAAGCGCAGCCTCGGCGACCACGCGGGCCACAAGCAACATGTTCCGCAGATCGAACCAGTCGATCCGTTGCATATCGAAGCGATTGCCGTCGCCGGGCGGGGTGTCGCCGAGCTCATTAATCAGGCGACCAATGCTATCGAGAGCGGCAATAATCTTTGCATCACTACGCAAGGCGCCGACATGATCTTGCATCGTTTTCTGAAGAGTCTGCAGCATCTCAGCAGTATTGAAGTTGCGGGTCGGCGCATCGGTGGCGATCAACGCAATCGCTGTGTGCGCGTTGTCGGCATGATCCGGTGGCGTCCTCAAGCGCTTGGCATAGTCGGCGGCGGTGCGGCCAGCACGGCGCCCAAACACGAGTGCTTCCGTAATAGCGTTTCCGGAAAGCCGGTTAGCGCCATTGGCGCCACCCACCGCTTCCCCAGCCGCGAAAAGGCCAGACAACTCGGTTTGCATCTGCGCGTCGGCTACGATGCCGCCCATGTGGTAGTGCGCGATAGGTGCCACCTCGATCGGCATTTTGGTCAGATCAATGCCATTGGCGGCGAGACGGTCGATCACCGGCCCGAAGGATTCGCGCAAAGCGTTTTCCGGGCAGTGTTGAAAACTGAGATACACCCCGCCGTGCGGCGAGCCGCGGCCGGCTTCGACCTCCTTGAGAATCGCGTAACTGCCGAGATCTCGCGTAATGACGTATTTGCCGTCTTCGGCTACGCCGTAGCGTTGCGTGAATTCCTCCATGCGGTTGTTCAACAACCGCCCGCCGAGCTTATAGCGGAAGGGGTCCCACATGATTGGATCCATGCCGATTAGCCTCGGCGCCAGATGGCCGATTGGAAAAAACTGCACGAATTCCATGTCCACGAGCGAAGCGCCAGCGCGCAAAGCCAAGGCATAGCCGTCGCCACCCATATTTGCTGATGCGCTATTGCGTCGATAAAGCCGTGTAAGACCACCAGTAGCCACGATGGTCGCCTTTGCGTACAGAATCACGGGCGCGCCCGATCCGAGATGAAGGGCCGCGGCGCCGACAATGGCACCATTGTTGCGCAGAAGATCAACAATGCAGAGCTCACCTGCCTTGCGAATTCCGCCGCTTTTATTCACTGCGGTACGCAGCGTTTTTGATACAGCGGGCCCGGTATTGAGAAAGTCCACATAGACGCAGCGCGGACGATCATGGCCAGGAGCCATGGCTTGTGTGATGCGACCATCTTTCCGCGCCCAGCCCACGCCCCAATCGTCCATGGCGCGGATGCACTCGGGCCCTTCCTCACACAACAACTGTGCAAGGGGCTCGTTGCATAGTCCGCGCCCGGCGGCGAGTGTATCCGAGTAATGATAACTCCAATGGTCGGCGGTTTCGGAGCCGAGCGCGACAGCGACGGTCATCTGCGCCATCACCGTAGCACCGCCGCGGCCGATCAGGCTGCGGTCGGCGAGAAGCACTTGACAGCCGCTGCGCGCCGCCTCAATCGCCGCATACATGCCTGCAGCGCCAGATCCGATCACCAAAACGTCAGTTTCGGCGCGCATCGGTTCTTGGTTCATGAACATCTCGCAGTACGACGGGCGGTACGATATCTGAAACATGCCGCCACACGAACTGATTGAATCACAATCAATTTCGCCGCTACCACCCACTCTCCATCATCAATAGAAGCTGCGGCCATCTATGTCGTCTGGGACAACGGCTAAGTCCCGTAGTTCTTTTTGAGATAATCAGCGATCGCTTTGGCGTCCGCGTCGTCAATGGGAGCGCCGAAAGCCTTGATCATCTTGGTAACGGTCGCATCCCATCCCGCTGCGTTGAGAAACGAATTCATCGGGATGTAGGAAAGGCTATGACAGGGTTGGCAATTCGCTTCCACTTTGTCGGCGCCGGATCCCGCCTTCAACTTGATCACCTGTTCGGCGTTTACAGCCGCCGGGACACCAATCAGTGCGGCGGTGATAGCAGCAACGAAAATCCGCATGACGTGCTCCTTAAGCGACTAGCGTGAGATTTTGTATGACGTTGTTGTGATAGCCCGCCGGATTAAAGATCAATGCGGCAGTCTGCGTTTGACCAATGTTGTTCGTGGCGTTGACCATCACCGAGTTCTTGCCCTTTTTGGCGGTGATCTCGAAACTCCAGGTGCGGAACGCGTAGGGGCCGAGATCTTGACCAAGTGTCGCGCTCGACCAAGTCTTGCCGCCGTCGGTCGAAACGTCCACGGTGCGGATGCCATAACCGCCGTCCCAGGCTAGCCCGCTAACGGTGACCTTGCCCGCTTTCACCTTGGCACCTTCACGGTGGCTGGTAACGAGCGAATTGACGACGATCTCCGTGATGGGCGTGTTGGTATCGGTTTCCTGCGTGATGAAGCGATCCCGAATCGGAAATTTTCCGAGTGGAATGCGGTAAGCCGGATTCATCCAGAAACCGCCTTGTGGCTTGGTCAGCGCATCAATCCTAGTGACATGCTTGATCCAGTAAGCGCCGGTCCAACCCGGTACGACCACGCGCGCAGGAAAACCGTTCAAATGCGGCAAGGGCTGGCCGTTCATTTCGTAGGCGACGATTGTATTCGGATCGAGCGCCTTCCACACCGGAATGCTCTTAATGAAGTCAGGCGTCTTGTCGACTACGGGACCGTCGGCACCGTCCATTCCGATTTCGATTGCCTCCTTCTTGAGGCCGACCTTGTCGAGAATGTCCTTCAGCCGAGCACCCTTCCAGCGGGCGCAGCCCATGGCGCCGTAGCCCCATTCCACGCCCTGTACGTGCGGCTTGGAAAGTCCGCGCCGGTTGCCCGAGCACTGATTGACTGCGACTACTTCGACTGCCGGCATCTTCTTCAAATCGTCGAGCGTAATCTCAGCCTGGCCGTTGGCGCCGTCGCCGCCGACCGCAATCTTGTAGTTTTCCGCCTTGATCTCCGGAATATCTGCAAGGTGATATCGCACGAAGAACTCGTCATTGGGTGTAATTGGCGTTCGCAGATACTCGAGCGGCGTTTCGTAGTTCGGCGGCCTATCCGATAATTCGATGAGCGGCTTCTTGCCCGGCAGCGTAGCCATGGTGGCGTAGCTTGCGACGCCTTCCGGTACGCCGGGTGTCAGCATCGCACCCGCAGTTTCAGCGCTGGAAAATCTCAGTCCGGAAACCGTAAGCGCGGCGCCAGCGCCCGCCGTCCCAAGCAGATGACGTCGTGTGATCATCGTCGGTCTCCCGGAGATGCACTGAAGGCGGACACCGCCATTTCGGATTTTTTTATTGCAATATGATCCAACCATTTTGTGAACTGGTCAATGGTTACGAGTCACTCCGTCTAAGGCGATCTCACTAGCCGAGACCGGCGACTATGACACCCATTAAACCGGGCTACGCCACATTACGACGGAGACAAATCTTACTTTCAAGCTAATTGGCCGCAACAACTGCACAGGTAGTGACGATGTCTTCGACGCTCGCGCCACGCGACAGATCGCTAATCGGGTTGGCAAAGCCTTGCAGGAATGGCCCGATAGCTTTCGCCCCACCCAGCCATTGCGTAAGTTTGTAAGCGATATTGCCGGAATCGAGATCTGGGAAAATAAGCACGTTCGCGTTTCCCGCAACTGCACTTTCCTCCCTCACCTTCTTCTTAGCTACGTCTGGAATCAGTGCAGCGTCGGCCTGAAATTCGCCATCAATGACGAGAGCCGGATCCCGCTTGCGCACGATAGCAAGCGTCTCCCGTACTTTATCCACGTGTGGGTGCTGGGCACTACCCTTTGTAGAGAATGACAGCAGCGCCACGCGGGGCGTCTCACCGAGGAGGCGATACGCACTGTGCGCCGAAGCGATCGCAATGTCGGCGAGCTCGCTTGCATTCGGATCGGCGTTTACTGCGCAGTCGGCGAAAACGAAAGCTCGCGGACCTTTGCCCAGAAAAGCCGGCACTAGCATTAGGAAAAAACTGGACGGCAGCGATATGCCGGGGGCGAGACCGACTGTCATCAGACCCGCCTCAATCACGCGCCGGGTTGGATTCGCGCAACCCGCCACCATAACATCGGCATCCCCTCCCCGTACCATCATGCCGCCGAAGTAGAGCGGCTTAGAAACAAGCCGAGCCGCCATCGCCGGTGTCATTGATGCGCGTGCATCTGCGAGGACTGCACCATAACTTTTCAAAAGCGTGTTGCTCCCTGGATCAAGAATTTCGATTCCGTCCAGTGAAACATTGGACTCGTTCGCGGCCTTGGTGACGCTGACGGGGTCACCGAGCAAAGTCGGCCGCCCAATTTTTTGATTCACAAGCCGTGCCGCCGCGGCAACAATCCGGATGTCATCACCTTCCGGCAAAACAATTTTACGATTATGTCGCCGTGCGATATCAAACAACCTATTGAGCAATTCCATGCTTCTCACCGCGTGAGAAAATAGGCGAAAACTGCGAGCGAGGACATCAATGGCCGAAACAGCCGAAGCGATCAAGATTCACCGCGGTCTCAAAGGCGTCTATTTCGATCGGTCACCGTGCACCTTTATTGACGGCAAGGCCGGTGAACTGCGTTATCGCGGTTATTCCATTCATGACCTCGCCCAGTATTCGACGTTTGAGGAGACTGCCTGGCTTCTGCTCAATGGCGAACTGCCGACCAATTCACAGCTCGCGAGCTTCGAGACAGAACTCAAAACCGCTCGTAATTTGCCCGCCCCCGTATTGGACATTATACGCATTATCAAATCTGCACATCCGATGGATGTGCTGCGTACGGCTGCATCTGCGCTGTCGGCCTTCGATCCGGAAACCGGCGACAATTCGCGTGAGGCGACATTGCGCAAGGCTGTGCGGCTGACGTCACAGGTGCCGATAATCGTTGCCGCCCATTCGCGCATTCGTGGCGGCAACGAGCCTGTGGCAGCTGACCAGACCCTCGGTCATGCCGCAAATCTGCTGTGGATGTTGACTGGAGAAAAACCGAGCCCCGACGCCGCGCAGCTGGTTGATCGCGATCTAATCTTGCATGCCGA
The DNA here is from genome assembly GCA_036505835.1 of Pseudolabrys sp. Classification (GTDB taxonomy): domain Bacteria; phylum Pseudomonadota; class Alphaproteobacteria; order Rhizobiales; family Xanthobacteraceae; genus Pseudolabrys. The sequence goes on along the minus strand of DASXST010000080.1, from coordinate 2,022 downwards.
ACACGGGTCTAATGCCTCATCTTTCGCCGCTCGGGTGGTAATCGGCACCGAGGCCAATCTGCATGCTGCGATCACCTCTGCTATTGCGGCTCTATCCGGACCCGCCCACGGCGGCGCCGCTGAGGATGTGATGAAGATGGCGCAGGAGATCGGCGATCCGTCACGTGCCACTGCCTACGTAAAGGAAAAGCGCAAGGCGGGCATCGCCGTCACTGGTTTCGGTCATCGCGTCTATCGCGCGGAGGATCCACGCGCGCGCCACATGCGCGCCGGAGTCGAACGTTTGTCAAAGGAAATGGGAGAGCCGAAATGGTTCGAAATCCTTCAAGCGGTGGTGACGGCCATGGCGCCTTATGCGCGCCATGGAGTAAACGTGAATGTCGATTTTTACTCCGGCGTCGTCTACCATCTGCTGGGCATCGAACGCGATCTGTTCGTGCCGATCTTCGCCATCGGTCGTGTGCCCGGCTGGGCCGTGCAAGTGCTCGAGCAACTTGAAAACAATATCCTGCTGCGTCCCCTCACTTTATATAACGGGCCTGACGCACGCGCTTATGTGCCGCTCGCGCAACGCGGATGAATCGACCACCCGCTATATCGCATTCCCAAACTGCGGGCGACGGCTCGATTTGTCGTTGCGGGTCGAAAGCCTTCTGTTATCGTATTGAGAACGGCAGTCTCAAATAATGAGACTTCGTCCGAGACGGTTTCGCCCGGACGACCAGCCAGCGATCAAAAGCCGGACGAATCTCCGCCGGGCACGGCCGCGGGCGGGATGACCCAAGCAAGCGGCCGATGGCAGGGAGGATAAGTCCATGCGTTCGACCAGGCGAAGCTTCGCGATATTTGTGGCGTTGACATTCAGCGCCGCGCTGTTCGGCGGAAAGGCTGTTGCGGCTGGCTATCCGGAGCGTCCGATCGAATTGATCGTTCCATGGGGTCCGGGTGGAGGCGCCGACCAACTCGCGCGACTTGTCAGCAAGCTGATGGAGCCAATGCTCGGTCAGGGCATCCCGGTTGTAAATGTCCCCGGCGGTACCGGTGCGACCGGCATGGCGAAGCTTTTGGCGGCACCCGCCGACGGTTACTCGATGGCGATCTACATCGCCGACAGTCACGCGCTGCTGGCGGGAAAAAGCCCGCGCTGGACAATGAACGACATCACGCCAGTGGCGGTCATGATCAAAGGCCCGTCATTCATTTTCGTTAAAGAGGACAGCGAATTCAAAACTTGGGCTGACTTCGAAAAGACAGCCAAGGCCAATCCCAATAAGTTGAAAGTAGCGACGCTCGGCTTTGGCAGTGTTGACGATTTTTCGCTGACGGTGCTTGAACGCGGCGGCGTCAAGGTCGTGCAGGTGCCGTTTTCCAAACCGAGCGAGCGTTATGTTTCGATCCTCGGCGGCCATGCTGATGCGCTTTATGAGCAGGCCGGCGACGTCGCCCAATTTCTGAACGCGAAGCAGATGCGGCCAATTTTATTGTTCGGCGAAAAGCGCCTACCGGCATTCAAAGATGTGCCGTCGTCTTTTGAACTTGGCTACAAGGTCGCTCTGCCGCAGTTTCGCTCGATCGTCGTGCGCGCTGGCACTCCACGGGACGTCGTCAAGAAATTGTCGGATGCGCTGGTCAAGGTCTACGAGTCGCCGGAATACAAAAAATTCCTCGAGGAGCAATACGCCGACCCGAACAGCTTCGAGGATGCATCAAAAGCCCCTGCTTTCGTAAACGAGCAGCTTAACGACATGAAGAAGACCATAGCGACGAACTGACGTCGCGCGCCGGGTAAAAGTCATGGACAAGGCGCTGTTCCGCTCGATCGCACCCTACGCGGTGGGCCTCGCCGTTGCAGTCACGCTCTACATTTATGCCGGCACGATCGTGTACTCCCCGCGGCCCGGTCAGCTCGGGCCCGAGGTCTGGCCGCGCCTTGCCATTCTGCTGATGGGTGCATGCTGCGTATTTGAAATCTCCCGGCGGCTCATCGCCGGCAATCAGGATGCGACTGGCTTTCTGGAAGCG
>DASXST010000079.1:0-71242 GCA_036505835.1 Pseudolabrys sp. | reverse complement strand
GAGCAGCTCCTGGTCGAGCGAGCCCCAGTTGGCGCCGATGCGCACCGGCTTGCCGTACTTGAGCGCCATCTCAATGATGGCGGAAAATTGTTTGTCCTTCTTGTCCTTGAAGCCGACATTGCCGGGATTGATGCGGTACTTCTCGAGCGCTTCCGCGCAGCCGGGATGATCGGCCAGAAGCTTGTGCCCGATGTAATGAAAGTCGCCGACCAGCGGCGCGCTCACGCCGAGCTTGAGCAGGCGCTCCTTGATGCGCGGCACCGCCGCTGCCGCCTCGTCGCGATCAACCGTGATGCGCACGAGCTCGGAGCCGGCGCCCGCCAGCGCGGCAACCTGTCGCGCCGTTGCCTCGACGTCGGCGGTGTCGGTATTGGTCATCGACTGCACGACAATCGGCGCCCCGCCGCCGACTGTGATGCCGCCGATCCTCACCGCGACAGTTTTGTGTCGTTGCGCGCTTGTACTCATCGGCTTTCAATACCAACCGTGTGCGAGACAGATATAGCAGTATGATCGCAGGCGAAAGTCCCCCATTTGGATGCATTCCTAGGCCCGGTTAACCAGCACCAATCCTGCGGCAACCAGCGCCACGGCGGCCGCAAAAGCAGGCGTCAATGGATCGCCAAGCACCAGATGGCCTGCAGCAACGCCGAACAAGGGCGTAAGGAAGGTGAAAGCTGAAAGCCGGCTTGCCGAATATCGAGCAATGAGTGCAAACCAGATGACAAAGGTGATGCTCACGACCCAGACGGTTTGGTACGCCATCGACCCAATGGCCAGCGCCGACGGCACGTGCGTGACGCGTTCGCCAAGGAGGACCGCGGCGATGGCCATGACTGGTGCGGAAACGACGAGCTGATACAGCATTACTTTTTCGGCCGAAGCTCGGGTGAGCGGGCTTGCCTTGATCGTCAAGGTGGTTGCGGCCCAGAACAGCGCAGCACCGACCATCATCACATCACCGATGAGCTGTCTTGGTTCCGTTGCGGGGGTAGGCACGCCGAACGCGATGACCATGCCGATGAAGGACAGACTAAGGCCCAGCCATTGGGCAGGCTTAAAACGATCTGCAGGCAGCACAATGCGCGCACCGAGAACCACGAAGAACGGCGCGAGATATATGAATAACGTGGCGCGCGACGCCGTGGTGTAGAGGAGACCTTGGAAGATCAGGACGAATTCGGCAGCGAACAAAATTCCTGCTGCAATCCCGAACCACAAGGTACCGTCGCGCTTCAAGAGCGCAATGCCGCGCAGCCGGCACCACGCGGAGATCAACAGAGCCGCGACAGCCGAGCGCACCGCAGCTTGCGTCACTGGCGGGATGTCATGAATTGCAAGCTTGGTGGCGACCTGGTTAAAGCCCCACGACAGGCACAACACAACGACAATGCTGGCCGCAAGTGCGTCAAGCGGGCGCGTGGTCGATGTGTAGGTTGACGGAGAAGACAATCAAGGATCCGCGTTTTATCGCACCCTCACCAACATGTCATGGTGGCCGGAGTTCCTGCCTCACGCCGCCTTGCAATGCGCGCAGATGCCGGAAATCTCGATCACGGGTGTCTTGGGCGAAAAGCCGGCCGCGCGCGACGCGTTCCTGATGGTGTCGGCAACCGCGGCTGAGGCAGCCTCGCCAACCGCTCCGCATTTTTCGCAGATGAGGAACACAACCGGATCGGCGGTTTCGTGATTGTGCACGCAGGCGATGAAAGCGTTCCGGCTTTCGATGCGATGCACGAGCGCCTGCTCGCGCAGGAAATCAAGCGCGCGATAGATCGTGATCGGCGCCGGCCTGGCGCCGCGCACGCTCAGTCGGTCGATCAGCTCATAGGCGCCCAGCGGCTGATGGCTGGTCAAAAGGGCTTCCAGGACCTGACGCCGGATCGGCGTCAATCGCTCTTTTCGTACGCCACAGATCGTTTCTGCGTGAGCAATAGCGTCGTTCGCGCACCGTTCATGGTCGTGATCGGGCTTCGGAAATACAGCGCGTGCGAATGGTTTGCTGGTCAAGGAACGTTCCGCCTTCGACGCAAGTCTAACGTCAAACTGCTCCAAACCCTACGCGCCGAACATATATATTGCACTGCAACACAAATACGGGCAGGTTCCGCCGGCACTTAAACCCCCCGTCGCCCGTCAAATGAGGACCGCATGCTGAAAGGCAGGACCGCGCTGATTACCGGCTCGACCTCGGGCATCGGGCTCGCAACAGCCCGCGCCCTCGCCCAGGACGGCGCCAACGTCATCCTCAATGGCTTTGGCGACAAGGCCGAGATCGAAAAACTGCGCGCCGGAATCGAGAAGGATTTTGGCGTCAAGGCGCGTTACTCGGCGGCCGACATGACCAAGCCGGCCGAAATTGCCGACATGGTACGCGCGGGCGAAAAGGAATTCGGCGCGATCGATGTGCTGGTGAACAACGCGGGCATCCAGCACGTCGCAAACCTCGAGGATTTCCCGGTCGAGAAATGGAACGCCGTCATCGCCATCAACCTTTCCTCTTCATTTCACACCATCCACGCCGCCGTCCGAGGCATGAAAGCACGCAAGTGGGGACGCATCATTAACATCGCTTCGGCGCACGGCCTGGTGGCGAGCGTCCAGAAGGTCGCTTATGTAGCGGCCAAGCATGGCCTCGTCGGCCTTACAAAAGTGGTCGCGCTCGAAACCGCCAACGACGGCATCACGTGCAACGCCATTTGCCCCGGGTGGGTGCTCACTGAACTGATCAAGCAGCAGATCGAGACGCGGGCCAAGGCCAACAACCAATCGTTTGATAAGGCGAAGGTGTCGCTATTGTCGGAAAAGCAGCCGATGCTCGAATTCACCAAGCCCGAAAGCATCGGCGCCCTTGCCGTGTTCCTCTGCAGCGACGCCGCCGCGACAATCACAGGCTCGGCGTATTCGATCGACGGCGGCTGGGTGGCACAGTGATCCAATTTCTTTCGCGCGCGCTTGGCGGCGACAGGTCAGAAAAACCGGGCAAGCGCATCAACCTTGCCTTGCAGGGCGGAGGCGCGCTTGGCGCCTTCACCTGGGGGGTGCTCGACCACGTGCTGGAGGATGGTCGACTGACGATCGAAGGGATATCCGGTACCTCGGCCGGCGCGGTCAACGCGATCATGCTGGCCGACGGACTGGCGCGCGGCGGTCCGGACGAAGCGCGCAAGCGGCTTGCCGATTTCTGGCGCGCGGCAAGCCTCGGCGGAAATCTGCCCGATGTGCAGCGGCGCGCAGTCGATCGGCTGTTTTCGTTCTGGCCGATCGAAGACACGCCGGTGGGCCTTTGGATGCAGGCGCTCACGCGGTATCTGTCGCCCTACGACTTCAATCCGCTCAATATCAATCCGTTGAAGGATTTAATCGAACGCTTCGTTGATTTCAACGCTGTGCGCGCATGCAAGAATCTGCAATTGTTCGTGTCCGCCACCAATGTTAGAAGCGGACAGCTTCAAGTGTTCAGGCGCGACGAAATGACAGCGGACATGATCGTCGCCTCAGCCTGCCTCCCGCATTTGTTTCGCGCTGTAGAGATCGGCGGAGAGCATTATTGGGATGGAGGCTATGTGGGCAATCCGGCGCTCTATCCGTTGGTTGGCGCCACTCAGACCGAAAACCTGCTGCTGGTCCAGATCAACCCGGTGCGCCGCAAGCAAGTGCCGAAAACGCAGAACGAGATCCTGGCCCGCATCAACGAGATCACGTTCAATTCCTCGCTGATGTCGGAATTACGCGGTATCGCTTTCGTCGGCAAGCTGATCGACGAGGGCAAGTTGCCACGCGGCATCGGCACCGGTCGTTATCGCCGCATCAATCTGCACCGTATTGAACTCACCGGAGCGGCGCAGACACTCGACGCCGCCAACCGCCTCCACACTGACTATGATTTTTTTGAGATGCTGCGCACCAACGGCAGGCGCGCCGCACGGCGCTTCCTTGACGCGCATTACGACGACATCGGCGTGCGCTCGACCGTCGATTTTGAGACGGTGGTGCCCGAACACGTGACCGCATGATATGATCGCGCATGGCGAAATTCGCCGCGGAGATCGGTCAGACAATTCTCGAGGTCACTGTCGCCGACATCACGACGCTTGATGTGGATGCGATCGTGAATGCGGCGAACCGCACGCTGCTGGGTGGTGGTGGCGTCGATGGCGCCATCCACCGCGCCGCGGGCCCGGAGCTGCTTGAAGAATGTCGCACCCTCGGCGGCTGCGACACCGGCTCCGCCAAGATCACGCACGGGTACCGGTTGAAAGCCAGGCACGTCATCCACGCGGTCGGACCCGTGTGGGCCGGCGGCGGCAAGAACGAAGAAGACCTGCTTGCCGGCTGTTACCGGACCGCCCTCGACTTGGCTGCAGCTAATCGGCTGGAATCGATCGCTTATCCGGCAATCTCAACCGGCGTCTATCGCTTTCCAGCCGATCTCGCCGCGCGCATCGCGGTCGGCACGGTTTCGGCCGAGATCGCCGCTCGGCCACGCGGCATGACGCGCGTGATTTTCTGCTGCTTCGCTCCGGAGAGCGCAGAACATCATAAAGCCGCGTGCGCGGAGCTTGGGCTGGTCTGAACCGCCAGCCGTTCGTCTCCGCGAAAATTGAACGTCATGCCCGGCGTTGTGCCGGGCATCCATGTCTTCAGGCGCAGCTAAACGCAAAGACGTGGATTGCCGACAATCGTCAAACCTTCGGCTCGACGTCCAGCCGCACGATCCAGTTTTCCAATCCTCGCTTCACCGCCGGATAAAGTTTCAGAACCTCGGGGTCGTGACCCGGTACAATGTGGTGACGCGACGAGGCGAGCTTCTGCAGCGTCTTGTAGCCCTCGAGAGTATCGCCGACGCTGTACGTGATGGGAAACACCCGGCCTTCATCGATATGCGAGTACAGGTGCGCGCTGTCGGACGCGACAACGACATAGCCGCGTCTGGTCTTGACCCGCACGCATTGCAATCCTTTTGAATGGCCGCCGATCTTGTGAACCGTGATGCCGGGTGCAAGCTTGTCAACCCCATCGTGAAACTCGACGCGATAGGCGAATATCTTGCGTACCATTGCCAGCACGTCGCTTTCACTGAACGGGATGCGCAGCATCTGGTGACACATGCAGCGGCCGGTGGCGTAGGCCATTTCGGTATCCTGAATGTGGTAGCGCGCGTTCGGAAACAGCTCGTAGTTGCCGGCGTGATCCCAATGCATGTGGGTGGCGATAACGTGGTCGACCTTGTCGGGCTGCAAGCCGAGTGCCCTTATCCCGTCGCCCACCGGGTGGGTAATCTTTCGCGCGCGTTCCTTCGCAGCGACCTCATCGAAGCCTGTGTCGCATACAAAAGTGCCGTGCGGCCCCTGAATAACCCAGACGTAGTAGGCAATCGACGTCATCTCGTCGTGAGGATCGCCGAAGATATAATTCTCGGAACGCTTGCGCGCGTGAGTCCCGTAGCAGATGGCGTAGACTTCGTGGACGTCGTCGCTCATGCCTTTTTCTCCGAACCCACAATGACCCCTGCGCGCTGCTCGATCATCTTAACAATTGCGGTGAAATCGGTATCCCCGCCGAATTCGGAGTTGGTCGTTTCCCATTGATGAAGCACCGCACGCATGACGACATCAGGCACGTCCAGCGCTTTTGCTTCCTCCGCGCACAGCCGGACGTCCTTGAGCATGAGACCGGTGGCGAAGCCGTAGTTGAACGTTCGTGGCAACACCGATTGCGGAAATTTCCCATCCGAGGCGGTGGTTCGGCCTGAGCCGGCATTGATGACGTCAATCATTACCGCCGCATCGAGGCCGGCCTTAACGCCCATTGCCACCGCTTCCGACGTCGCCGCCATCGCTGTGGCGGATAGGAAATTATTAGCTAGTTTCATGGTCTGCGCCATGCCGGGCTTCTCGCCGACAACGAACACCCTGCCGAAGACCGCGAGCACGTCCTTCATCATCTCAATTTCCGGCTTGGGACCCGAGACCATCACCGCCAGCGTGCCCTTGCTGGCACCGCCGACGCCGCCGCCCACCGGACAGTCGAGTTGCACGTTATTTTTCTTTGCCAGCGTCGCTGCGATTTTTGCCGCGACACGCGAACCTGTGGTCGACAAATCGATGAAACGCTTGATGCGCTTGCCGTGGATAACGCCTCCCTCGCCGATGGCGACTTTCTCGGAAATCTGCAGCGACGGCAGGCTGGCCATCACGGTCTCGACCCGGTCGGCGACATCAGCCGGCGAGGATGCGAGTTGCGCGCCCAGGGCAATCAGGGGCGTCACGGCGTCGTTGCGCGTGTCGTAGACGACGAGCTTGTGCCCCGCCTCGATCAGGCGCCGAGCCATCGGCGTACCCCAATCCGATGAAGCCGATGTCCATGTCCTTGCCTCTGCTGTGCGCATTTTTCGGAGGGCGACTTTGGCCGACGGCCGAGCGCGGGTCACCGGCGCCCGAGCCGGATAGCAGCCCTGCAAAAATCCCATATTGTGCTTATTATAAGCTTGCTTACTTTATGCTTTGAAAACGGGATGCTGGTCATGCCGCAACAACCGATCAAGCGCGAATTTGGCTTTACTATCATGGACGTAGCCCGCCTGTTGAAAACCTATGCCGATCAGCGGGCGCGCCAGTTCGGCATTTCTCGGGCGCAGTGGGCCGTGTTGAATCGCATCGATCGACACGAGGGCCTGAAGCAGTCGGAACTTGCTGACCTGCTCGACCTGCAGCCGATCAGCCTGACCCGCCTTCTCGATCGGCTCGCGGACAATGGCCTCATCGAGCGCCGCGCGGATCCGAATGACCGGCGCGCCAATCGTTTGTACCTGAAGCCCGCAGCGAGACCTCTTCTCGACCGCCTGTCGGATCTTGGCGCGGACATGATGGAAACCGTGCTTGACGGAATCTCGCCGACTTCGATCGAGCGCATGCTCAAGGAGCTCGGCGCAGTAAAGAACAATCTGCGTTCGGCCATCGCACGCAGTGCGCGAACCAACAGCAAGCAGCCGCTGGATAAGTCATGAGTGAGAAAGTCTTGAAGATCGTGCCGGCACCCGAAGCCCGGATGTCGCCGGAAACAAAAGCCGGTGCGTCGCCGAAAAGAAGCTGGCTTGAGCGTCTCGGCCGCAAGCGGCTGCGGACGATCCTGCTGGTCGTGGTGCCCGTCTTTGCCGTCATCATCGGCCTCGGTCTCTATCTTTCCGGCGGCCGATACATTTCAACCGACAACGCTTATGTCGGCGCACAGAAAGTCCTTATCACGCCCGACATCTCCGGAAAAATCGCGCATGTTGCAATCCGTGAGGGCCAGCACGTCAATCCTGGCGACGAACTGTTTACGCTCGATCGCGAGCCCTTCGCTCTCGCCCTTCAGCAGGCAAAGGCGAAGCTCGATACCGCGCGCAGCGATTTCGACAAACTGAAGTCCAACCTTAAATCTCTGAACACGTTGGTCGACCTCGCTGGGAAAAATGTCGAGCTCAAGCAGCACGATGTCGATCGCAAGAGCAAGCTGGTAAGCTCGCAGGCGGGTTCGCAGGCCGATCTCGACGCCGCGCAGGTAGCGGTTGTGACCGCGCAGCTGCAGGCGGAATACGCGGTTCAGCAACGCGACATGACGCTCAATCAATTGCTCGGCAATCCTGACTTGCCACTCGAGCAGTTCCCGGAATACGCACAGGCCAAGGCTGTGCTCGACAGCGCGCAGCGGGATTTCGATCATACGATCGTGCGTGCACCGATGTCTGGCACGGCCACGCAGGTCGACAACATCCAGCTGGGCCGTTTTGTCGCCGCCGGCACGCCGGTGCTCAGTGTGATCGATGACCAGGCGCTATGGGTCGACGCCAACCCGAAAGAGACCGACATAACCTATCTGCGCGTTGGACAAAAAGCGACGCTGAGTATTGATAGTTTTCCCGACCGCACGTTCACCGGCACGGTCGTGGCTGTGAGCCCGGGAACAGGTGCACAGTTTTCCATCCTGCCGCCGCAGAATGCGACCGGAAACTGGGTGAAAGTCGTGCAGCGCGTTCCAGTCCGGATCGCCTTCGACAAGGGTGAGGATACGCGCCTGCTGCGCTCCGGCATGAGCGTGAACGTCGAAATCGACACCGGTCACAGCCGGCTGCCATTCATGTCCGCGCAGGCGCAAGAAGCAAAATGACTGCGCATTTCGCGTCGATGGATCCGAAGCTGCGGCGCTGGCTGATAACGATCTGCACCATGACCGCAACGGTCATGCAGGCGCTTGATACTACGATCGCCAACGTTGCCCTGCCCTACATGCAGGGTTCGCTGTCCGCCTCCCTCGATCAGATCAACTGGGTGCTCACGTCTTATATTGTGGCCGCCGCGATCATGACCGCTCCGATCGGATGGCTATCGGACCGGTTCGGGCGGAAGAAGCTCTTCGTCATTTGCGTGGCCGGTTTCACCTTCGCATCGTTCCTGTGCGCACTGGCGCAGAATATCGAGCAAATGGTGCTGTTTCGGCTGCTGCAGGGCATGGCCGGCGCGGCGCTGGTTCCGTTGTCGCAATCCGTATTGCTAGACGCCTATTCCGTCGAAGAGCGCGGCCAAGCCATGGCGATCTGGGGGATCGGCGTGATGTTGGGGCCGATCATGGGGCCTACGCTCGGCGCTTGGCTCACGGATAACTACTCCTGGCACTGGGTCTTCCTGATCAACCTGCCGATCGGCGTCATCACAATGCTGGGCATGTTGGCCTTCATGCAGGAAACGCAGAAGCACGAGCATCTGCGGTTCGACTGGTTTGGATTCGTGGCCTTGGCCGTCGGCATCGGCTCACTGCAATTGCTGCTCGATCGCGGCGAGCAGGTTGGCTGGTTTGATTCCAGTGAAATCTGGATCGAGACGATCGTGTCGGTAGCGGGCTTTTACTATTTCCTTGCACATTCGCTGACCATAAACGAGCCGTTCGTCAGATTCGAGATGTTCAAGGACCGAAATTTCCTCAGCGGATGCATTTTCATGGTTGTGATCGGCGTCGTGCTGTTCGGCACCATGGCGCTTGTGACTCCCTTCATGCAGAACCTGCTCGGATACCCGATCCAGACTGCAGGCTTCCTGCTCGGCGCGCGCGGGGTTGGAACCCTGCTCACAATGATGGTGGCGCCGCGGCTCATGCGAGCGGTGCACCCGCGGTACCTGATTTTGACCGGGCTGCTGCTTGCAGGCGGCACGCTTTACTACATGACCGGCTTCTCGCTCGATGTGACGAAGACGACAATCGTCGTCACGAGTATCGTGCAGGGCATCGGGCTCGGCTTGCTGTTCGTTCCAATCTCGACCGTCGCGTTTGCGACTTTGCCCGATCACCTGCGCACCGGAGCAACCGCCATCACGACCCTGGCCCGCAATATCGGCTCTTCGATCGGCATATCGATGGTCATCGCCAACTTGACGAGCAAGACCACGGAGATGCATGCGCGGCTGACCGAGCAGGTCACCCCATTCAACGACGCGCTTCAAATGCCGGACGTAATAGCAAACCTAAACGTGCACACAGACGCTGGACGCGCCTTGCTCGACATGATCGTGACCCAGCAGGCGGCGATGCTCGCCTATCTCAACGATTTCAAGCTGCTGATGATCCTGACGCTTGCCACGATGCCGCTCGTGCTGATTATCGGTCGCGCCCACCAAGGGTCGCGATCCAAGAGCGAGGCTGTCGCGATCGACTGATCCTATTTCAGGAACTCTCTCCGGATCAGCTCGGTGTGTTCGCCCAATGCCGGGATCGGGCCATAGGATTGTTCCTCGCCCGCGCGCAGGGGAGCCGGGGCCGGCATGCTCACCGGTCCGCTCGGTGCACCGACGGTGATCCGCCGCAAGTGAGCGTGTTTCGACAACAACTCCCAGTCATTGACGCGCGCGAAGGCTATCTCCGCTGATTCCAGTTTATCGATCAGCGCTTCGACATCGTGGCGTGCGAAACTTGCAGCGATCTTCGCGTCGGTGTCGGCCCGATTTTCGACCCGTTTCGGATTCGTCGCGAATTTGGGATCTTTCCCCAGCCCGGCCTCGCCCAGCACTTTCTCTGCCAGTACGCGCCATTCGCGATCGTTCTGAATGGCAATCAGAATATCGGCGCCATCTCGGCTCTTGAACACGCCGTAAGGCGCGATCGCTGCATGGGCCAGACCGATGCGCTTGAAGGGCAAACCCCCTTCACCATGCAGCAGCGGGACCGTCATCCATTCAGCCATGGCATCGAACATGGACACGGATATCTCAGTGCCCTTGTTCGTCTTAGTCCTCACGACCAGCGCTTCGAGAATGGCCTCGTAAGCATTGAGGCCTGCGGCAATGTCGACAATCGACACGCCAACGCGGGCGGGCGCATCAGGTCCGCCAGTCACCGACGAGACGCCGGATTCGGCCTGGATCAGAAGATCGTAAGCCTTGCGCTGGGCATATGGCCCGCTCTCGCCGTAACCCGAAATCGAACAGCAAATGAGCCGCGGGTGCTCCTTCCGCAGCCGACCCGTCGCGAAGCCGAGCTTGGCGATCGCGCCAGGCTTGAGGTTCTGCACGAACACATCGGCCTTGGCCAGCATGGCTTCGAGCAGTGCCTTGTCATCAGGCTTGGCAAGATCGAGCACAACCGACTGCTTGCCACGATTAAGCCAGACGAAATTGGCGCTTTCGCCATGGACGACGTGGTCGTAATCGCGCGCGAAATCACCTTCCGGGCGTTCGACCTTGATCACGCGCGCGCCCGCATCGGCGAGACGGCAGGTACATTGCGGTGCCGCCACCGCTTGCTCGACCGAAACGACGAGAAGTCCTGAGAGAGGGAGGGTCATGGGATTCGAAGGGATGAATCACCTTCATCTCAATACGATCGCGGCAAGCCGAGAACATGCTCGGCCAGATACGAGAGGATCAGGTTGGTCGAAATCGGAGCGACCTGATAAAGCCGCGTCTCGCGGAACTTGCGCTCGATGTCATATTCTTCGGCAAACCCGAATCCGCCATGCGTCTGGACGCACATGTCGGCGGCGGCCCACGATGCGTCGGCCGCCAGAAGCTTGGCCATGTTGGCTTCAGCGCCAATGTCTTCACCGGCGTCGTACTTGCGCGCGGCCTCGTGCACCATCAGCTCGGCGGCCCGCATCTGCGCATAAGCGCGCGCGATCGGAAACTGCACGCCCTGATTCTGCCCAATGGGGCGGCCGAACAGCTCGCGGTCCTTGGCGTATTGGGTCGCTTTGCCGATGAACCATTTGGCGTCGCCAATGCATTCGGCCGCGATAAGAATGCGTTCGGCGTTCATGCCCAACAGAATATATCGAAAACCCTGGCCCTCTTCGCCGATCAGATTTTCGGCCGGCACGCGCAGGTCATCGAAGAAGATTTGCGTTGTGGCGTGGTTCATCATCGTGCGGATGGGATTGATGACGAGATTGGCGCCCTGCGCGAGCCGCATATCTACCAGGAATACCGACAGACCGTCGGTGCGCCGTTTGGTCTGTTCTTTTGGCGTCGTGCGCGCGAGCAAGAGCATCAGGTCGGAATGCTCGGCGCGCGAAGTCCAGATTTTCTGACCATTGATGACGTAATGGTCGTTGCCTTCGCGCAGGGCCATGGTGCGCAGTGAAAGCGTATCGGTGCCTGACGTCGGTTCCGTAACGCCGAAGGCCTGCAGGCGAAGCTCGCCGCTCGCGATCAGCGGCAGATAACGTTCCTTTTGCGCCTTGCTTCCATGACGCAGGATCGTGCCCATGGTGTACATCTGCGCATGACAGGCAGCGCCATTGCCGCCGGAAGCGTGAACCTCTTCCAGAATGGCCGCTGCCGCGCCCAGATTAAGGCCACTACCCCCGTATTCCTCGGGGATCAGCGCAGCGAGATAGCCGGCCTTGGTGAGCGCGGCGACAAATTCGGTCGGATAAGCACGCTCACGGTCAAGCGCGCGCCAATATTCGCCGGGGAACTTGGCGCACAATGCGCGCACCCCCGCGCGTATGTCGGAAAATTCGTCCTCGGCTGCGCGCTTTTTCATAAATCGCCTTCACTCGTCATGCCCGGCCTTGTGCCGGGCATCCACGTCTTCTTTTATGCTAGTTGTAAAGACGTGGATGGCCGGGACAAGCCCGGCCATGACAAAATCAGATCGGGTCCCAGTTGAACACGTCTTCCGAGCGCTCCAACGGGGTGAACGAGGGCGCCATGGCCGCTTTAAGCTCAACCGCAATGCCCTTCGGTGTCCATCCCTCGGCGCGGTGAATCGTTTTGATCGGCCGCGGCTGGTTGAACAGATAGATTTCGTTGTTGCGAACGGAAAAGATCTGCCCGGTGATGTCCGCTGCCGCATCGGAGCAAAGATACACCGCAAGCGGCGCGATCTTTTCCGGCGTCATACGCTGAAACGCTTCGATGCGCCGTTTGTCCTGTTCCGATTGTGCCGGAATCGATTCAATCATACGCGTGAAAGCAAACGGCGCGATGCAGTTCGAACGGACATTGAAGCGCGCCATGTCGAGCGCGATGCCCCGTGACAGGCCCATGATGCCGAGCTTGGCGGCCATGTAATTCGCCTGGCCGAAATTTCCGATAAGCCCCGAAGTCGAAGTCATATGAACGAAGGCGCCCGAGCCCTGCTCGCGAAAAAGCGGCGCGACCGCACGGCTCATGTTGAAAGAACCGTGAAGGTGCACGTCGACCACATCGGACCAGTCCGACCAGCTCATCTTGTGAAAGATGACATCCCGCAATATGCCCGCGTTGTTGACAAGAATGTCGATGCGGCCGAAGGCATCGAGCGCCGTTTTGACGATGGCTTCCGCGTTTTTCGGTTCCGTAATCGAAAGCGTCGAGGCGATAGCCTGGCCTCCGGCTTTCTCGATACCCCGCACAACGTCTTGCGCCGGACCTGCATCGGAACCGTCGCCTTGCAGGCTGGCGCCGATATCGCTGACCACCACGCGCGCGCCTTCCTGGGCGAGCAGCATGGCAATGCCGCGTCCAATCCCGCGACCTCCCCCGGTAACGATAGCGGTTTTGCCTTTGACAATGCGCGGCATGCGAATTCCAACCCCGCAATCAGATCCGTTCGTCCCCGCGAAAGCGGGGACCCATTCTTATCCTATCTCGCTGGATTCCCGCTTGCGCAGGAATGAACGGAGTGGGGTCCGCTTTTGCCCCAAATCTCTTCAGCCAGCTCGACAATCATCCTCAACTTCGCCCACTGCTCTTCCTCGGAAAGCACATTGCCTTCCTCGGTCGAGGCAAAGCCGCATTGAGGCGAGAGACACAATTGATCGAGCGAAACGAATTTGGTCGCTTCCTCGATGCGGCGATGGATCTCGTCCCTCGGCTCGAGCCGCCCGCTTTTTGAGGTGACCAGGCCGAGCACAACGGTCCTGTCTTTCGGCAGCATTCGCATTGGTTCGAACCCTCCGGCCCGCGCAGTATCGTACTCCATGAAGAAGCCATGGACCTTGATTTTGTTGAACAGGATTTCCTGCACGGCTTCGTAGCCGCCCGCGCCCATGTAGGTCGATTTATAATTGCCGCGGCACATGTGCATGGTGATCGTCATGTCGGCCGGAATATCGGACATTGCGATGTTGATGAGATCGCCGTACAGCTCGCCAAGCTTTCCCGGATCATCGCCGCGATCTTTCATCGTCTGCCGATATTTTGGATCGCACAGCATGGCGATGAATACTTCATCAAGCTGGAGATAACGGCAGCCGGCATCGGCGAAGGCGCGTACCGCTCTCCTGTAGGCCTGCCCGAGATCGTCGAAGAAAAGGTCCAGTTTTGGATAAACCTTTTCCGCGATGGGGGTGCGCATTGGACGGCCATAGGCCGCCGACGGGGCGGGAATCGTAATTTTCGGCGTGCGTTTCGTGTTGGCGGCGACGAACCTGAAGTGCTCGATCATCGGGTGGCCGGAAAACGCGACCCTGCCGGTTACTTTCAGCCCCTCGTTGCGGGTGGTGACCGCAACGAACGAGACTCCCGTGTCCATCACATGTTTCTCGATGCCGTCGAGGCCCCACAAAAAATCAAGATGCCACCAGGATCGGCGGAATTCGCCATCGGTGATCGACTGCAGTCCGACCTCCTCTTGCTTCCTGATGATGCGCTCGATCTCCCGGTCCTCGAGTTCCGTCAGATCCGGCGGCGAAATTTCGCCCCGAGCGCGCTGCTCGCGCGCTTTCTTCAATGCGGCTGGCCGCAGCAGGCTTCCGACATGATCGGCGCGGAATGGCGGCTTGTTGCGTGGTGACATCCTTCCTTCCTCCTCAGCCGTTCGTCCCCGCGGAAGCGGGGACCCAGCGTTTTTTGGATTCCGCTTCGCGGAAATGAACGGATCAATGCAAGCTAGTTGCCCCAAACCTCGTCGGCCAGTTCCACAATCATCCGCAACTTCTCCCACTGCTCTTCCTCGGCGAGAAGGTTTCCCTCCTCGGTGGAAGCGAAGCCGCATTGCGGCGACAGACACAATTGCTCCAGCGGCACATACTTTGCGGCCGCGTCGATACGGCGCTTGAGAACGTCTCTGCATTCAAGTCGCCCCGATTTCGAGGTGACGAGTCCGAGCACCACAATCTTGCCCTTGGGCACGAAGCGCAAAGGCTCGAACCCGCCGGCACGGTCACTGTCATATTCCATGAAATAGGCATGCACCTTGATTGCATTGAACAGGATTTCCGCGACCGGCTCGTATCCACCGGATGCGACAAACGTCGATTGGAAATTGCCGCGGCACAGATGCATGGCGATTGTCATGTCCGAAGGAACATCCGAGATCGCGGCCGGCATAGATCATCGGGAGTTTTTCTGGGTCCTCGCCGCGGCCGGCCACTTGCGCGCGCAGGCTTGGGTCGCAGAGATAGGCGAGGTTCACCTCGTCGAGCTGCAGATAGCGGCAGCCCGCGTCGGCGAAAGCCCGCACGGCCAGTCGATAGGTCTGGCCAAGATCGCGATAGAAGTCGCGCATGTCGGGATAGATCGCTTCCGGCACCGCCTCGCGGCCATAGCGAAAATGCAGCGACGATGGCGAGGGGATTGTCATTTTAGGCAGAACCCGCGCATGAGCTTTCGTGAATCGAAAATGCTCGAGCATCGGATGACCGGAAAATGTGCCGAGCTTGCCGCTCACTCGCAACATCATGGGCTTCGGATTGACGCCCTTGAACTTGATCTTGCGCTCGCCCAGGTAAGCCTCCACCCCGAGGAGCGCTCCGAGAAAATCGTAGTTCCAGAACGCGCGCCGGAATTCACCGTCGGTGACGGCCCCAAGTCCAATGTCTTCCTGTTTGCTGATTATCGCCGCGATCTCGCGATCCTCGATCGCCCTGAGTTCATCGGCGGAGATTTCGTTTCTTTCCCGTCTGGCACGAGCTTCTTTCAGAGGCTTGGTGCGCAAAAGGCTGCCGACATGGTCGGCACGGAAGGGAGGTGTAGTACGCTGTGCCATTCCAATTCTGTTACGTGTCGTGGCGGGGCTTGTTCCAGCCCATCCCGCTCAAAGAACATGAAGCCGGCGTCTTCTGAAATGCGACTACTTACCCCACACCTCCTCCGCCAGCTCAACGATCATCCGCAGTTTCGCCCACTGCTCGTCTTCCGCAAGCACGTTGCCTTCTTCGGTCGACGCGAACCCGCATTGCGGCGACAGGCAAAGCTGATCGAGCGCGACATATTTGCTGGCTTCATCGATCCTGCGCTTGATATCGTCTTTCGCTTCCAGCCGGCCGGATTTCGACGTGACGAGCCCCAGCACGAGGTGCTTCTTGCCTTTGGGAAAATGGCGCAACGGCTCGAAGCCGCCGGCACGCTCGGTATCGTATTCCAGAAAATATCCATCTAGGCTTGTATTGCCGAGCAGGTGCTCGGCCACGAATTCGTAGCCACCCTGCGCGATCCATGTGGATCGGAAATTGCCGCGGCAGGAATGCATGGTGATGGCCATGTCGGCCGGCTTTCCTTCGAGCGCCGCGTTGGTCACTCTCGCATAGATCTCGGGCAGTTTGTCCGGATCGTCGCCGCGCCCTTTGGATTGCTCGCGCTCCTTCGGATCGCACATCATGGCCCAGGCGGTATCATCGAGCTGGAGATAACGGCAGCCGGCATCATAAAAAGCGCGAATCGCCTTACGCCACGCCGCTGCCACATCGGCGAAGAACTCGTCGAGGTTGGGGTAAACCTCCCTGCTCACCAGCGCCCGGCCCTGCCGAAAATGAAATGTGCTGGGAGCCGGAATGCACATTTTCGGCGTGACGCGGCAATGCGCCTTTAAAAACTTGAAGTGCTCGATCTGCGGATGGCCGTCGAAATCGATTTTGCCTGAGATCTTGATGCCTTCATGCTTGGTCTCGACGCCGTGAAACTGAATGCCGGTGGCTGTGGTGATCGGCTCAACACCCTTCAGCCCGCGGAAGAAATCGAAATGCCACCATGAGCGGCGAAACTCGCCGTCGGTGGCAAGCTTCAGCCCGACGCCTTCCTGCTTCCTGACGATTTTCTCAATCTCGCGGTCCTCGACCGCCTTCAATGCCGCCGTACCGATTTCTTTCTTTGCGTATTTTGTCCGCGCCTCTTTCAGCGACGCGGTACGTAGCAGACTGCCGACATGGTCGGCCCGAAAGGGTGGCGTGGTGCGTGGGGACATGATTGGTTCGTTTCCTCACTCGATTATTGCGCGAAGCGGTCCCGCTCGTCCCCGCAAAAGCAGGAACTCCCTTTTCGCGATTGGTTTCCCGCTTGCGCAGGGACGTGTTGCTAATCTTTCCCCCAAACCTCGCCCGCCAACTCGGCGATCATGTGCAATTTGGCCCACTGCTCGTCCTCGGCAAGCACGTTGCCTTCCTCGGTGGATGCGAAACCGCATTGCGGGGAAAGACAGAGCTGGTCGAGTGCGACATATTTGGTCGCCTCCTCGATACGCTTTTTGATGTCGGCGCGCGGCTCCAGCCTGCCGGTTTTCGAGGTGACCAGACCCAGCACGACGATCTTGTTGCCCTTCGGCAGAAAGCGCAGCGGCTCGAAGCCTCCCGCGCGATCGGTATCGTATTCGAGGAAGTAACCGTCGTAATTGCACTTGCCGAGCAAGTTCTCCGCAACGGGCTCGTAACCGCCAGAAGAAATAAAGGTCGAACGAAAGTTGCCGCGGCAGACATGGGTTGTGATTGTCATTTCGGCAGGCTTGGCCTCAAGGCCTTTGTTGATGCAGCGAACGTAGGTTTCCTGCAGGTGATCGACGTCGAGACCCCGCTCCTTGGCTTTCGTCAACTGCTCCTGTGAGCATAGATAGGCCCAGGCCGTGTCGTCCCATTGCAGATAGCGGCAGCCAGCATCGTAGAAGGCACGCACCGCCTTCTGATAAGCCACCGCCAGATCGTCGAAGATGGCATCGCGGTCAGGATAGGCGGATTTAGCTACCGCGCCGGGCTCGAGGCGGAAATGAATCACGCTTGGCGAGGGGATGGTCATCTTGGGAGTGACCTTGGTGTGTGCCTTGAGGAACTTGAAATGTTCCACCATGGGATGATTGGAGAAGCCGATCTTGCCCATGACGCGGATGCTCTGCGGCTTTGACTGGGCGCCCTGAAACTGGATGCCATGATCGAGCTCGTAGAGCTCCACCCCGTCGAGCATGCTGAAGAAATCGAAGTGCCAGTAGGCTCGTCGAAACTCCCCATCGGTCGCGAGCCTAAGCCCGATTTCTTCCTGCTTCTTGATAATCTTTTCGATTTCGTGGTCCTCAACCTCCTTGAGTTGATCACCGCTGATGGCTCCTTTCTCGCGCTTCGCACGCGCATCTTGCAGAGGCTTGCTGCGTAGAAGGCTGCCCACGTGATCGGCGCGAAATGGTGGGGTCAGGTGGGCCATCGGCATACTCGGGCTTGCTTCTTGATTGACCAAACTCCGCGGCCGCATTCACACCACTTCTCGGCGTGCGCGTCAATTTTCTGCTCTTTTCTCTCAATGAGCTGTCGGGCTAATGTGCCGCCCGAATGAGAATTGTCGATTAACTGAAAGAGGAACGTCAGTATGGCTCACAAGAATCTGGAGGAGGCGATCAAGGCCTCGGGCGGCGATGTCGTCGGAATGTTGCGCAATTCGCAAATCGGCGCCTATGTCTATCCGGTCGTCGCGCCCGAATTCACCAATTGGCGCGATGAGCAGCGCGCCTGGGCCGAGACCTGCGTGCTGTTTGACCAGACGCATCACATGGTAAACCTCTTCGTCGAGGGTCCCGATGCGCTCAAGTTGCTGTCGCACCTTGCGACCAATTCCTTCAAAAACTTCACCGTCAACAAGGCGAAGCAGTTTGCGCCGTGCAATTACAGCGGCCAGGTCATCGGCGACGGCATCCTGTTTTATCTCGGCGAAAATACCCTCGTTTTCGTCGGCCGCAATCCGACCGCGAACTGGATTCAATACAACGCGCAGGCGGGCAAGTATGACGTGAAAGTCGAATACGACGATCGTTCGCCGTCGCGTCCGATGGGCAAGCCGGTGTTCCGGAGATTCTACCGCTACCAGATCCAGGGTCCGAACGCCGAGGGCGTCATCAAAAAGCTGAACGGCGGCCCATTCCCCGACATCAAGTTTTTCAACATGGGCCACATCACCATTGGGGGCCGCAAGGTTCGCGCCCTGCGCCACGGCATGGCGGGGGCGCCCGGCCTCGAGGTGTGGGGTCCCTATGCGGAAGGCGACGAGATCCGCGCCGCCATACTCGAAGCCGGCAAGGATTTCGGCATCGTGCAGGTTGGTGCGCGCGCTTACGCGACCAACACGCTCGAATCAGGCTGGATCCCCTCGCCGGTGCCGGCGGTCTATTCCGGCGAGAAGATGAAGTCCTACCGCCAATGGCTGTCGGGAACGAGCTACGAAGCGAACGCCTCGCTTGGCGGCAGCTTCGTATCCAAAAATATCGAGGACTACTACACCACGCCCTACGAGCTCGGTTACGACGGCTTCACCAAGTTCGATCACGACTTCATCGGCAAGGAAGCGCTGCAGGCGATGCAGCGCAAGGTTCACCGCAAGAAAGTGACGTTTGCGTGGAACAATGACGACGTGAACAAGGTGATGGCGTCGATGTTCGCGCCGCCCGGCGAGAACTACAAATTCATCGACCTGCCCCTCTCGAACTATGCTTCAAGCTCATTCGATTCCATCGTGAGCGGCGGCAAGGTCGTCGGCGCGTCGATGTTCTCCGGATACAGCTTCAATGAGCGCAAGATGCTGTCGCTAGGCTTCGTGGAGGAACAATACGCCAAGGTCGGCACCAAGCTGACGCTGGTCTGGGGCGAAGAAGGCGGCGGCACTAGGAAGACCACCGTCGAGCGCCACAAGCAGACGGAATTACGGGTCGAGGTTGGCCCGACCCCTTATGGTCAGCAGGCGCGCGAGACCTATCACCAGGGATGGCGCACGGCCGCCGCCGGCTGACAAGGCTGCATTCTGTAGGTGTGGCTGCGGCGCGCGCTCCTGTCACGAGTGCGCCGCGGCCTTTTGTTCAATCCCGGACTGCGCCAAGTCGCGCGCATAGCGCGCGGTTGGAACCACGCCACCAAATGAGAAGAAATGCAGGTGCGTGTCACCGAGCTCGCGCTGCGAGCTGCGCAGGATAGCGATGATGCGGTCCGGCCCGACATTGCCCACAAGACCGGTCGCTGCACCTGACATCAATCCGCGCAGCGACGCCGTCACGCCGCAGCGCTTGGCATAACGGATGAGCGCGGGCACGCTGGTCGGCCCCGCAAGACCGATACCGACCGGATGCTTGATGCCGCCGCCGCGCAGCCGCTTGAGCCAGGCGATGATATGCTCGCCGGAGAACGCGAACTGGCTCACAATATGTACGCGCAATCCTTGCGCGGTCGCACTTGCAATTTTTTCGTCAATCGAGGCTTCGAGCCGCTCGGACGAAATGCGCGGATGGCCTTCCGGGTAAGCGCCGATACCAATTTCCTCGATACCGCGCGCCCGCAAATCGCCCTTCTGAATAACAGCCAGCGCATCGACATAGGGACCCGCGGCATCGGTGTCGCCGCCAATGACCAGAAGGCGGGACACGCCGGCTTCGCCAGTGAGACGCGTCAGCATATCTTGCAGCGCCTCGGCGCTCTTCAGTCGCCTGGCGGCAACGTGAACGACCGGCTCGAGCCCGGCGTTGCGCAGTGCGGCAGCCGCTGTGACGGTTTCTTCGGCGGCACCCGTTGGAACGGCGGTGACGTAAACCGATGCGCCCGGCTTGAGAATTTCACGAAGTTGGGCAACCTCGTTGGCGCTTGGCCTGGTCGCCTCGACCGCGAAGTTGCGTGCAATAGTGTCGATAGTCATGCGCGAGTCCGCGTTCATTCGCGTCGACGCGAAATGACGAACGATTCATCGTAGAACCAGAGGCCGCCATGTTGCTGCAGCACGTCGCGCGTCGCCTCGATATAGCGGCGATCGCTGTTCACGTCGGAGAGACGGTCGTCCTCGATCTGCCCCACATAGATTGCCGCGTTCCATGCCGCCAACAGCGTCGAGGTGCCGATCGACGATGAAATTTCCGACGGAAGCGTATGCATGTCGTAGCGGAATAATGAGCGCTGATCGGAATAGGCATTGAAGTTCAGATCGCGGCCCGCGGAGCCGAGCTCGTGCTTCACTGCCTTGAGCAGATCGTGGCGGCTGTGGGTGAATGGATTATCGCTTGGCCAGATCCGATTGATGATTTCCATTCCGGGATCCCGCCCGTAGGAATGGATTGCGATCATTCGGCCGCCCGGCCCCAGCGCGCGGGCGAGCGGCACAAGCACCCGCTTTGCTTTGAACTCCAGCGAAGCGCGCGCGCGGTACGGCTGGGACGCGATGACGAGGTCATAGTCGGCGACTGTGCCGCCCGGCTTCGGCACGATCTGGTCGAGCAGAAAACGGTGGTCACTGCGATAGATCACGAGGATCACCGGCCGCTCATAGACCGGATTCCCGCTTTTCGGGCTAACGCGCGCCTTCCAGTTGTCGGACAGGAACGGTTCGAGATCGGTGATCTGCCTTTCGAAGCTGTGCGCGGTGTTGCCTTCCATCGCCAGCTCTTTCCAGACCAGACTGGCGGCCGCGCTCAGTGATTTCACCGCCAGCCAGGGCGCTTCGGCATAGGCGAGGTTTGTGAGCACAAGTACGCTCGAAGGATGCTCGACAAAGCGATCCGCCATCTTGTGCAGCGTGAGCCGGATATCCTCGAGGCTGATTTCCTTGCCGACGATATAGAACGGCGTGGTCGGGAAACGATCGTGCATCGAACGCATCACGCGCGCCAGCACAGTGCCGTCGCCGACGCCGGCATCGAACACGCGTACCGCAGGCGGGCGCGGGTGAATGTTGGCCAGTTCAAGTCCCACCCGCGATGCAATTTCCCATTTCTCCGAGCAAGTGTTCACGAACAGCAGGTATTTCTGCCGATTGTCGAAGAAACGGAAATTGCGCTGCGGATCGTCACTGGCCACTCCCGATGCGACAGGCGGCACCGCCGTAGGCCTAACAACCGGAAGAACGCCGGGGGGCGTCGGCTCGAACAGGACGCGGCGCCGCGCCGGGGCGCCGTCCAGATTGCGCGCCATGAATGAGCGAATGCGCTCGAGCGTGTCGGTGGTGATGCGGCCGCCGTTGCGAAGACGGCTCGCCAGCTTACCGTCGTTGACGGCGCGGCGGCCAAAGGTCGATTCGGCCAGCCCGCGAGCGCGGCAGAATTCGCTGATCTCCTGGAGGATCTGTTCATTCACGGCAGCGCTTCCTCGTCGGCTCTCAGGGGCCGTTATGTCGCGAAGGAACCAATTTGGGCTTTCGCCGTCAACCAAAAATATCAAATTGGGAAAGGTGGGCAAAGTGGGTGGGATTTGGCCCGTCAGCCGATGACCCGTATTACTCAGCTCAGGGAGATTAGTAAGGTTGGCTGTCGGCGCCACGTATCCGATGGCGGGTGGCTGCCCACAGCATGAGCGCTGGTTGCGGGCAGCGTTGGGCGCGCTGCCTTGAACTGCTTTCAGTCCGAAAGCAATCGGCCCTCAGCGGAATTTCAGATGTCGAAGAAAACGGTTTCGTTCTCGCCCTGGACCCGGATGTCGAACCGGTAGACAGGGAGCCCGCTCCGGACCTCTTTGTGGGCAATGAGGGTCCCACGCCGGTCAGCCGGCACTATCGACAGGATGGGATCGCCGTCATTCGCGGCCTCGTCGCCAAAATAGAGACGGGTGTAAATCTGCCGCAACATTCCGCGCGAGAAGATACAGAACACTATGTGCGGCGCCTGGGCCTTGCCATTCGGTCCCGGCACCGAACCTGGTTTGATGGTATCGAAGCTGAACACGCCGTTCTTGTCGGTTGCCGAGCGGCCGAAGCCCATGAACTTGGTATTCGGGCGGGCGCGGCTGTCGCTCGGATGGGCGTAGCGGCCCTGCGCATCCGCCTGCCATACCTCGACCATGGCGTCATTGATCGGCATCCCATCGCCGTCGAGCACCTGCCCTTCGATGCGAATCTTCGTGCCCGAGGCATCAGACGTTAAAAGATTCGCGCCCGCGGTGTCCTTCCAGTCGTAGACATCGCTCGGCTTCCAGTCGCAACGGCTGTGCGGCGCCAGACCATAGGCAAAGAACGGGCCGACAGTTTGTGAGGGAGTGATTTCCGACATCTAGTGTTTGTCCGTGTCTTGCGGCGTAGCTTCGCGTCCGCGCAAAACGATATCGAAGCGGAAGCATAGCGCCCAATCGGGAATGGTGTTCTCCAGGTCGAACGTCGAGACCATGCGTTGTCGCGCTTTCTCGTCCGTCACTGAATTGAAGATCGGGTCGAACGGAAACAGCGGATCTCCGGGGAAATACATCTGCGTCACCAGGCGCGACATGAATGAGTGGCCGAACACCGAAAAATGGATGTGGTTTGGCCGCCAAGCATTGTGATGATTGCCCCATGGGTATGCACCCGGCTTCACAGTGACAAACCGATAGCAGCCCTTCTTGTCGGTGATGGTCCGTCCGGCTCCGGTAAAGTTCGGATCGAGCGGAGCCGGATGCTGGTCGACATTGTGCACATAGCGGCCACACGCATTGGCCTGCCAGATTTCCACCAGCGTATCGAGAACCGGCCGCTTGTCCTCATCGAGCACATGACCATGCACAATGATGCGCTCACCCAGTGGCTCGCCCTTGTGCTGTTTCGTGAGATCCGCATCGCTTTCCTGCACGGCGTCGTGGCCATAAACCGGGCCAGTCAGTTCCGACAGTGTATGCAGGACAACGATCAATGGCTTCGATGGCGAACGCTTGACCGTGCTGCGGTAAGCGGGCGTGAGATGCTTTGGAAAAGCGCTCAAGCTCTCTTTTGGAAAGACCAGCGTCATTCTTGTGTCCTTACTCTAGCGCTTCAACTGACCCGTTCGATTGCGAGCGACACGCCTTGCCCAACGCCTACACACATTGTGGCAAGAGCGAGCTTGCCGCCGTTTTCTTCGAGCCCGTGTGCGGCCGTCAATGCCAGGCGGGCGCCGGACATGCCAAGAGGGTGACCGAGCGCGATCGCACCGCCGTGCGGATTGACGTGTTCGGCATCGTCGGCAAGCCCCAGTTGCCTCAAGCACGCTAGCGACTGCGAGGCGAAGGCTTCGTTGATCTCGATCAAACTATAATCGTCAATTTTATGCCGGAGCCGCGCCATTAGTTTTTGCGTGGCCGGCACTGGCCCAATGCCCATGATCCGCGGCGGCACAGCCGCCGAAGCCATGCCAAGAATGCGGGCGCGCGGCTTGAGGCCGTGTGTCTTCACCGCCGCTTCGGAAGCCACGATTATTGCAGCTGCACCGTCATTGACGCCGGAGGCATTGCCGGCGGTCACCGTGCCCGGGTTGCGGAAGGGAGTCTTGAGCTTGGCGAGCTGCTCGAGCGTCGTATCGGGCCGCGGATGCTCGTCCTTATCGACCTTGATAGGACCCGCCTTGCCGCCGGGCACCTCGACCGCAACAATCTCTTTGGCGAAATATCCCGATGCAATGGCCTTGCCGGCGCGCTGCTGGGAGCGGAGCGCGAAGGCATCCTGATCGGCGCGGGTGACCTGGAATTCTTCTGCTACGTTCTCGCCGGTTTCCGGCATGGAATCGACGCCGTACTGCTGCTTCATCAGCGGATTGACGAAGCGCCAGCCGATCGTGGTGTCGTAGATTTCTGCGCTGCGCGAAAAGGCTTCCTGCGCCTTACCCTGGACAAAGGGCGCGCGTGTCATTGATTCCACGCCGCCGGCAATGGCGAATTCCATTTCGCCAGCGCGGATTGCCCGCGCGGCAGTGCCGACCGCTTCCATTCCCGAGGCGCAAAGGCGGTTGAGCGTGACGCCGGGAACGCTCGTCGGCAGCCCCGCAAGCAAAAGCGCCATGCGCGCCACGTTCCGGTTATCTTCACCCGCCTGGTTGGCGCACCCGTAGTAGACTTCGTCGAGCCTTTGCCAATCGATGCTGTGATTGCGGGCCATCAGCGCCTTGATTGGAACCGCGGCGAGATCATCCGCTCGTACTTTCGCAAGCGCGCCACCATAGCGTCCGATCGGCGTCCGGATCGCGTCGCAGAGAAAGACCTCGCGCGCCATCAGGCGGCCTCCGCGTGCGCGCGATCGGTGCGGGCATGAAGATCGCGCAGCACTTCAAGCTCGTGCTTTGTCGGCGGCGGGGTTTCGGCAACCTTGGATGCAAATTTGATCTTCCAGCCGGAATTGTCCTGGATCTGCTCGCGCGTAACGCCGGGGTGAATGGAAACGACAGTCATCTCTTTCGTTTCCGGATCCGGCTCGAACAGGGCCAGATCGGTAATAAGCTTGGTTGGACCCTTGGTCTTCACACCGAGCCGGGCACGACTGTCGCCACCAGACACGTGACCGATCGAGGTCACGAAATCGAGCTTGTCGACAAAGCCCCGTTTGCCTTGCGTCATGATGATGAAGATCTCGCCGCAGGAGGTTGCAATTTCCGGGGCGCCGCCGCCGCCAGGCAGCCGAACTTTCGGTTTGTCGTAGGGGCCGACAACAGTGGTGTTCAGATTGGCGTACCGGTCGATTTGCGCGCCGCCCAAAAAACCGACCTTGATGCGGCCGCCCTGCAGCCAATAGCGAAGCATTTCCGGCACGGAGACGGTGGTCAGCGCGGTCTCGCACAATTCGCCGTCGCCGATCGACAGCGGCAATATGTTCGGCTTGGTCGCAAGCGTGCCGGATTCGTAGATCAGCGTAATGTCGGGCGCATGGGTCAGTCGCGCGAGATTGCAGGCGGCAGACGGCTGGCCGATGCCGACAAAGCAAACATCATCGTTTTTCAGGGCGCGGGCCGCGGCGACGGTCATCATTTCATTGGGCTTATAGTCAGTCATGATGTTTACTCCGCCGCCATGCGATGCTTGCGCGTAAACCTGGCGAAAGCCTCCGGACCTTTTGAGAGCACATTCTCTTTCATCCAGGCGAGGAACGATTCACGCTCACGCGAGATGGCATCCCATTCCTTGTAGAAGTTGTTGTTGCGCGGGTAATAGCCCTGCGCATAAGACGGATAGGCACCACCTGGCACCTCGACCACGTGACCCACGGTCCAATGCGGCAGCACGACCGCGTTGAGACTGCGCTCGGGAAGCTCGTCGATGATCTCCTCGACTGTCACCACCGAGCGCTTGGATGCGAGCACGGCTTCCTTCTGCACGCCAAGGACGCCCTCGATCATGACGTTGCCGGCCTTGTCGGCGCGCTGCGCGTGGATCACCGCCACATCGGGCCGCTGCGCCGGAACGGCGGCAAGCTCCTCGCCGCTGAACGGGCATGTCACGCGCTTGATTGTCGAATTCACCTTCGGCAGATCGCCACCGATGTAGCCGCGGAAGATGGCGCAGGGCAGACCGGCTGCACCGGCCTCATAGGCGTTGGCCATGGCTGCATGCGAATGCTCTTCCAGCTCGAGCTTTTGCGGCCAGCCATTCTCTATGGCGTCTCTCAGGCGGTGCAACGAACCGACGCCGGGATTGCCGCCCCATGAAAAAACCAGCCTGCTGACGCAGCCCATGCCGATGAGCTGGTCGTAAACGAGATCCGGAGTCATCCGGATCAATGTCAATCCCTTGCGGCCCTGGCGGATGATCTCGTGGCCGGCCGCGTGAGGGATAAGATGAGTAAACCCCTCGAGCGCCACGGTGTCGCCGTCTCGAACGGCTGATTTGATGGCTTCGGCGAGCGAGGAAATACGCGCCATACGAACTGATCCCGGTTGTGGTCCGTATTTACGGCTGCCCATCGGCAGGGTCAAATGGCGATCACATCACAAGTTGGGGCTCCAACGGACCGCCATCGATGTTGCGCAATCAGCCGATTTTCACGATTCGTGCCGAGCTCGAGGCCATCACCAGTCTCGGGCGAACCCCCTATGGCGAGCGGCGCGTGATCGGAATCCTCGGAGGCACCGTTCATGGGCCAAAACTCACCGGCCGGATTCGCCCAGGCGGCGCTGATTGGCAGATCATCCGCAGCGACGGTGCCGCCGACATCAAAGCCCGCTACACGATCGAGTCGGAAGCCGGCGCACTGGTCATGGTGACCAGTGAAGGCTTGCGCCATGGCCCGGCAGATGTGATGGAAAAACTGGCGCGCGGCGAGGATGTCGACCCATCTCACTATTATTTCCGCACCGTGATGAGGTTTGAGACCGCCGATCCATCGCTTGACTGGCTCAACCGCATACTCGCCGTGGCGAAGGGCCAACGGGAGCCGCGCGCCGTCAGGCTCGACGTATACGAAGTGGAGTGAGCGCTGTCAGCTGAAAGAGGACGGCTGTCCTGTGGTCAAGAACTGAGCGTTGCGGAGACGGCCTCACAACGACATGATGGTCTGGCCACGTACAGTATGAGCCGGACAATGTCGTCGAAGAGCTTTGCCGCACAGCTGCCTGCCTCGCTTGCCGCCGAGCGGCATGGAAGCGTGGCAGTACTGAAGCTCAATCGTCCGCAGAAACGCAACGCCCTCGATGACGAGACAATCGTTGGCATCGAGCAATTTTTCGCCTCGCTGCCGGGCGGGATCGGCGCCGTGCTGATTGCAGGTGAGGGCGAGCACTTCTCTGCCGGTCTTGATCTGTCGGAACTGGAGGAACGCGACATTGCGCAGGGAATAGCCCACTCGAGCCTGTGGCATCGCGCATTCGAGAAGATCCAGTTCGGCAAGGTGCCGGTCGTTGCCGCATTGCACGGCGGGGTCATTGGCGGCGGCCTCGAGCTTGCCGCCGCCGCGCATGTTCGCGTTGCAGAGCGCTCGGCCTACTACGCGCTGCCGGAAGGCAGCCGCGGCATCTATGTCGGCGGTGGCGGTTCGGTGCGGCTACCGCGGCTCATCGGTGTCGCGCGCATGATGGATATGATGCTGACGGGCCGCACTTACTCGGCGGAAGAAGGCCAGGCGATGGGCCTGACCACATACCTGGTCGAGACAGGCAAAGGCTTCGCCAAGGGACTGGAATTGGCGCAACGTATTGCAGGGAATGCCCCCCTGACGAATTTCGCTGTGATGCACGCGCTGCCCCGCATCGCTGAAATGGACCCGGCCAGCGGCTACGCGGTCGAGGCCTTGATGTCGGCAATCGCGCAGGCGGATCCCGATGCCAAGGCACGGCTGAAGGATTTTTTGGAGAAGCGCGCGCCCAAAGTGACTCGGACCTGAGGTGGAAGCGAGCGAATGCCGGGATTAGCTACAGGCGTCGAAACGCAGGCAGCCGCGCCACTTCGCGCAGTGCGGCTGGGAAGACCTGACGTTGTTCTTGAGCAGCGACCGGACGGCGTCATTCATATCCGCGCCGCGCAAAGTCTTGGCCGCTATCGCGACAACCTGAGCCAACCGCTGGAATATTGGGCGAAGACTGCGCCTGACCGCGTGTTTCTTGCGCAGCGGGACGCGCAGGGCGAATGGCGCAAACTCTCCTACGCGCAGGTCCTCTCCGACGCAAAGCGCATCGGCGCCGCCCTGCTTCGCCGCGGGCTGTCTGCCGAAAAGCCGATCGCCGTAATCTCCGGCAACGATGTCGAGCACGCGCTGCTCGCCCTCGGCGCGATGTACGTCGGCATCCCGTACGCGCCGATATCGGCAGCTTACTCGCTCATGTCGAGCGACTTCGGCAAATTGCGCGAGATCGTCAATCGCATCACGCCCGGGCTTGTTTTTGCCAATGATGGCGGGCCGTTCGCGCGCGCGCTCTATCAGACGGTTTCCGACGACATCGAACTGGTCGTCACGCGCAATCCGCTTGGCGACCGCAAGACCACGATGTTTGCCGATCTTCTCGGCGCGACCGACGAGGCCGGCGTCGCTGCCGCGAACCGCGCCGTGTCCGCGGATACGATTGCCAAATTCCTGTTCACCTCCGGTTCAACCGGAAATCCCAAGGGTGTCGTCAACACCCACCGCATGCTGTGCTCAAACCAGGCGATGCTGGGATCGGGTTTTGCTTTCGTGACGGACGAGCCGCCTGTCGTCGTCGACTGGTTGCCATGGAGCCATACTTTCGGCAGCAACCACAATTTCAATATGGTGCTCACCTACGGCGGCTCGCTTTATATCGACGACGGCAATCCGACGCCGCCCGGGATCCCGAAAACGGCAAAAAACCTCCGGGAGATCGCGCCGACAATCTATTTCAACGTTCCCAAGGGTTATGAAGCGCTGATCGCCCTCTTCCGCGCCGACGATGAGTTGCGCCGAAACTTCTTCAGCCGCCTCAAGGTGCTCTTTTACGCCGGCGCCGGATTGAATCAGACCACATGGGATGAATTGACGCGGCTCGCAGTCGAGACTACCGGTGAGCGCATAATATTCCTGTCTTCGCTTGGCTCGACCGAGACCGCGCCACTCGCGCTGGCGTGCTCGTGGGATTTTGATCGGCCCGGCAACATCGGCCTGCCGGCCCCCGGCGTCGAGCTCAAGCTCGTTCCGAAAGAAGGGAAGCTTGAAGCGCGATTGCGTGGCCCGCACATTACGCCCGGCTACTGGCGACAGGATCATTTGACCCGCGAAGCCTTCGATGAAGAGGGTTACTACCGGCTCGGCGATGCGCTGAAATTCGTCGATCCCAACGACCCCGCCAAGGGACTTCTCTTCGACGGTCGCATCGCCGAAGACTTCAAGCTTTCAACGGGAACATGGGTCAGCGTTGGACCCTTGCGCGCCCGTTTCCTCGATCACTTCGCGCCCTATGTGCGCGACGTCGTATTTGCCGGCGCGGATCGCGACGACATCGCAGTGCTGATATTTCCCGATGTCGAAGCATGTCGAAAGCTCGTCGGTCTCTCGCCTGACGCTCGGGCGGACAAGATCATTGAAGTCCCGTCGGTGCGACGAAAATTTACCGAGCTGCTCACTAAACTCGCGGCGCTCAATCCCGGCTCCTCGACCCGCGTCGAACGCGCGATCCTTATGGCCGAGCCGCCCTCCATGGACAAAAGCGAAATGACCGACAAGGGCTCGATCAACCAGCGCGCGGTGCTGAAGAACCGCTCCGCGCTGGTGGACGAACTCTATGCCGTGCCTCTATCTTCGCGGGTCATCGCAGGCGAAGGAAAGCGCTGATGGAAACGAAAGGACATGCGGCCATCGTCACCGGCGGCGCGTCCGGCCTGGGTGCTGCTACCGCGCGCGCACTGGCGGCTGCAGGAGCGAAAGTTGCAGTCATCGATGTCAATGAAAAGGCAGCCACGGAATTAGCGGCCGACGTCAAGGGCATCGCCATCGGTTGCGACGTCGCTGACAGCGCGAGCGCTGAAACGGCTGTGAAGAAAGCCGCTGCCACGCATGGACCGGCGCGCATCCTCGTCAATTGTGCCGGAGTTGGAACGGCCAAGCGGATTCTCGGCCGTGAAGGACCGATGCCCCTCGCCGACTTTGAGCGCGTCATTCGCATCAACCTTATCGGCACCTTCAACATGATGCGGCTAGTGGCCGCCGCCATGCAGGCCGCAGAACCACTGCCAGGCGGCGAGCGCGGCGTAATCGTCTCCACCGCTTCCGTTGCCGCGTTCGAGGGACAGATCGGACAGGCCGCCTATGCGTCTTCCAAGGGCGGGGTCGCTGCGCTGACGCTCCCGGCAGCGCGCGAATTCTCGCAATTCGGTATTCGCGTGCTGGCGATAGCGCCGGGAATTTTTGGCACGCCGATGCTGCGCGCATTGCCGCAGGAAGTGCAGGACTCACTGGGCGCCTCGGTGCCGTTTCCCAAACGCCTCGGCGAGCCGCGCGAGTTCGCCGCCCTCGTCCTGCATTGCATCCATAATGCCTACCTCAACGGCGAAGTGATCCGACTCGACGGCGCGCTACGGATGGCACCGCGCTGATGACATTACCGTGGGCTCGAACAATCTCCCGTTCATTCCCGCGCAATCGGGAATCCAGTCGATATTTTATTCCATCGGAGCTGGGTGCCCGCTTGCGCGGGGACGACCGGATGAAGGCATTGACGCGGTGACCGCATTCAGCAATACGCGCCAGGTGCGGATCGAATGGGGCGACTGCGATCCCGCCGGCATTATCTATTACCCCCGCTATTTCGAGATCTTCGATGCATCTACGACGCTTTTGTTCGAGCGCGTGCTGGGCATGACCAAATTCAACATGTTCAAGCATTTCGACTTCGACGGCTTTCCGCTCGTGCGCACGCGCGCGCGATTCCTGAAGCCAACCCGTTTCGGAGATGACGTGACAGTCAAAAGCATGATCGAGTTCGGGCGCTCCAGCTTCGACGTCGAGCATCAGCTGAGCCTCGATGGCGACACGTGCGTCGAATGTTCGGAGAAGCGCGTTTGGGTGGGGCGCGACGCGAACGGTCGCCTCAACTCGCAACCGGTCCCGGAAATTGTGTTGGCAAAATTCCGAG
This sequence comes from Pseudolabrys sp., assembly GCA_036505835.1. GTDB lineage: Bacteria > Pseudomonadota > Alphaproteobacteria > Rhizobiales > Xanthobacteraceae > Pseudolabrys. The sequence continues at coordinate 40,345 of DASXST010000079.1, read as the reverse complement.
AAGCGTCGCAACGCCGCTAGCGCTACTCAATCTCCGCCGCGATCTTCTTTAAAATCTGGATGAATCGCTTGCGGTCGCGCGCACCGATCACCTGATCGAGATTGCGCTCATGCCGCCGCGCGCAGCGCGTGAGCGTCGTAAGCACTTTTTTTCCGGCTGGCGTCAGGTTGAGGCTGTAGGTGCGCCGGTCGCTGTCCATCCGCCTGCGTTCGACGAGGCCACGCCTCACCAGATCCTCGACAACCGGAGTGAGGCTGGATTTATCGCGGCCATTGGCGAGGGACAGGACGGTCTGGCTGATGCCGGGATTGCGGGCGATCAAGGTTAGGGTGGCGAAACGGCCGGGGCTTTCTCCGATCTCCTGCGAGCGGCGCGAAAAGGCCTGGAAAGCGGCTTCTTGCGCCATGCGCAGATTGAAGCCAACCCAGGAACCGAGCGGACCGAAATTTATCGACAGGCCAAAGGCTTCACCGTTCCTGCCGCGTCGACGGCTGCCAATGCCATTCGTTCCGTGCACCGTGCGTCCCTTCTCCAAAGCGGACAATCAGTCCACTGCAAGAATTTAGTTTGACATCAAACTAAGCTTTACAACGTCGCCCACCTTCGGCTGAATATTGCAAAAGTTGGCGATCTAACCAACACCCAACCCTCGAGGGAGGACCCCATGAAACTCCGTTTCGCCGGGTGTGTCTACGTTGCCGCTCTATTGATCGGGGCAGCGACCGGCGCGTTCGCGCAAGAAAAGACGTTCGAACTCAAGCTCGCGCACTGGGTGCCGCCATCACATCCGCTGCAAAAAGCGTTGGAAGAATGGGGCGCCGCGGTCGAGAAGGATTCCGGGGGGACGCTGCACTACAAGGTTTATCCCTCGCAGCAGCTTGGGAAAGCCTTCGACCATTACGACATGGCACGTGACGGCATCGCCGACCTGACCTACGTCAATCCCGGTTATCAGCCGGGGCGCTTCCCGATTATCGGTGCGGGTGAGCTGCCGTTCCTCTTTGCCAATGCAACGAGCGGCTCCCAGGCGCTTGACGCCTGGTATCGCAAATACGCCGACCGCGAGATGAAGGACATCAAATTTTGTTTGGCCTTCGTGCACGATCCGGGCTCGTTTCACTCCAAGAGCAAAAAAATCACCGTGCCCGACGACATCAAAGGCATGAAAATTCGTCCGGCCCACGCCACCATGGCAAGTTTTGTCACCCAGCTTGGCGGCACGAACGTCCAGGCCGCAGCCCCCGAAGTTCGCGATATTCTCGAAAAAGGCGTCGCCGACGCCGTGACATTCCCGTGGGGCTCAGTGCCGCTGTTCGGAATCGACAAAGTCACGAAATATCACATGGACGTTCCACTGTATGTGACGACCTTCGCCTTTGTGTTCAACAAAGACAAATACAACGAGATGTCGCCGCGGCAGAAGAAGGCGATCGACGATCATTGCAACAACGAGTGGGCGGGCAAAGTCTCGGCGCCGTGGGCCGAGTTCGAGCACGCGGGCATCGCCAAGATCAAGGCGGAGGCGGGCCAGGAGGTCTATTCCCTCACGCCGGCGCAGGTCGAGGAATGGAAAAAGGCTGCGCGACCGCTCGAGCAGAAATGGGCCGACAATGTGAGGAAGGCTGGCGGCAATGCTGACGCGATCATGAAAGAGCTCAAGGATCAGCTCGCTAAGTACAAGGCCTCGTTCTAACATTCTGGCGACGCGGCTCGAACCGGGCCGCCTTCACTCTTTCGCGTCGGGCTGGGACGCTGCTCGCGCTGACCAGCCGCGGAGATCGTCGTGGCGGAGAAAGTCCTTGGCGAAACCGAAGTCGCGCGAAAGCTCGCCGGCTCGCCTTCGCCGCGCAGACGCAACGCGATGGACCGGTTCATCGATGGGATCGAGCTGGTCGCGGCATTTTTTGTCGGCATCGTCGCCGCCGATATCTTCATATCCGTGCTGCTGCGTTATTTCTTTGCCATACAGATCCCTGATGCGTACGACTTCGGACGGCTTCTGCTCGGCATCCTGATCTTCTGGGGCATCGCAGCGACGTCCTATCGCGGCACGCATATCACCGTCGATCTTGTGTGGAGCAATGTCGGGCCGCGTTGGCAGCGCGTGATCGATGTGTTTGCCACGCTGGTCCTGTTATTTGTGGTGACGGTTCAGACCTACACGCTGTTCGACAAGGTCACGAGCACCTACAGGGACAATGTTCTCACGTTCGATCTAAGACTGCCCACGTGGCCGTTTTTCCTGGTCGCCTGGATCGGCGACGTGTCGGCGGTGATGCTGATCGCGGTGCGCACCTATCGGCTGATCTTCCACCCAGAATTGATGGATGACGGCGGCTACCGGATGAAGCCGGTCGAATAGCCCATGTTGAGCACCGACGCAGTCGCCATCATCGGGTTCATTGCATTGTTCGGGATGATGCTCATGCGCGTGCCGGTCGGCATGGCGATGGGCCTCGTTGGCGTCACCGGCTTTGCCTATCTCAATGGCTCCGGACCAGCCCTCAAGATCGTCGGCCACACATCGATGCGCACGGTGACCGACTACAATTTCGGCGTGATCCCCATGTTCCTGCTGATGGGCGCGTTCGTGTCGAATTCCGGCATGAGCCGCGAGCTTTTCCGTGCGGCCAACAGCTTTCTCGGCCACTTGCGCGGTGGGCTCGGCATCGCGACCGTCGCGGCCTGCGGCGGTTTTGCCGCAATTTCGGGCTCATCGGTCGCAACCGCGGCCACGTTTTCCGCAGTCGCCTATCCCGAGATGCGTCGCTTCGGCTATCCGCAGTCTTTCGCCACGGGGGTCATCGCAGCCGGCGGCACGCTCGGCGCGATGCTGCCGCCATCAACGGTTCTCGCCGTGTACGGCATCATTACCGAGCAAGATATCGGCAAGCTGTTCATCGCCGGGATCATCCCCGGTCTGCTCGCCGCGACGATGTACATGATCACCGTCGGGATCATCGGGATCGCGCGGCCGAACTTCCTGCCGTCGACGCCGCGCCACTCCTGGAAAGATCGCATTGCCGCTACCCGCGATGTCTGGGCAACGCTTATCCTTTTCCTCTTCGTAATCGGGGGATTGTACGGCGGCCCGTTTACGCCCACCGAAGCCGGCGGCATGGGTGCCGGCGGCGCCTTTCTCATTGGTGTGCTGCGCGGCAGGCTCGATCGGACCGAAATCCGACGCTCGCTATTGCAGGCAACGCGGACGGCGGCCGCAGTTTTTACGGTGCTGATTGGCGCGCTGCTGTTCGGCTATTTCCTCACCGTCACGCAGACGCCGCAAAAGGTGACCGCGGTCCTGACCGGGCTCGGCATCGGCAATTACGGCGTGCTGGCGCTGATCATGCTGATGTACCTGGTGCTCGGCTGTCTCATGGACGCGATGGCGATGATCATCCTGACCGTTCCGATCATTTTCCCGGTTATCACCCATCTGGGCTTCGATCCGATCTGGTTCGGCGTGATCATTGTGATGACGGTCGAGCTCGGCCTCATTCATCCACCGGTCGGCATGAACGTGTTCGTGATCAAAAGCGTGGTCAAGGACGTGAGCTTCGCCACGATCTTCAAGGGGGTCATTCCATTCATCATCACCGACCTTATCCGGCTGGTGATCCTGATTGCCTTTCCGATCATCGCGCTTTGGCTCCCCTCGCGCATGTGAGGCATTTCGTGCTATATAGTTTGGGTCCCAACAATCTGCCAGCGGCCTGACGATGGAGCGGTCATTCAAGAAAGAAGTCCAGGCTCTGAAGCTTGGCGATGGCGAGACCTTCCACGGCGAGGGGATCCTCGCCGTCACCAAGGCGCTGTTGCAATCTGGCGTTTCCTACGTGGGCGGCTACCAGGGCGCACCGGTGTCGCATCTGCTCGATGTGCTGGTCGATGCAGAGGACATCATGTCCGAACTCGGCGTGCATCTGGAAACCTGCTCCAACGAGGCCTCGGCCGCCGCCATGCTCGGCGCGTCGATCAATTACCCGTTGCGCGGCGCAGTCACCTGGAAATCGATCGTCGGCACCAATGTCGCAGCCGATGCATTGTCGAACCTTGCTTCGCCCGGCGTGGTCGGCGGCGCCATGATCATCCTTGGCGAGGACTACGGCGAGGGCGCAAGCGTCATTCAGGAGCGCTCTTATGCCTATGCGATGAAATCCTCGATGTGGCTGCTCGACCCGCGGCCCGACCTGCCGTCGATTGTACGCACGGTGGAAAAAGGCTTCGAGCTTTCCGAGGCGAGCCACGCTCCCGTCATGCTGGAATTGCGCATCCGCGCCTGCCACGCCACCGGTGAATTCGCCGCCAAAAATAATCGGAAAGGTGTCGTTTCCGGTCTCGACAAGCTAGTCGGGCCGCCGCGCTTCGAATATGGGCGGCTTGCCCATCCGCCCGTGATCTTCACGCAGGAGCGCTTGAAGGTCGAAGAGCGGCTGCCCGCCGCGCGTGCCTTCGTTCGCGAGCATAAGCTTAACGAGATCATCGAGGGGGATATTGCCGATATCGGCGTTATCGTGATGGGCGGACTGACCAACAGCGTCCTGCGCGCGCTCGAGCGCATGGGGCTTGCCGAAGTGTTTGGCAAATCGCGCGTGCCCCTGTTGGTGCTTAACGTCGTCTATCCGCTGGTGCCCGAGGAAATAACCACATTCTGCGCCGCCAAGCGTGCAGTTCTGGTGGTCGAGGAAGGCTACCCCGACTACATCGAACAGGCGATCAACGTGGAATTGCGCCACGCCGGCATCAATACGCGTGTGCTTGGCAAAGGCCCGCTGCCGAAAGCAGGTGAATACGCGTCCGATGTGTTGCTCGAAGGGCTTGCCGCCTTTCTTCAGGACGCGAGGCCTGATGGCATCGATGCCGACACCATTGCTGAAAAGGCGCGCGGCCTTATCGCGCACAAGGCAAAAGCCGCCGCGGCTCTCGGCCCGTTGCCGCCGCGTCCGCCCGCCTTCTGCACCGGCTGTCCTGAGCGTCCCGTCTTTTCCGCCATCAAGTTGATGCAGCGCGAACTCGGGCCGACCCATATCAGCGCCGATATCGGCTGCCATTCGTTCGCGACTTTCGCCCCGTTTTCGCTTGGCAATTCCATCCTCGGCTACGGCATGTCGCTCGCCAGCGCGGCGGCCGTGGCTCCGAACATGGAGAAGCGCCCAATCGCCGTCATGGGCGACGGCGGCTTCTGGCACAACGGACTGATCACCGGCGTAGCCTCCAACCTTTTCAATAAAGGCGACGGTGTTCTGATCGTGATGCAGAACGGCTATGCCTCGGCGACCGGCCAGCAGTATATCCCGTCAAGCGCAATGAGCCGCACCGGATCTGCGCCAGGCATGGACATCGAGCAGACATTGCGGGCCATGGGCGTCCGCTGGCTGCGCAAGGTGCGCACCTACAGCGTCAGCGTGATGGTGACCACGCTGAAAGAGGCTATGAAGACCGCCGAACGCGGCCTGAAGGTGATCATCGCCGACGGCGAATGCCAGCTCGCGCGGCAGCGGCGCATCAGAGCCGAAGACGCCGAGAAGCTGAAACGCGGCGAACGCGTAACGCGCGCGCGCTACGGCGTTGATGATGACATCTGCACCGGCGACCATTCCTGCATTCGACTGTCGGGTTGCCCCTCGCTGACCGTGAAGCCGTCGCCGGACCCCCTGCGCACCGATCCCGTTGCAACGGTCATTGAATCGTGCGTCGGCTGCGGGCTGTGCGGGGAGGTTGCGCATGCGGCTGTGTTGTGCCCGTCGTTCTACCGCGCCGAGATCGTGCGCAATCCGACCTGGCGCGACCGCCTGAAGCATTGGCTGCGTCAGAAAATCATCGGCTGGCTTGGCGGCTATGGCGGCGAGGCCCGGGCATGAACACGCCGCGCCCGATTAGCATCCTGATTGCAGCCCTTGGTGGCGAAGGCGGCGGCGTGCTGACGGAATGGATCGTTGGCGCCGCGGTACAGGCAGGATTTCCCGTGCAGAGCACGTCCATTCCCGGCGTCGCGCAGCGCACCGGCGCTACAACGTATTACATTGAAATACTGCCAGTGCCATCGCGCGATCTCGGCAACAAGCGGCCGGTGCTGGCCCTGACGCCCGGTGTCGGCGACATCGATATCGCAGTCGCGAGCGAATTGCTCGAAGCCGGTCGGACGGTCGCCAATGGTTTTGTCACGCCAGACCGCACGCACGTTATAGCTTCGCTCAGCCGCTTCTATGCCATGGATGAAAAGATCGCCATGGGTGACGGTCGCTTCGACCAGGACAGGCTGATCAACGTCATCAAAGAACATGCGAAGGACGCCTTGCTGGTCGATATGGCTTCGCTGGCAAAGCGGAGCGATTCGATCATCAACGCGGTGATGCTTGGCGCAATTGCCGGCTGCGGACGACTCCCGCTGAAGCGCGAGCTGTTCGAGGCGGCAATCCGTAACGATGGCAAGTCGGTGGAAAGCAACCTGCAAGGCTTCCGGGCCGGATTCGAAGCTGCGCGGGTGAACATGCAGCCTGCAAAAGAGCTCGAAAGAAAGCGGAGCGCAGCACCAACGCCGGCAATGGTCGAACATGAAGTTGCGCGCACCTTTCCAGCCATCGCGCAAACAATCGGACTCGAAGGCGTCCGGCGTCTGATCCATTACCAGGGTGTGCGCTATGCATGGCTGTACCTCAGCCGCCTTCGGCCAATTGTCGAAGCTGACCAGGTGTTCGGGGCGCAGGGCAAACTGGTGAAGGAGGTCGCGCGCCATCTCGCGGTGCGCATGTCCTATGAGGATGTCGTGCGCGTCGCGCAAGCAAAGATTGCGCCGGCGCGCATGCGGCGCATCGCGCGCGAAGAGCTGGTCGCAAATGGCGATCCCTTCTCGGTGCACGATTTCTTGAAACCGGGCATCGAGGAGATGTGTCAGCTTTTGCCGTCATTCCTGGCGCGGCCGATCCTGCGGCTGGCCGAGCGCAAAGGCTGGCTCGGCCGGGTTTATTTCGGCATGGAGGTTACCTCGACGTCCATCAGCGGTTATTTGCGCTTTCTCATTCTCGCCAAGCTGCGGGCACTGCGTCCTTATGGCTATCGCTACAAGCAGGAGCAGGGGCAGATCGACGCCTGGCTCGGTCTCATCCGCGACGCGGTCCGTCTGTCGCCTGAACTGGCGCTCGAGATCACCGAATGCGCAAGGCTGATCAAAGGATACGGCGATACCCACGCGCGCGGGGTCGCCAATTATCGTGCCATCGAGCGTCGCGTGATCCGGCCCGCGCTGGCAGCTCAGATGCCCCCCGCGCGCGCGGTCGATGCTATTGCGAGCGCGCGTGCCGCGGCCCTTGTGGATCCAGAAGGCGAGAGCCTTGCCAGGTGCCTTGCTGATATTGAGGAGCCTGCCCTGAGAATGGCCGCAGAGTAAAATCGTCCATCATCCAGAGCCGCCCGACAGCCCTCGCGGCAGTCCGTTGTCACCCTTGGCCTCGTCGGCTAAGACTCCGCGCAACAAAAACAGCGTCCGCCGTCGGCGGACATTCAGGGACGGAATGCATGGCGGCGACACCGACCGGCCAGCGGCCAACAATCGCCGCCGAGGCATTTCTGCGTGCCCTTGCCGACCACGGCACCGATTATTTTTTCGCCAATCCCGGCACTGATTTCCCGCCGATCGTGGAAGCCTTCACTCGCGCCAAGAAGACCAACGCGAAGGTGCCCAAGCCTATTCTGGTGCCGCACGAAAACCTCGCGGTTGCCATGGCGCATGGCGCTTATCTGATGAACGGGCGTCCACAAGCGGTGATGGTGCATGTCAATGTCGGTACCGCTAATACGATAAATAATCTCACAAACCTTTCGCGCGACCGGGTGCCCCTCATTCTCGCCGCAGGCCGGACCCCGATCACCGAAAAGGGCGCATTCGGCTCGCGAACCCGCCCGATCCATTGGGCACAGGAAATGTTTGACCAGGCCGGGATGGTGCGCGAACTGGTGAAATGGGATTACGAGTTGCGCGTACCAGGACAGATCGGCGACGTGGTCGCACGCGGGGTTGAAGTGGCGATGGCGCATCCGCGTGGGCCGGTTTATCTCGTATTGCCGCGCGAACCGCTCGCTGCTCCCCTGCCCGAGCCAACGGGCCCGGTAAAGCCACGGCCGCAGGCAGGTCCTCTACATTCCGATCCGCGTACGATCGGGACCCTTGCCGAATGGATTGCATCTGCCGAACGACCGCTGATTATCACGGCCACCTTGCCGGCCGAAGCAGTCCCGCCCCTCGAGCGTCTCGCGGAACGCTGCGCCATTCCGGTCGTGACCCACAACCCGCGCACCGTGTGCCTGCCTTCAAGCCATACGATGCATTTCGGCTTTGAGCCAGGCACGCTGCTTGCCGATGCCGACCTCGTGATCGTGATCGAATCGGATGTGCCGTGGATACCGCATCTGCAGCATCCACCTGGCGGTTGCCGCGTTGCCCACGTGGGCGAGGATCCATTTTACGTGCGATACCCGATGCGCAGCTTTCCAAGCGACCTTGCCATTCAAGCCAGCAGCGCACAGGCGCTGGATGCTTTGATCCGTGCGGTTGAGCCGCGCCTGCAGATGGCGGACGCCCGAATTGCGGCCCGCAGGGCTCGGCTGACCGAGCGTATGCGCACGCGGCGGGCGCAACTCGCGAAAGACTCCGCGCCAGGCTCGACGATTTCGCCGGAATATCTTTCGCGCGCGATCGGCGAAGCGCTTGGCAAGGATGCCATCATCATCAACGAATATCCCCTACGGCCGGATCACTGTCCGCGCGAGAAGCCCGGCACTTTCTTTGCGCTCGGCCCGGCCGGTGGGCTCGGTTGGGGCCTCGGGGCGGCGCTTGGCGCCAAGCTCGCGGCGCCCGACGAGTTCGTCGTCGCCACGCTCGGCGACGGTTCTTACATGTTCGCCAATCCTATGGTCGGTCACTGGGTTTCGGCCGTTCACAATCTTCCGATTCTCACCGTCGTATTCAACAACAGCCGATATGGCGCCGTCCGACGTGCCACACTTTCAATGTTCAAGGACGGCGCGGCCGGCGAAAATGACGGCCGCACGCTGGCCGATCTCGATCCATCGCCCCCGTTTGAAGAAATGGCGCGGGCGCAGGGAGCCCACGCGGAGCGTGTCGACAAGCCCGCCGATCTTCCCGACGCACTGGCACGCGCTCGCGCCGCCGTCGTTAACGAACGCAAGCAGGCCATGCTCAACGTGATTACGCCTTATTGAACCGGTAACCCGCCAGGACCAATCGAAGAGTCACGGAGAACTTGATGCGCATCGATGCCTATACCCATTTCATCCCCGAAAATTTTTTCAACAAGATCGTCGAAGGCGGTCATGCCGACATCGGCAAGCGTGTTCGTGAAATTCCCTGCATTCACGACCTTGAAGTACGGCGCAAGATCGTCGGGGGATTCAAGGACTATGCACAGATCCTGTCCTATCCGATGCCGCCGCTCGAAGTCATAGCCAAGGGCGACGGCAAGCTGACCGAAGAGTACACGAAGCTTGTCAACGATGGCTTGGCCGACATATGCGCAAAATTTCCCGATCAGTTCCCCGGCTGGGTCGCGCAAGCCGCACTGATCGCGCCCGATGGCGGCGTGCGTGAAGCGGAGCGCGCGCTGAAAAACGGCGCGCTGGGTGTGCAGATCTATACCAACATCTCCGGCAAGCCTCTCGACGACCCGGCATTCGAGCCGTTCTTCGCCGCCATGAACAGGCTCAACAAGCCGATCTGGATGCACCCCGCGAGAGCCGCCAATTTTCCTGACTATCTGACCGAGAAGAAATCGAAATATGAGATCTGGTGGACGTTCGGATGGTCCTACGAGACTGCGGCTGCCATGGCGCGGCTGGTATTCTCGAAGGTCATGGACAAATACCCGAACCTGAAAATCATTACGCACCATTTCGGCGGCATCGTGCCCATGCTGGAGGGCCGCATTGGCCCAGGCTGGGATCAGCTCGGCGCTCGCACCTCCGACGAAGACCTCAGCGTCATCCTGAAGCAGCTCAAAAAGCGTCCGCTCGATTATTTCAAGCACTCGTTCTATGCCGACACCGCCGTGTTCGGCGGCGTGCCGGCGACCCATGCGGGGCTGGCGTTCTACGACCTCGACAAGATTGTATTCGCGTCGGACTGCCCGTTCGATCCCGAGAAGGGCACGATGTACACGCGCGAAACGATGCGCATCCTTGAAGGCATCGACATGCCGAAAGCGGATAAGGAAAAGATCTGGCACGGCAACCTCGAGGCGATCACGGGCGTGACGTTCAAAGTCTAGTCATGGCCGGGCTTGTCCCGGCCATCCACGTCTTCTCTGACATTCAGCTCGCTATGCAAAGAAAGTCGTGGATGCCCGGCATAAAGCCGGGCATGACGCATCCATCGAGCGTGTCCGTCGGTAGAAGCGGGACGCCCATCTGCTAACCTCCGCGCCCATGGCGCAGACACAGTCGATTGGCTTGCCCGAACCGGATCCGCCGGCTGACGAAGGCCGCGTGACGCCGGCGATGGCGCAGTACGTCGAAATAAAAGTTGCCAATCCGGATTGCCTGTTGTTCTACCGGATGGGCGATTTCTACGAGATGTTTTTCGAGGACGCCGAGGTCGCCTCGCGCGCGCTTGGCATCGCGCTCACCAAGCGCGGCAAATATCTCGGTAAGGACGTGCCGCTCTGCGGCGTTCCGGTTCTGCGCGCCGACGAATATCTGCATCGGCTTATCGAGCAGGGATACCGCGTGGCCGTGTGCGAGCAGCTGGAGGACCCGGCCGAAGCCCGCAAGCGTGGATACAAGAGCGTAGTACGCCGCGACGTCGTGCGGCTGGTGACGCCGGGCACGCTCACTGAAGACACGCTGCTGGATGCGAGGCGCAATAATTATCTTCTGGCGGTTGCCCGCGCGCGCCTGTCGTCGGCCGGCGAGGAGGCATGGTTCGCGCTCGCCTGGATCGATATTTCCACGGGCGAATTCCGCATTACCGAATGCGATCGCGCGGCGCTTTCCACCGAGATTGCGCGGCTTGAACCAGGCGAGATTCTCGTTTCCGACGCGCTCTTCAGCGAAGCCGACCTTGCTGCCTATTGGCGCTCGCTGCCGGCCGTGACACCTCTGCCGCGGGATGTCTTTGACGGCGCAACCGCTGAACGCCGGCTCACTTCGTTCTTTGCGGTGGCGACCAGCGAAGCGTTCGGAGCACTGAGCCGGCTGGAGCTTACGGCCGCTGCCGCATGCGTCACCTACATCGAGCGTACGCAGCTCGGCAAGCGCCCGCCGCTGTCGCCGCCTGTGCGCGAACATGCCGGCGCTGCAATGGCAATCGACCAGGCCACGCGCGCCAATCTCGAATTGATGCGCACGCTTGCGGGCGAGCGACGCGGGTCGCTGCTCGAAGCGATCGATCGCACGGTGACCGCGGCAGGTTCACGGTTGCTGGCGCAGCGCGTGTCAGCGCCCCTGACCGATGCGGCGCTGATCGCCAAAAGACTGGACGCGGTGGCTGGCTTTGTCGGCGATGCGGCAGCCCGTGCAGAAACCCGCTCGCGCCTGCAGGCTGCGCCCGATCTCGCCCGTTCGTTGTCCCGCCTGGCCGTTGGACGCGGCGGCCCGCGCGATCTTGCCGCGATCCGCGACGGCATGCTGGCCGCTGCCGATCTTGCGCGCGCGCTTGGCTCGCTGAAAGAAACTCCGGATCAAGTCGCAGAGGCGATCCAGGCGTGCCGCAAGCCCGACGGAATGCTGGCCGCCGAGTTGTCCGCCGCCCTTGCTGCCGAATTGCCGGCCTACAAGCGTGACGGCGGGTTCGTGCGCGACGGCTACGATAAGATTCTCGATGAGACCCGCGCGCTGCGCGACGAGTCACGTCGCGTCATCGCGGCATTGCAGGCGCGCTATGCCGAGGAAACCGGCATCCGGATCCTCAAGATCAAGCACAATAACGTGCTCGGCTATTTCGTCGAGGTGACCGCCCAGCATGGCGAAAAACTGATGGCGGCGCCGCTCAACGCTACCTTTATCCACCGCCAGACGCTTGCTGGTCAGGTGCGGTTCACCACGACCGAGCTCGGTGAGCTGGAGGCAAAAATTGCCAGCGCCGCCGAGCGCGCGCTTGGCCTTGAGCTCGAAGCATTCGAGCGCCTGACAGCCAGCGTGATGGCGGAGAGCGCCAATATCAAGACATGCGCGGAGGCGCTTGCGAGCCTCGATGTGGCCGGCGCGCTCGCGCATCTCGCCGTCGAACGGGATTATGCAAGGCCGCAGATCGACGACAGCCACGCCTTCGTGGTCGCAGGTGGCCGTCATCCCGTTGTCGAGCAGGCTTTGTGGCGGGATGGCAGTTCCTTTGTTGCAAACGATTCCGATCTGTCGCCGCCAGAAGGAACGGACGCCGGCCGCATCTGGCTGATCACCGGCCCCAACATGGCGGGAAAATCCACGTTCCTGCGACAGAACGCGCTGATTGCGGTTCTTGCGCAAATTGGCAGCTTCGTTCCGGCAAAGCACGCGCACATTGGAATCGTCGACCGGCTGTTCTCGCGCGTCGGCGCCGCAGACGATCTCGCGCGCGGCCGCTCGACCTTCATGGTCGAGATGGTGGAAACGGCCGCCATCCTCAACCAGGCTGGCGAGCGCGCGCTGGTTATCCTCGACGAAATAGGACGCGGCACCGCCACCTTCGACGGACTGTCGATTGCCTGGGCAACGGTCGAGCATCTGCACGACGTCAACAAGTGCCGTGCATTGTTTGCCACGCATTTTCACGAGCTGACCGCGCTCGCCGGGCGGCTCGACCGGCTTCACAACGCGACGGTGAGGGTGAAGGAATGGCACGGTGAAGTCGTGTTCCTGCACGAGGTCGTTGCCGGCGCGGCCGATCGTTCATATGGCATCCAGGTCGCGAAGCTTGCGGGCTTGCCGGCAAGCGTGGTCGAGCGCGCCAAGGTGGTTTTAGCCAAGCTCGAACAGGAAGACCGCTCGGCGCCCAAGGGGTTTGAAGATTTGCCGCTGTTCGCGGTGCCCTCGAAATTGCCTCAGAATGCGCGGCAGCCGGTCGAGGAACCGGTGATTGACGCTCTCGCCGCGATCAATCCCGACGACCTGTCGCCACGCGAGGCATTGGAGGCCCTGTACCGGCTGAAGGAACAGGCCACGAAAAGGGCCAAAGAATAGAGGCCTCTCAACCGTCGTCATGGCCGGGCTTGTCCCGGCCATCCACGTCTTTAACATTCACTGGGCCATGAAAAAATGGATGCCCGCGACAGGCGCGGGCATGACAGCGAGCTTCTCAGGAATGATGAACGTCGCCGAAAGGAAGCAGACGACTGCAGCGGCAGAAGCAGCCCGCTGGCTTGAGAGCGCCGAAACGGCGCTGCGCCGCGAGGACATAAGCGCGGCCGCCGAACTGTTTCTGCCCGACGGGCTCTGGCGCGATGTGCTGGCATTCACCTGGAATATCCAGACGATGTCTGGACGGGCGGCAATCGAAGAAATGCTGCGGAAGACAGTTGCGCGTACTCAGCCGAAAAATTTTCACATTCCGTCGCGTCGAACGCCGCCGCGTTGGGTGACGCGCGCGGGCACCGAAGCTATCGAAACATTGTTCGAGTTCGAAACAATGTGGGGACCCGCCAATGGCGCGCTGCGGCTCGTCCCCGACACGCACAGCGTGCTGCGTGCCTGGACGCTGAACACGAATCTCCACGAGCTTCGCGGCCATGAAGAGGAATTCAGACGCCGGCCGGAGCCCGACTCGACCCGCGACTTCGGCGCCGAGAACTGGAGCGACCGCCTGGCAAAGGCGCGCACCTACACAAATCGTGATCCCGCGGTCATTGTTGTCGGCGGCGGACAGGCCGGCCTCTCGATTGCGGCGCGATTGCATCAATTGGGCATCGACACGCTGATCGTCGATCGTCATGAACGGGTCGGCGACAACTGGCGCACACGATACCATTCATTGACGCTGCACAACGAAGTGCACGTCAATCACCTGCCCTATCTTCCATTTCCACCGACCTTCCCTGTCTACATCCCGAAAGACAAATTGGCGAACTGGTTCGAATCCTACGTCGAAGCCCTGGAGCTGAATTTCTGGACCGGGACCGAGCTTGTTGGGGGAAGTTACGACGAGCAGCGCGGGGAATGGCGCGTCACGCTGCGCCAACAGGATGGCGGCGAGCGTGTCATGCGCCCGCGTCATCTGATATTTGCCACCGGAGTGAGCAGCATCCCATACACGCCGGATCTTCCCGGCCTCGATGCCTTCAAAGGCACCAAGGTTCACTCCGGCGATTTCAAGCACGCAGAAAAATGGAAAGGCCGCAAGGCGCTTGTGCTCGGCACCGGCACCAGCGGCCACGACGTGGCGCAGGAGCTGCAAGCCCATGGCGCTCAGGTCACCATGATCCAGCGCAGCAAGACCTACGTTGTGAGCCTTAAAGAAGCGCAGAGCGTCTACGCGATTTATTCGGAGGGAATCCCCTTCGACGACTGCGATCTCCTTGCCACGTCTTTTCCCTATCCGGTGCTGCAGCGCTCTTATCAGCTGTCGACCGCCAGAGGCCGGGAGGTTGACAAGGCGCTTCTCGAGGCACTCGGCAAGCGCGGCTTCCGTCTGCACTTTGGCGAGGACGAGACTGGCTTCCAGATGATGTATCTGCGCCGTGGCGGCGGTTATTACTTCAACGTTGGCTGCTCGGACCTGATCGTTTCCGGGGCAATCGACTTGCTGCAGTATGCAGATATCGATTCGTTCGTCGCCGAGGGCGCACGGCTGCGCGACGGACGTTTCGTGCCGGCCGACCTGCTGGTCCTGGCGACCGGCTACAAAAATCAGCAGGAAACCGTCCGCGTCTACCTCGGCGATGAAATCGCTGACCGGATCGGGCCGGTCTGGGGATTCGATGACGGTGGTGAGCTGCGCAACATGTGGCGGCGCACGGCCCAGCCTGGCCTGTGGTTCACCGCAGGCAGCCTGGCGCAATGCCGGATTTTCTCCCGCTACCTGGCGCTGCAGATCAAGGCGAGTGAGGTCGGCCTTCTGCATTGAGGCGCTCGCCGTTCGTTCCCGCGCAAGCAGGAATCCACCGATTATTGTTTTGAAATTGGTCCCCGGTCCCCGCTCTCCCGGGGACGAACGGACCTGGCGGCCCGCCAATCGCGAACGAGCCAAAGCAGAGCATTCCAGGTGAGGCCAATGCTCAACCCGACCGCATAAGACCACCACGATCCCAGTGGCACGGCCAGGAAATGGACGGCAAGCAAGCCAAGGCCCAACCCGATCAGCGGCGTGAGCACGTGCGAGGCAACACTCGCGGCTCGCGAGACCCCCGATGCGCGTGTGGAGAACGATGAAGAATGATCCCATCGCTGCCGGAAAGAACGCGAACACGCCGGAGAAATACGAGCCAATCGAGCTGCTGGCAGTCGTCACGATGATCACGCAGAACGTCACCCGGCCAGCATGCCAGGCAAGATCGGCGCCGTTGAGCTCAACGCGCTTGATCGGTCCCTCGATTCGAAAACGACGCGCTGCGGAAAATCGCCATCGGATAAATTACGGCATTCAATATCGTTGCGCCCGTTGCGCTCCAGTCCACGAGGCGGAGCAAGAACACGGTTCCGAGCCACACCAGGAACGCACCACTCAGGCTGGAGGTCAACGCATGCTTCTGCGCAAGCGCGGCGTATGCGAGCGCGAACAGGGCGCAGGCGGCATTGGCAATCAGGCTGCCAACCGCACTGGCAGCGATAAACTCCGGCGGATGCTCGAGCGCGAGAATGATCATGCCGGCGCCGCCGGCGGTCGGCAACGCGGCAATCAGCGATCCGACGAATGGACCGCTACGCTCGACCACGACGGATGCCGCCACGACGATCGAGGCGGTCATCGCGATCTTCAACGCCAGCCCGTACCAGAACAATGAATTTCCAACCAGAGCGCTCATTTCACGGCCAGCCGTTGCCGCACCACATAGATCATCAGGTTGGCGCCGACTGAAACCAGCAATGCCAACCCCAGCGCAAGCGCGGATCCGAGCGGTTCGGCCGTGAGATTGAGCACCAGGACCGCGACGGCGAAACCGCCCAGCCCGATCACGGCATTGGCCATGACGGCCGCGGTGGCTGGCCCACCAACCCGATGATGCAGAATGATCATCATGCTGCTGAGCACGATCGGAAAAACCGCAAGATTGCCGCTGGCAGTCGGACCGATGCGGAAACTCAATGCCACGACGACCCCCACAAGGAGAGCGACCATCGCGGCACGCAGCACGAGGTCATACCAACGCGTTTCCACTCGCGGCATCGGCGCGTGACGCAGCGGTGCCGAAATCCACAAAGCGAAACCGATCACCACGCTATTGAATAGAACGGCCAGACCAGCTGTCCAGGGAACAGCCGCACCCATCCACATGAGCGCGATCCAAAGCGCGAGCGCCGTACCGAAACTCACGGCCAGTGAATGCCTTTGTGCAAGCAGCGCATAGGTCAGGGCGAAAATCACGTTGTAGGCATTGGTAACGAGGCTGCCCAAGGCGCTCTGGGCAATGAAATGTGCATCGTGGTCGAGTGCCAGAAAGATGTAGACCGGGCCGGCGCTAATCGGCAGCGTCGCAACCAGACCGCCGATCAGCGGCCCGGCGCGCTCGGCGGTAATCGTGGCCGCGAGCAGAAACGCGGCGGTCACGGCCATTTTGACGATGAGCGTGAGCGCGAAATAAAGGTCGGGGGACATCAAGTTTTGATACTGGCGCTGTCGTCGCCGGACTCGTCCCGACGACCTCGGTCAGGCGAGTACGGCATCGCCTTCTAATCGAGATGGCCGGGACATGCCCGGCCATGACGGTTGTTCCCTAAGCCCCGCGCCAATGTCATCAATTGGCGGCCGGCGTCAACACAACGCGGCCGATTACTTTGCCGGCGCGCAACTGGTCCATGACTGCGTTCACGTCTTCGAGCGGCCTCGTGGCAACCGGAACAGGCGGCAAACCGGTCCGCCGCACAAGCTCTGTCAGTTCCTTCATTTCCGGCAGGCTACCGACGTAAGATCCCTGGATGGTCAGAGCACGCATGGGTATCGGCGGCAGCGAGACCGTCAGATCTCCGCCATAAAGGCCGACCACGACGTATTTGCCGCCCTTGATCAGGCTATCGTAGCCAACTCGCGCGCTCTGCGACGATCCAACGAGATCGATCACGCCCCAGGCACCGCCTTTGGTCATATCAATGATTTGCTGCGAGGCGTCGGCAGCACCACCGTCAACCACCGCCGCAGCCCCTGCTTTCTTTGCCGCATCGCGCTTGATTGGATCGATATCGACGACGATCGCGCTGTGACCACCCATTGCCTTGTGCAAGGCGAGGCACATGAGCCCGAGACCGCCGGCGCCAATGATCACCGTCGGCTCGGTTTTCAGGGTCGCGATTTTTTTCAGCGCGCCAAAGGTGGTGACACCAGAGCAAGCGAGCGGGGCGGCGCGTTCCGGCGGAAGATCGCCGATGTCGAACAGGTAGCGCGGATGCGGAACCATCAAATAATCCGCGTACCCGCCGTTCGTAAATACGCCGAGGCTGCGCATCGCGCGGCAAAGATTTTCCTCGCCCCGCTTGCAGGGATCGCAGGTCCCGCACCCGATCCATGGATGTGCGAGCACCCGGTCACCGACCTTGACTCCCTTGGCCTGCGGACCAAGCGCGACCACTTCGCCGACATTCTCGTGGCCGAGAGTGACGGGCAGCTTCATGCCCCGGTCGGCAAGGCTCAGGCGCTTGCCGCCCCCAAGGTCGAAATAACCTTCCGACAGATGCAGATCGCTATGGCAGACTCCGGCCGCCAGGACCTTCAACAAGACTTCGCTGCCGGTCGGCTGCGGCGTTGGCTGTTCGTTGAGCTGCAGGGGCTGGCCGCAAACGCAGACCTGGAACATACGCATCGGACGCTCTCCCGGTTTTTCTCGTTCTCGGGAGGCAGCGAACCACAGTCCGCAGTCCACGTCACTAGCGGCAAAGAAGCCTAGATGCGTTTCAACTGCAGGTCGACCGGCGGCCCGTTTCTGATCGTCTGATAAACGACGCAGTAGCGCTCGGTAAGCTTGAGCAGCTGGTCAAGCTTTTCCTCTGGTGCCTCGGTATCGAGATCGAAGCGCAACCGGATCTGGGCAAAGCCAACGGGCGCATCCTTGGCGACGCCGAGCGTGCCGCGGAAGTCGAGATCGCCTTCGGCCGAGACCTTTCCTGACTTCAGGGGAATATCGAGCGCAGTCGCCACCGCCTTCAGCGTTACGCCGGCGCACGCAACGAGAGCTTCCAGAAGCATGTCGCCGGAGCAAAGCTCGAGACCTGTTCCTCCGGTCGCAGGATGAAGGCCCGCGATGGCAAGCGCGCGGCCGGTTTCGACCTTGCACGCGATGCCGCTGTCATCGAGCGTTCCTTTGGCCCTCAGCGTGATGTAGGCCGCATTTGGATCGCCCTTGTAGCGTTCCTTGATCGGCGCCTGCATCGCGCGCAATTCACCTGCGTCCATGTATTTCTCCTTGCATGTCAGGGCGGCGAACCTACAGGCTCGATATGGCGAAGCACAAGGGCTGTTACCACCACATGGCTGCGCCGGCTCCGGGATGCTCGACCGCGGCTTTTTCCGGCACACGCTCGCCGACAAGCGAGCAGTCAAGGGCGTTGAGCACGCGCGCCTTGACGTGATCGAACGCAGCCGAGTGGCGGTCGCGCGGACGCCGCAGATCCGCTGCGATCTCCTCGAAGATGCGGCCGGGACGCGACCGCATCACGATGATGCGATCAGCCAACGCGATGGCTTCATCAACGTCGTGAGTGACGAGGATCATCATCGGCCGCAGATCGGTCCACAGATCGAGCAGGTGATCCTGCAAATCGACCCGCGTGAAGGCATCGAGCGCGGAGAACGGTTCGTCAAGCAGCAATACTTCGGGCTGCGGGACCAGCGCACGCGCAATGGCAACGCGCTGCGCCTGGCCGCCCGACAGTTCGCGCGGCCAGACGTTTCGTTTGTCGATCAAGCCAACGCGTGATAGTGCGCCGGCAGCGCGATGGCGGCGCCGCGAAACCGGCAGGTCGTTCAGTCCAAAAGCGACGTTGTCGGCGACGGTCAGCCACGGCAGCAAGCGCGGCTCCTGGAAGACGATGCCGATCTTCTCGTGCGGCGAGGTGATCGTCTCCCCGTCGAGCAAAACGCGGCCCTGGGTTGGCCGGTCGAGTCCGCTGATCGCGCGCAGTAAAGTCGACTTCCCGCAGCCGGAGCCGCCGATCACGGCGACAATCTCACCGGGGTCGACTGCAAAGTTCATGCCTTCGACTGCGCGCACGCCGTTGGGATAGGTCTTGCCAAGGTTTTCCAGCACCAGCATCAGATCTCTCCCTGACGCGAGAAACGATCTTCCCAGCGCAGGAAAGGCGCCGCGGCAAAGGCGACAATCCAATCCGTGGTTTTGCCAAGAACGGCAAAAGCGAGAATCGCCGCGACGATCTCCGCAGGCTTGCCGAGCTGCTGTCCGTCGATCAGCAGGTAGCCGAGACCCTCCGAGGCGCCCATGAATTCGGCGGCAATAACGAACATCCAGCCGAGCCCCAGACCCGACCGCAACGCGAGCACGTAAGCGGGCAAGACTGCCGGCAAAAGAATCCGCCGCACCATGGCCGGGCCGGAAAGTCGAAAGACTCGCCCGACTTCGACGATCTTGCGGTCGACCGAGAGGACCGCAC
This sequence comes from Pseudolabrys sp., assembly GCA_036505835.1. Lineage (GTDB taxonomy): Bacteria > Pseudomonadota > Alphaproteobacteria > Rhizobiales > Xanthobacteraceae > Pseudolabrys. The sequence goes on along the minus strand of DASXST010000079.1, from coordinate 20,608 downwards.
CCATAACGCCGAGGTAAATGGGGAAGAACACGCCGACCGCAATCAACGCGACCTTGGAGGTTTCGAAAATGCCCAGCCACAGGATGAACAACGGAATCCAGGCTATCGAAGGAACCGCGCGCAAGCCCTGCAGGCTCGGGTCGATCAACCGCCGGACCAATGTCGAATAACCCGCAAGCGCTCCCAGAACAGTGGCAACCACAGTCCCCGCAGCAAAACCGACGCCGACACGCAGCAATGTCGCTGTCACATGCCGCAACAGCTCGCCCGAGCGCGCCAGTTCGGCGAATTCCGCGTAAATGCGCGATGGCGGCGGGACCAGGCGTCCGTCCGAGAAGCCAAAATAAACGGCGAACTCCCAGCCACCCGCCAGAACGAGCGGCACCAACAGCCCAAACATTGGCCGCGCAAATCGCGCAAGATCGCTCTTGCGCGCCACCGGTTGCGCGGTTGCTGGTTCGACGGCTGCTTCCACGGACACCACAGTCATCAAACCACTCGCGAAAGGCAAGGCGGATATCAGTTCGCCGTCACCGTGACGTATTGGCCGTCGATAAGATCGTCGAGCGTCTTCTTCACGTCGACACTGGCCGGGACAATTCCGGCCTGTTGCAGTGCGATCCCGGCAGCAAGGATGGACTCGCGTTGCGGCGATCCGATCTTGTTGTGCGTGAGCTCGGTGCGTTCCTTGAACTGCTTGTCGACGACTTCGCCGGGCAGCTTGGTCACCGCGATGAAGCCGGCCTTCAGCTCGTCATAGTGGCTTAACGAATATTTGCGCGCCTCTTCATAGACAGCGAGCACGCGTTTCACCAGGTCCGGATGTTGCCTGGCAAATTCCTCGCGGACATTGAGTATGCCCCAGGTATTGGCGGCGGCATTGCGATAGAAGAGTCTGGCGCCGTCCTCGACTTCGGCTTGCGCCATCATCGGATCAAGTCCGGCCCAGGCGTCGACGTCGCCGCGGATCAGCGCGGTCTTGCCGTCGGGATGCTGAAGCAATACCGGCTGGATATCCTTCTCGCTCAAGCCAGCACTGAGCAGGGCGCGCACAAGAAAAATGTGCGGGTCGGTGCCACGCGTTACCGCTACACGCTTGCCTTTGAGATCGGCGATGCTCGTGATCGAGGTGTCTTTGCGTGTGACCAGCGCAGTCCATTCCGGGCGCGAATAGACATAGATCGACTTGATCGGGTTGCCGTTGATCTTTGCAACCAGCGCTGCCGAGCCCGCGCTCGAGCCGAAATCGATCGAGCCGGCATTGAGGAACTCAAGAGCCTTGTTGGAGCCGAGCGTCTGCACCCAGCGGATTTTGATGTTGTCCTTCTCAAACTCCTTCTCCAGCCAGCCCTTGTTCTTCAGCAGGATGGAGACGGGATTGTAGGTCGCCCAATCGATGTTAATTGTGTCCGGCTTGTCGGCTGCGAAAAGCGCAGTGGTTGGCAGCAGGCCCGCCACCAGGGCGGAGGCAAAGAGCGAACGACGGGACAGCTGACGCATGGCAAACTCCTCGCTTGGCGCGGTACCCGCGCTTGCCGGCGCCGGCACCTTGGTGAACGGAGGCGGACCGGTTGGTCCGCCGTCAGCTGGCGAGGGGATTTGCCCCGCGCTTTAGCTGGATTTGTTAAGCGCCCGCAAGCTGCTTGCTCAAATCGGCGCTACAAATATGCTATAAGCACCGAATATTACTTGGTCAAAAGGAGAATATTACCAAATTCTCCTTGAAAGTAGTATTTATTTCCAAACCTTTCCCTGTGCTTGTACGCAATTATCTTTGCTCGCAACGATGACTTAAAGGTCAGTCTCCGCTATCCCGACGCTGCAAATGGCTTCACTTGCTTTGGATGACAGGCGTCCTCTCGATCGCCCCGCGCGGGGTTCGAACGAGTTGATCGACATGCACGTCCTGACCGCCCAGCTTGAAAAGATGGTGGAGGGGCACACCGGCAGTGAGCGTGATCTGCGGTCATTGCTGGCGCAGCAGCTGAAGGTCGCCCTCGCCGATGGCCGTGCCAAAGCCGAACAGTTGTTGTTGAGAGACCGTCATGGCCGGCGCTGTGCCGAGCAGCTTTGCCGGATGGAAGACGAGATCATCCGCATCCTGTTTGACTTCGCGCGTCAGCTGTACCCCTCGCAAAATCCGTCAGAGGCCGAACGCATGGCCATCATCGCAACCGGCGGCTATGGCCGCGGCTTGCAGGCGCCGGGCTCCGACATCGACCTGCTGTTCCTGCTGCCCTACAAGCAAACGGCCTGGGGCGAGTCGATCGCCGAAGCGATTCTCTATTGTCTGTGGGATACGGGACTGAAGGTCGGGCATGCCACCCGATCCGTCGACGAATGCATCCGCCAGGCCAAGGCGGATATGACGATTCGCACGGCCATTCTGGAATCGCGCTTTCTTTTCGGCGACCGCAACCTCTTCGACGAGCTGGTGACACGATTCGACAACGAGGTTGTGCGTAACACCGCTGCCGAGTTCGTGGCGGCCAAACTCGCCGAGCGCGAGGATCGCGTCCGCCGCACCGGACAATCGCGCTATCTGGTCGAACCGAACGTGAAGGATGGCAAGGGCGGACTACGCGACCTGCATACACTGTTCTGGATCGCGAAATACGTCTATCGCGTCCGCGAGCCCGACGAATTGATCAAACGCGGGGTGTTCGACAAGCACGAATATCAACTGTTCCGCCGCTGCGAGGATTTCCTTTGGTCGGTTCGCTGCCACATGCATTTTCTCATGGGCCGCGCCGAGGAACGCTTGTCGTTCGATATCCAGCGCGAGATCGCGGTGCGTCTTGGCTATACCGAGCATCCAGGCCTGCAGGATGTTGAGCGCTTCATGAAGCACTACTTCCTGACCGCCAAGGACGTCGGGGATTTGACCGCCATCCTCTGCGCAGAGCTGGAAGATAGCCACACCAAGAGCGTGCCGGTGCTAAGCCGGCTGATGGCGCGATTGCGCCCGGTGAAGCGGCGCCCGCTTCTGGAAAGCGACGATTTCATCGTCGACAAGAATCGCATTCGGCTTGCGCGATCAGAAGTATTGAAGCGCGATCCCGTCAATCTCATCCGAATTTTTCACCTGGCGCAGAAGCATAACCTCGCGTTCCATCCGGACGCGATGCGCGTCACCACGCGCTCTCTGAACCTCGTCGACGCTAAACTGCGGGACGACAAGGAAGCGAACGAGTTGTTCCTTGAGATCCTCACCTCGAAGAACGATCCGGAAACCGTTTTGCGTCGGATGAACGAGGCCGGCGTTCTCGGCCGTTTCGTGCCGGCCTTCGGCAAGATCGTCGCCATGATGCAGTTCAACATGTACCACCACTACACAGTGGATGAGCACCTTGTGCGGTGCATTGGCGTCCTCGCCGAAATCGAACGTGGCGGCAGCAACGATACGCCGCTCGCCAACGAGCTGATCCACAAGATTTTGCCCGAGCACCGCCGCGTGCTTTACGTCGCGCTATTCCTGCACGACATCGCCAAGGGACGTCCGGAGGATCACTCGGTCGCCGGCGCGCGCGTTGCGAGGCGATTCTGCCCACGGCTGGGATTTTCAACCGCAGAAACCGAAACCGTCGCGTGGCTGATAGAAAATCACCTCGTCATGTCGAGCGTTGCGCAGTCGCGCGACCTTTCTGACCGCAGGACGATCGAGAATTTTGCAGCGATCGTGCAATCGGCCGAACGACTGAAGTTGCTGACAATTCTTACCACCGCGGATATCCGCGCCGTCGGTCCCGGCGTGTGGAATGGCTGGAAGGCGCAACTTATCCGCACGCTCTATTATGAGACTGAGCCCGTGCTCACGGGTGGCTTCTCGGAGGTCAACCGCGCCCAGCGCGTGGCGATCGCCCAGAACGAATTCCGCGAGGCGATGAAAGACTGGCCGCCCGAGCGCCTGGAGCCCTATATCGCCAAGCTTTATCCGGCCTACTGGCTCAAGGTCGATCTGCCACACAAGATTGAACACGCCAATTTCGTGCGCGCCGCCGAGGATGCCGACAAGCGGCTCGCGACCTCAATTGCGTTCGATACGGAACGCGCAGTCACCGAACTTACGCTGCTGGCACCCGACCATCCATGGCTGCTCTCCATCATCGCCGGGGCCTGCGCCATGACCGGGGCCAACATTGTCGATGCGCAGATTTACACCACCACAGATGGCCGCGCGCTCGATACCATTTCGCTATCGCGCGAATTCGACCGCGATGAAGATGAAGAGAGGCGCGCCAATAGGATCGCGGACTCGATCGAAAGGGCCCTGCGCGGCGAACTGAGACTGCCTGACGTGGTAGCGAAACGGATGCCGCCGAAGGGTCGCATTCGTGCTTTCGCGGTAGAACCAACGGTCACCATCAACAATCAATGGTCGCATCGCTATACAATGGTCGAGGTCACCGGGCTCGATCGCACCGGGCTTCTGTATGAGCTGACTGCAACGCTCTCGAAGCTCAATCTCAACATTGCTTCCGCCCACGTCGCCACGTTCGGCGAGCGGGTGGTGGACGTCTTCTACGTCACCGATCTGATGGGCGCGCAGATCACCTCTCCGACGCGACAGGCAGCTATCAAACGCGCATTGATCGCGCTGTTTGCAACTGGCGAGGAAAGCAAATCTGCAAAAGTTGCCGCCAGCTAACCGTTATGGCCGGGCCCACAGGCCGGAGCCTTTACGTGCGATGCCGGCATAAAGCCGGGCATGGCGTTCCTTAACGGCCCCTTAAATCGACCCGCGTAGCGTCGGTCCGGGGCCGGCACGTTGCACGTGCCGGCGCGGATGGGTTCGCGTTATGGCGTCAAAAAGGGGACGATCGAGCGCACGCCGGAAGCCGGTGTTCGAGAAGGCTTCCGATTTGCACGTTTCCGCCGAGGACCGCGCTGTCCCGGCGTCTGGCAGGCGTCGTGCGCGCAGACGGAGCGGCAGGCTCGGCAAGCGCGCCCTCCTCGGCAAAATTGCCTACTGGAGCCTGGTCGCCGGCCTGTGGCTTGCCATTGGCGCCGTCGGTTTTGCTGCCTGGGTCGGTGCGCACCTGCCATCGATCCAGTCGCTCGAAATCCCGAAGCGCGCGCCTTCGATCCAGATCGTGGATATGCAGGGCCGCGTGCTGGCGCGCCGCGGCGATCTCGCCGGCGCTCCGTTGCCGCTGAAGGAAATGCCGGCCTACGTGTCGAAGGCCTTCATCGCCATCGAGGATCGTCGCTTTTACGATCACCACGGGGTCGATCCGTTCGGCATCGGACGCGCTTTTGTCGCCAACGTCCTGCACCGCGCCGTCGCGCAGGGCGGCTCCACCATCACGCAGCAGCTGGCAAAAAATCTTTTTCTCACGCAGGAGCGGACGATCAATCGCAAGCTGCAGGAAGTGCTCCTGGCTCTGTGGCTCGAGCGCAAGTTCTCCAAGGCGCAGATTCTGGAGATGTATCTTAATCGCGTGTACTTCGGCGCCGGTGCCTACGGGATCGAACAGGCCTCGCAAAGATATTTCGGGAAATCAGCGCGTCAGATCACGCTGGGCGAGGCGGCGCTCCTGGCGGGACTCGTGAAATCGCCGTCGCGTCTTGCGCCGACGCGAAATTTCGACGGAGCCGAGAAGCGCGCAAAGGTCGTGCTTGCGGCGATGGCCGAGCTCAGCTTCATCGGCCGCTCCGCCGAACGCACGGCGCTGGCCCCCCCTCCGCGGATCGCGGCGCAGGCCGATATGGGTTCAATCCATTACGTGGCCGATTGGGTCATGGATGCGCTCAATGACGCGATCGGTCACGTGGACGATGACATTATTGTGCAGACCACGATCGACGCAGCTTTGCAGGCGAGTGCCGAAAAAGCGCTCAACGACGAGCTTGCACAGAAAGGCGACAAGAACGGCGTCACGCAAGGCGCGCTGATCGCGATGACTCCGGATGGCGCAGTGCGCGCTTTGGTCGGCGGTCGAAACTATGCCGAAAGCCAATTCAACCGCGCAGTCGCCGCCAAGCGTCAGCCTGGCTCTGCGTTCAAGCCGTTCGTCTACCTCGCCGCGGTCGAGCGCGGACTGACGCCAGATACCGTGCGCGAGGACAGGCCGATCAACGTCAAAGGCTGGCAGCCGGAAAACTACGGCCACGAATACTTCGGCCCTGTGACGCTGACACGGGCGCTTGCTCAATCGCTGAACACGGTATCGGTGCGGCTGACGCTGGAAGTCACGCCCATGGCCGTCACTCGCACGGCCTATCGTCTCGGAATTACTTCCAAGCTCGAGCCAAACGCCTCGATCGCACTTGGTACCTCTGAAGTCTCTGTGCTCGAGCTGGTGAGCGCATACGCGCCCTTTGCCAATGGCGGCTATGCGCTTGTGCCGCGCGTGATCGACAAGATCACATTGACCAACGGCAAGCTGCTCTATGCACGCAACATCCAGCAGCTCGGCCGCATCATCGATGCACGATATGTGAGCATGATGAACACGATGATGGCCGAGACGCTGACCACAGGCACCGCGCAGAGAGCGACCCTGCCCAGCTGGCCGGCAGCCGGGAAAACCGGAACCAGCCAGGATTTCCGGGACGCCTGGTTCATCGGCTACACGGCGCACCTGGTCACGGGGGTTTGGCTGGGTAATGACGATGGAACGCCGACCAAGCATGTGACCGGCGGCAGCCTTCCGGTGGAGATCTGGAGCCGGGTCATGCGCAGTGCGCACCAAGGCGTGCCGGTCGCAAGTCTGCCGGGCGCTCCAACGGGCAATTTTTTCTCCGGTCTGTTTGGCGACAGCTCCAGACCGGTGCCGCCGGCCCCCGTCCAACCGGTGGCGGCCAGCAATTCGACGACGACCGGCAGCGGCGGGCTCGACGGCTGGCTCCTGAACAATCTCTTCGGACGCCGCTGATCAGTGTTTCGGTACGGCGCGGCGTATGCCTTGCGTCGTCAAGCAGAGCACCAGTGTGGTGCAGCCCATCGCCGCAACCCCTATCGCGAGGGGCCAAGCGCTCTGTCCGAGCAGCCAGCCGACTACCGCGCCACACAAGGCTGCAACGCTTTGCTGCACGAACCCGAACAGCGAAGAGGCTGCGCCGGCACGGTCGGGAAATGGGGTCAGCGCGCCGGCAATGCCTTGCGGCAGCACCATGCCCAGACCGGCAAGATAAATGGCCATCGGAAAGACGAGTGCCAACGACGAGGGAAATCCGCACGCGACGGCCAACACCATTCCGATGCCGCCCGCGGCGCAGGTGCCCGCGCCCATTCCGAGCACGCCGTCGAGTCCAAATGTCACGACCACGCGCGCAGCCAGGGCCGAGCCGGTCATGTAGCCGACCGAGCCGAGCGCGAACGCGATACCGAAATCAAACGGGCTGAGCCGGTAGAGATCCTGCAGCACAAATGCGGCCGCGGAAATCCAGACGAACAGGCCGGCGTAACTCGCGGCAGTGATGCCGAGATAAGCCAGATACGCCGGGTTGCGCGCGACGAGTCGATAGGAACGCAGGATCGATGTAATCGTCAACGGGTCCACGACTCGCAACTTTAGTGTTTCCGGCAACGCCACCCACACGATTCCCACGCCGGCGAAGCCTGCGGCAACCAGGGTCAAAAACACGGCTCGCCAGCCGAAGTAGGTCTGCAAGAATCCGCCCGCAATCGGTGCCAGAACCGGCGCGAGCGCCATCACCGAGGCGATGAGCGACAGTTCGCGTCCGGCCCGGGCGCCGGAATAAATGTCGCGCACGATCGCGCGGGCTAGAACGATGCCGCCGCAGCCGCCGAGTGCCTGGAAAGCGCGCGCCACTATGAGCATTTCGGTCGATGTCGAAAGTGAGCAAGCTAGACTCGCGATACAATAAAGCGCGATCGCCGCGATCAGGATCGGCTTGCGGCCGTGTCGGTCGGACACCGGCCCATAGAAAATTTGCCCGATTGCAAATCCGATGAGATAGGCGGAGATGGTGAATTGCGCCTCCGCCGTCGAAGCATTGAGCTGGCGAGCGATGTCGGGCAATGAAGGCAGATACATGTCGGTCGTGAGCGGACCAATCGCGCTCAATGCCGCCAGCAACGCGGTGAGCGCGAATGTTCCGGGACGCAGCATGGGCCGAATCCGTTTGTCCAGGCATCCTGGTCCCGGGCATGCCGGCAGGACGACCGACTTAGTGCATGAGTAAGAGGCTAGCGCAAATCCAGGCCATAGCGATGGAGATCTGCGCCATGGGCATCCAGCCAGGCCCTGGCCCGGCCCATTTGCGGACAAATACTTTCAACCAGCCGCCAGAATCGACGCGAGTGATTCATCTCGATGAGGTGGGCAACCTCGTGCGCTGCAAGATATTCGAGGACAAATGGCGGAGCCATCACCAGTCGCCAGGAATATGAGAGCACGCCACTCGAGGAGCACGAACCCCAGCGGCTCGACTGGTCGCGCACGGACACGCGCTTGAACTCGATGCCAAGGGCCTGTGCGGCCGACTGACTCGCCACCTGCAAGTCACGCTTGGCTTCGCGCTTGAGATAGTCGTGCACCCGCCGTGACAGATGAGGTCTTTCTCCGGCGACACACAACAAGTGTTCGCTCCCGTCCGTCTCGATCCAAACTGTGCCTCTTTCCCCGGGTCGGTGTTCGATGCGGTATTCGCGGCCCCGCAGTGGCAAGAATGCGCCATGAGCAAAAGGTGCGGCGCCCGGCAGCCGTCGCAGCCGTGATGCAATCCAGGCACTGTGCTTTTGAGCGAATTCCTTTGCGTGCTTGACGCTGCCGCGCGTGGGCATGGTGAGCACGACCTCGCGGCTGGCCACGAGGATGCGCAAGGTATAGCGGCGCGCCTGTCGATGCCGGCGCACGCGGACAGGATGAATTTCCCCGTCACAAGCAACCGTAATGGCTGAGGGCTCGCTGGTCCGGCGATAAAGCAGGGCGCGGAATGGCATCGACATCATCGGATCAAATCGGAACGGGCCAGCTGTGTTCCAAAATCACGCGTGCGAACGCCATCAACGCTAACCTACGACCTTTAGAAGCGTGGAGCGCAGGCTACGGCTGCCGTTGTGCGACAGCGCAAAGTCGGCGATGCGCGGGGCAGTCTCGGCGCGGAAGCGGGAACCATTAAACACGCCATAGTGACCGACTCCAGGCTGCACGTAGTGAACCTTATTCTCCTCGGGAATGTTGATACACAGCGCATGCGCAGCCTCGGTCTGGCCGACGCTCGAGATATCGTCATTCTCTCCCTCGACCGTCATTAGCGCGACCCGCCTGATCGCGGCCGGGTCGACGCGCCGACCGCGATGCGTCATTTCCCCTTTTGGCAACGCATGGCGGATGAACACGGTATCCACGGTCTGGAGATAGAACTCGGCGGCAAGATCCATGGCGGCGAGATATTCGTCGTAGAATTCACGGTGCTTCTGGGCGGAATCGCCGTCGCCCTTCACGAGGTGCAGGAACAAATTGTGATGTGCCTCGATGTGCCGATCCAGGTTCATGCTCATGAAGCCGTGAAGCTGCAGGAAGCCCGGATAAACGTCGCGCATGAAGCCCGGGTGCGGGAACGGAACCTTGGTAATCACGTGATTGCGGAACCAGTTGAGTCCGCGCCGCTCGGCAAGCTTGTTGACCTCGTTGGGATTAATCCGCGTGTCGATCGGTCCGCCCATGAGCACCATGGAGCGGGGGACGTCGGGATCGTTGTCGGCTTCCATAAGCGCAACGGCAGCCAGCACCGGCACTGAGGGCTGACACACGGCAATCACATGCACATCGCCGCCCAGCAAATGAAGTATCGAAATAATGTAGTCGATGTAGGAATCGAGATCGAAACGCCCTGCCGCCAGCGGCACCATGCGGGCGTCGATCCATTCGGTGATGTACACTTCGTGATTGGGAAGAAAAGTCTCGACCGTGCCGCGCAATAATGTCGGGTAGTGACCCGACATCGGGGCGACAATCAGCAGTCTTGGCTGGGGCCGTCGTGGCGCCTGCCTGAAACCACGCTCGAAGTGCAGAAGCCGACAGAAAGGACGCTCCCAGATGCTCTTGATCTGCACGGGGACCTTCTCGCCCCCTACCGTGGTGGAGTCGATGTCCCATTCCGGCCGGCGATATCGGCGGGTCGAGCGTTCGAACAACTCCATGGTAGCCGCCATCGACTTGCCATAGGAGGTGTGGGCGAGCGGATTCGCCGGATTCTTGAAGAACAGCCGTGTGGCGTCTGCAAAAGCACGAGCCGGATTGAGCGCGGCATGCCCCATCTCATAAAACCAGTACATCGGCGTGGCCAATAACGTGCCGCTGCCGTCGGAGAGCGTCGCTGCTCCGCCGAATTCACCAATTGCCATTGATTCCCCCGGCCCTCGCTGCAGTGCGGCAGACTGTCGTTTTTCCGTCATAGCGTCAACATAGAGAATAGTCGTTGGTATGCAGTTTACAACGCCGAATGGCGTTGTAAGTCCCATTAAACACAAGCTTTTTTTGACTACTCACTGGTCTGCAAAAGCGAGCCTTGCACCCGCGCGCTCCGCAAAAGCGTCAAAAAAGCCAATGATGCAGCCGCGAACAGCACGATATTGAGGGCAAAAGCCTCGATCATCAGATCGGCGCGGAATACATGGTCGATCAGCAGCGTGCGCATGCCTTCAAAGACATAGGTCGGCGGAAGTGCCCAGGCAAAGTACTGAAGCCAACCGGGCAACACCGCCACCGGATAGTACACGCAGGTCAGCGGCAGAAACAGAAACATGATCGTCCAGGCCATGCTCTCTGCGCCAAGGCCGTTACGCAACAAAAGCCCCGCGATGAAAATGCCGACCGCCCAACTCGTCAAAATCAGATTGGCAAAGAACGCGGCAAGGGCCAGACCGAGTGCCCACAAATTAAATCCGAAGAAAGCAATCGCCAGCAAAGATACCGGGATCATTCCGATCGCCAAACGCACGATGCTCATGACCATGAGCGAGAGCAGGAATTCCGTCGGCCGCAACGGCGACATCATGAGGTTGCCCAGGTTGCGCGCGTACATTTCTTCCAGGAAAGAAATGGAAAAGCCTAGCTGCCCACGGAACAGAATGTCCCACAACAGTACCGAGCCGATGAAAACACCGCCGGCCTGGACGAAAAAATTGGAGTTCTGCGAAATATAAACCTGAAGGAAGCCCCACATCAGCATCTGTACGGTCGGCCAATAAATCAGATCGAGAATGCGGGGCCACGACGAACGCAACAGGTACCAATAGCGCCGCACCATGGCTGCAACGCGGTTGAACGAGAATTCCATGCCCGCGTCACTGGCGATCATTTTGCAGCCTCGCTCTGCCGCCGCCCGCGCGCGACATCGAGAAACACTTCTTCCAGCGTCTCGCGGCCGTAGCGGGAGAGCAGCCGGTCGGGGTTGTCATCGTCCTCGATGCGGCCTTTCTTCATGATAATGACCCGTTCGCACAATCGTTCGACCTCTGCCATGTTGTGAGAGGCAAGCAGCATCGTTGCACTCTCCTCCGCGCGGTATCGTTCGAGCCGCGAGCGCACCCAGTCCGCCGTGTCAGGATCAAGCGAGGCGGTCGGCTCATCCAGCAACAGCACTTCAGGCTTGTTCAGCAGCGCCTTGGCGAGCGACACCCGTGTCTTCTGGCCGGCGGAGAGCTTGCCGGTCGGCCGGTCAAGAAAGTCGGTGAGATCGAGATCGGCGGCCAGCCTGTCGATTCGTTCGTCGATGTCGGCCACCGCGTAAAGCTGGGCGAAGACGGAAAGATTTTGCCTCACCGTTAGCCGCATCGGCATGTCGACGTAGGGGCTCTCGAAATTCATCCGGTGCAGCACGCGATAACGTTGCCTCGGCATCTCGGCGCCCAGCACGGTGACGCTGCCGGAGGTCGGCGTGACTAAGCCCATGATCATTGCAATCGTCGTGGTTTTACCGGCCCCGTTTCCCCCAAGCAGCCCGGTCACCGAGCCCGGCGTCAACCGAAAGCTGATGCCGTCGACGGCCGCCACGCCCTTATAGCGCTTGACCAGTCGATCGACGGTGATGGCGGAAGCATTTCGCGCATCCATAGGCGGAAACATGTGACGCTCCGCCGCAAGAAGTGCAAGCCCCGCGATGCGGATGCAATTTGTACCGCCGCCGCCTGGCGTTAGACTGAATCATGGCCTCGCCCCTTGCCCAACCTCACCCCGGCCGAACCGTGCGCCTCGATACATTGGTGCGGTTGCGCTGGCTTGCAATCATCGGGCAGACCACGGCCGTCCTCGTGGTCTACTCCGGACTCGACTTCCAGCTTCCGATTTACGCGTGTCTCGCCGCCATTATCCTCGCGGCCTGGCTCAACGTGGCGCTGCGTCTGCGTTTCCATATGACGCAAAGACTCGAGCCCGACCGTGCGGCATGGCTGCTTGCCTTCGACATCGCGGAGCTGGCAGTGCTCCTGTATCTGACCGGGGGCCTGCAAAATCCGTTCGCCTTCATGTTTCTGGGACCGGTCTTGTTGTCGGCGACGGCGCTGCCACCGCGGTTCACGCTTCTGCTGGGCGGTTTTGCGGTCGCGTGCGCCACCATTCTGGTATTCGTGCATTATCCCCTGCCGTGGGACAGCGAGGATCCATTGCAACTGCCGCCTATCTACATGATGGGCGTCTGGCTATGCATTCTGCTCGCGATCGGTTTCATCGGGGCATATGCCTGGCAAATTACGGAAGAGTCTCGTCAACTTTCCGACGCGCTCGCCGCGACCGAGTTGGTGCTTGCGCGCGAGCAGCATCTTTCCCAGCTCGACGGACTTGCCGCCGCGGCGGCGCATGAACTCGGCACACCACTTTCGACCATCTCTGTCATCGCCAAGGAGCTGGAGCGGGCGATCGCGCCGGACGCGCCGCACGGCGACGATGTTCGGCTGTTGCGCGAACAGGCCACGCGCTGCCGCGACATTCTTGCCAAGCTCACCGAATTGTCTGCCGGTGGAGAGCCGTTTGACCGCATGCCTCTCACTGCGCTGATCGAGGAGGTTGTGGCGCCGCATCGCAATTTTGGGGTGAATATCGAGGTGACTTCACCGAGCGATCGCTCCACCGAACCGGTTGGAGCACGTAACCCGGCCATTCTCTATGGACTTGGCAATCTCTTGGAAAACGCAGTCGACTTCGCGCGCGACCGCGTTGCGGTTGATGCGCGCTGGAATGATGATTCTGTCGCGGTCACCATCAGTGACGATGGCCCCGGATTTGCGCCCGAAATCCTGACCCGGATTGGAGAACCCTACGTGACCAGCCGGCGACGTCCTCGCGGCGGCACAGACGAGGAGCCGGCCGGCCTTGGCCTCGGTTTCTTCATCGCCAAGACATTGCTGGAGCGCTCAGGGGCAACCCTCTCATTTCAAAATCGGCCCGGGTCGGAGCGGGGCGCCGTTATCAGGCTCAGCTGGCGCCGCAGCGATTTCGAACAATCAGTAGCGTTCGCAGCGGCTTGAGGGAGCCTCGGGCAATCACTATTTGTTGCGTGCGACTGATAGGCTGTCCGGCTAGGATACCGATAAGAGCAGCATGTGGTGAGACCGTGGACGTTGCAACGAGCGATACCGCCCGGCCGGCGGCGAAAGAGAAAATCAACGGCGAACGGTCCTTGTTGATCGTCGAAGACGATTTTTCCTTCCTGCAGCGGCTCGCCAAGGCGCTCGAGCAACGCGGATTTTCGGTCACGACCGCGGAGTCGGTTTCCGAAGGCTTGTTGCAAGTCGAAAAGGCAGCGCCGGCCTATGCTGTGGTCGATATGCGCCTCGGCGACGGCAACGGGCTCGACGTGATTTCTGCGCTTAAGCGCCGTCGTCCCGACGCGCGCGGCATCATCTTGACCGGCTACGGCAACATCGCCACCGCGGTGAATGCGGTGAAGCTTGGCGCGGTCGATTATCTCGCCAAGCCCGTCGATGCCGATGACGTCGTCGCAGCCTTGTTGGCATTGGACGACGCCAAGATCGAGCCGCCCGAAAATCCGATGTCGGCCGACCGCGTGCGCTGGGAACACATCCAGCGTATCTATGAGCTGTGCGGCCGCAATGTTTCGGAGACTGCGCGCCGGCTCAACATGCACCGCCGGACCTTGCAACGGATTCTGGCCAAACGCGCACCGCGTTAGTCTTTGTATTATTCCGCGTCCCAGTAAGGTCCTGTCGGATCGGCCAGCGATTGCAGGCGCATCGCTGCAGCACGCGCAAACAGCAACATCATCGATTTTCGTGTCGCGGCCGACAACCTGTGTTCGGGCGCTTCACATTTAAACTCCGCGCCGAAGGCATCGGCCACGATCAGCCCGGTGTCCGGCGGGAAAATTTCGCACGGGACGTCGATTGTCGAGGCGAAGAACAAGCGATCGCAGTGCGCCCGATAGTCATGCCATTTCTGGTCGGCACGAAAATCGGCGATCGAGGACTTGATCTCGATAATCCAGATCTCGCCGCTCGGATCGAGCGCGACAAGATCCGCCCGCCGGCCGGACGGCAAGGGCAATTCGCTTACAACGCAGCGCCCGTGCGCGTGCAGCAGCCGCGCGGTTCCGCGTGCGACCGCGAGTGCAGTCTGCGACTGGCGGCCATCGATGGGCATTTGAGATGGAGACGATGCCAAGGCCATCAGCTGACCTTGCGATTCGATTTGGGCCGGACTTCGGCGCGTTCAGGGAAAGCGTGTGCAAGCGCGGCACGATTTGCCTGAACGATGCCTCGCTCGGTGATCAACCCGGTGACGAGTCGTGCCGGGGTAACGTCGAAAGCAAAGTTCGCAACCGGCGAGCCATCGGGAACGATCCGCACTGTCTCGATGTGGCCGGAGGCGGCCCTCCCGCTCACCGTTGCGACCTCTTCGGCCGCCCGCTGTTCGATGGGAATCTCGGCAAGGCCATCATCGATCGCGAAGTCAATCGTCGGCGATGGCAGCGCGACGTAGAACGGCACGTTGTTGTCATGAGCGGCGAGCGCCTTGAGATAAGTGCCGATTTTATTGCAGACATCCCCTTGCGCGGTCACGCGGTCGGCTCCGACGATGACTACGTCAACCAGCCCGTGCTGCATGAGATGCCCGCCGGTATTGTCGGCAATAACGGTGTGCGGCACGCCGTGATGGCCCAGCTCCCAGGCGGTAAGCGCAGCGCCCTGGTTGCGCGGCCGCGTCTCATCGGCAAAAACATGGACGGGGAGGCCTTTATCGTGAGCCGTATAGATTGGCGCAGTCGCCGTCCCCCAATCGACGGTGGCCAGCCAGCCGGCGTTGCAGTGGGTAAGCACGTTGACCGGTGCGCCCTTTTTGGTTGCGGCAATTTGCTCAATGATTGGCAGTCCATAGCAGCCGATGGCCTGGTTGATCGCAACATCCTCATCGGCGATTTCGCTTGCTCTGCGTAAGGCCGCTTCCGCGCGCTCGGCGCGCGGTCGGTTGCGCACCGCGGCCAACATTTCGTCCAGCGCCCATTTGAGATTGATGGCCGTCGGGCGCGTCGCAATCAGTGTGGCGTAGGCATCGTCCAGTGCTTCGTCGGATGGATCGGCGCGCAGGGCGAGCCAGAGGCCATAGGCTGCTGTCGCGCCGATCAGCGGCGCGCCGCGCACCTGCATGGTTACGATCGCCCGTGCGACATCGTCAAGCGTGGCAAGCCGTATCGTAGCAAGGCGATGCGGCAGCAGCGTCTGATCGATAATGCCGAGGCTTGCGCCATCGCTTTCGATCCAAACCGTTCGCATTTGCTTGCCGTCGATCTTCATTGCTAAGAAATAACGCCGTTTCGAGTCCTGCGCAAAGCCAGCTCATTCACGCCGAGAACGCCATGCCCGTTGATTATGAGGTTGAATACGACAACCGCTCCCGCGTCCCCGAACATCCCGAGATTTTTGCACGCTGGCAACGCGAGGCGGCAGCGTATCGCGCGAGCGCGCACAACCCCAAGCTCGGCATTGGTTATGGCCCTTCATCGCGGCGGACTATCGACCTCTTCCCCGCCAAGGACGATGACCAGGCACCCCTCGCAATGTTCATTCACGGCGGCTATTGGCGCTCGCTTGAGTCTTCGATGTTTTCACAAATGGCGGCAGGACCGAACGCGCGGGGGGTAACAGTCGCTGTCGTCGGCTACGACCTTTGCCCGCATTGCTCGATTGCCGACATCATCGAACAGATGCGCAGCGCCTGTCTGACCCTCTGGCGCAAGCGGCGCCAGCGCATCTGCGTCTACGGCCATTCGGCCGGCGGACATCTGGCCGCGTGCATGGTGGCACAAGACTGGAAAGCTTTCGCCTCCGATGCGCCGGCCGACCTCGCACCGACGGCCTATGCGATCTCCGGAGTATTCGATCTCGCACCGTTGGTGCATTGCTCGCAAAATCTGGATTTGCGTCTCGATGAGGTGGAAGCGCGCCGGGTATCGCCGCTTTATTGGCGCGTGCCGGCCGGCCGCAGCCTGGACGCGGTCGTTGGCGCACTTGAATCAAGTGAGTTCCTGCGTCAGAGCCGCACGATTGTCGAGTCGTGGCGACAAGACATGGCGCTCACGCGTTACGAGGAAATCCCCGGCACCGATCATTTCACTGTCGTGGACGCCCTCACCAGAGCGGACAGCGCGATGACCGCCCGCGTGGCGGCACTGGCGCATAGCGCAAACACCATTGCGTTGTAGCTCTTGCGCGTCAGAACCAGTAGCGCCACGCAAATGCGATTGTGAGCGCCGCACCGACGACGACAACCAGCACGCGCACGACGTTGCGCGGAATGACGCGCGCGACATAGGCCCCGATCAATCCGCCGGCGATTGTCCCGGCAGCAAGAGCCAGGGTCTGCGGCCACAGCACGGCGCCTTGCGTGGCGAACACCAGGGTGGCGGCAAATCCGTTGAGACTCGAGAAAAAATTCTTGGCGACATTGGCCGAGCGATAATCGCGCCTGTCGCCAGCGAGAATACGCCGAGCATCAGGATGCCCGCGCCGGGCGCCAAAGTAGCCACCATAAAATGAGACACAGCACCACCTTGAGGCTGTCGAGGTCGAACGCAATTGCATGGCCGCGCCCCTCCGCGCGGGCATGGAGCCAGCCACTGATCCGTTCCGAATAGGCGAACAGCAGCGTCGCAAAACCGAGTAACAATGGCACGATCTGCGAATATTCGCTCCGGCGTCAGCAAAAGAACTGCTGCGCCGGCCGGCGCCCGCGTCAATAATCGAGGCGGCAATCAGGCCATCGGGCTTGACCCGGGCATCCATGATGGATGTTATCAATAAAAGCTGCAACGAGTGCACTTGTTGCCCCTCGTCATGGATTGCCGGGTCAATCCCGGCAATGACCCGCGGCGAAAACAGGAGAATAATCAGAAAAACGCCTGGATGCCGGTCTGGGCGCGACCGAGAATCAATGCATGAATATCATGCGTGCCCTCATACGTATTCACCGTCTCCAGATTCGAGAGCACGCGCATCACGTGATATTCCTCTGAAATGCCGTTGCCTCCGTGCATATCGCGCGCAAGGCGCGCGATCTCGAGCGCCTTGCCGCAATTGTTTCGCTTCATCAGCGAGATCGATGGTGGCGCAGCCTTGCCCGCTTCCAGCATGCGCCCGAGGCGCAGGGCTCCCTGCAGCCCGATCGCGATTTCGGTCTGCATATCCGCAAGCTTTTTTTGCACCAATTGATTGGCGGCGAGCGGACGACCGAACTGCTTGCGATCGAGCGTGTATTGGCGGGCGCGATGCCAGCAGAACTCGGCGGCCCCCATGGCGCCCCAGGCAATTCCGTAGCGCGCATTATTGAGGCAGCCGAATGGGCCGGCGAGGCCTTTCACGTTGGGCAGCAAATTCTCTTCAGGGATCACGCAATCATCCAGCACGATCTCGCCGGTTATGGAGGCGCGAAGCGAAAGTTTGCCTTCAATCTTCGGGGTGGAGAATCCCTTCGTGCCTCGCTCGACCAGGAATCCGCGTATCACGTTGTCGAGCTTCGCCCAGACGACCGCAAAATCGGCAACCGGAGAATTCGAGATCCAGGTCTTCGCTCCGTTAAGCTTGTAGCCGGCCGTTACTTTCTCGGCACGCGTCGCCATCGAACCGGGATCGGAGCCATGATCGGGCTCCGTCAGCCCGAAGCATCCGATCATCTCGCCAGTGGCCAGCTTTGGCAGAAATTTGCGGCGCTGTGCTTCGCTGCCATAGGCGTAGATAGGATACATAACCAGCGAAGACTGCACCGACATCGAGGAGCGATATCCCGAGTCGACGCGTTCAAGCTCGCGCGTGATAAGACCGTAAGCGACGTAACCCATCCCGACCCCGCCATACTCTTCCGGTATGGTGGGTCCAAGCAGGCCAAGCTTTCCCATCTCAGGCAGCAAACCGGGGTCGTATTTCTCGTCGCGGTATGCCTCGACCACCCGCGGCATGAGATAGCTTTGCGCGAATCCGCGGGTACTGTTGCGCACCATGCGCTCGTCTTCGGAAAGCTCGCCTTCGAGATCAAGCGGATCTTCCCACACGAAGGCCGCATCCTTCAGCATCGCCGGCATGCCACCGCGCTTCTCGGCCGCTTGCGACATTGGAGTCCTCCTGGCTTTTGAGGAGCCATTATAGAGGACTTTTCAAGTAATTCCCTCCCTTGCGACGGAGCAAAACAAAACCCCGCCGTCGAGCGGCGGGGTCTTGCTAGTCGAGAACGCGCGCTCAGATCGCCATCTTGAGATCTTTTGCCGCGCGGAAAGCAACTTTCTTGCTGGCTTTAATCTTAATGGCCTCGCCCGTCATCGGGTTGCGGCCCATGCGGGCGGCACGTTTGCGCACCAGCAGAATACCTAGGCCGGCGATCTTCACCCGCTCGCCCTTTTTCAGGTGCTTGGTGATCATGCCGATCAGGTCCTCCAACATTTCGAGGCCCTGCTTCTTGGTGAGCTGATGCTGTTCCGCGAGCGCAGCGGCCAGGTGCCTGGTGGTGACCGGCTTGCCGGCTTTCGGCTTGGGTGAAGCGGCTTCTGCCATTTGAGAATGCTCCTTGAGGGCGCACTATGCGCGAGCCCTAGAGCAGTAAGGGATTCGCGCCGGGGCGCATAGCTAGGGGCAGCCCAGGCCGCGGGCTTAACAACAGAAAGCTCGAAAAAAGCCCACGCGGACCACGAATTCGGCACCGTTGCCGGTCGCGGACGTTTCGTCTATTGAGGGCTTACGCGCGCCCGTAGCTCAGCTGGATAGAGCGTTGCCCTCCGAAGGCTGGAGCGTTTTGGTCAGTGGCCTGTGCAAACACCCTCTTGGATCAAGGACTGCCGGAATTAATGAGAGCTTCCTTAGCTTGGTGCGCCACGCAACCGGCACGAAGCTCGCACCCAAACGCTAATGAGTAAGCAAACCGGTGTCTCATTCGGCAATGCAAATAAATGTCCGCTTTGTAGCGGACATGTCGTCGCAATTCCGCGTGCGCGTGAGCTTTCGGCTAATTTACGACCAGGACTGCGATTGACCTGTCGGCACCGAGCCTTCACCGACGGCGCGCAGCATGAACGGTTCAGTCGCGCGCCCAGCTCCACCGACTGAGACCAATGTCGGCCGCTTTCGGCTGTGGGCCTCGACCCATTTTTCAAACCGCTTGCGCATTGCCCGCTTTGGCCGTTGCACAGCCTGGTTCTCGGAGGAACGAAACAGAGCGTAGTCCCGGCCGAACAGCCAGCACGACATCTGAAAGACGCCGTGGGTGATGAACAGTGCGGCGAGCACATCGATCGAATAGTGATAGTGGCCGAGTAGCACGATCGAACCGAAGAACGCGGTCAGCGCGAGATAGAACATCCGCCATTGCGGGATGTGCCAGAAGGCAAGTGCCACGAGGAACGGCAGACCGGTGTGGCCAGAAAAGAATAAGTCGCTGCCGTAAAAAATGGAGTTGAAGAACGGTGCGGACGTCGGCGGATCGATCGGCGACGGCGCCATATGGGTAAGCGCCACGAATACGGCGCGGACCAGCAGGAACAACGCCACGGCCTTGAACGCGAACGGCAACCGGTTCGGCCGCCAGGCCAGTAGGCTCGCCGTAACGACGAAGGCGGTGAACGTGCCATATATGAACAGAAAGCGCACGTTGAAGGGCCCAACGCGGCTCAGCACGAAATCGGTAACGTGGTTGCTGGCGTGGACGGTCGCATAGCTCACCGCGGCAAAGATCGCGATTGTGCTCGCGGCGAGGAAAAAGGCGCTCTCGGATACCGAGCGCACATAAGCGCGATTGCCAAACAGCGTGCGGTAAAGCTGCAAGGTGTTTTCCATTGCGCCTGCTCCCCATTCGCGAAAATCAATCGGGTTGTCATCGGAATATCACAAAGCACTTCCGCTTTGTGTGATGTCCTTAACATTGAGATCGGGCGGCTGCGACTAATGTGCATCGAGAACAACGGACTCTCCGTAGCAGTTATGGAAGACCTCCGCTGCGGATCTTGTTGGGCATCGCTATCGTAGCCGACGGCATTAGCACGCCGATACCCCGAGCCCGCTCGGGCCGCGCAAGCGCAGTAAGCGACCACGACCCCGCGCCGCCGAGAAGCGTGATGAACTCGTGCCGCTTCAAGTCCGCCCAACCGCTGGAAAAAGTTTATGGCAGTCTAAAGTATGTTTTTCCGACAAACTTTTCTGCTT
>DASXST010000078.1:0-24928 GCA_036505835.1 Pseudolabrys sp. | reverse complement strand
GAGCAGCTCCTGGTCGAGCGAGCCCCAGTTGGCGCCGATGCGCACCGGCTTGCCGTACTTGAGCGCCATCTCAATGATGGCGGAAAATTGTTTGTCCTTCTTGTCCTTGAAGCCGACATTGCCGGGATTGATGCGGTACTTGTCGAGCGCTTCCGCGCAGCCGGGATGATCGGCCAGAAGCTTGTGCCCGATGTAATGAAAGTCGCCGACCAGCGGCGCGCTCACGCCGAGCTTGAGCAGGCGCTCCTTGATGCGCGGCACCGCCGCTGCCGCCTCGTCGCGGTCAACCGTGATGCGCACGAGCTCGGAGCCGGCGCCTGCCAGCGCGGCAACCTGCCGCGCCGTCGCCTCGACGTCGGCGGTGTCGGTATTGGTCATCGATTGCACGACAATCGGCGCCCCGCCGCCGACCGTGACGCCGCCAATCCTCACCGCGACAGTTTTGTGACGACCCGACAATGCGGTGCTCCTATATGGAAAAGTTCCGCGTCGACGGGCCGAGTGTAACGAGTTCCGCGGGCTAGTGGGAATTCTGTTCCCGGGCTGCATCTGCGGCAATGCTGGCCGGTTGAACAGCATTGGCCGTCTGCTCGAAGCATTCCGCCAGGCGGCGCAGTTCCTCGGCCAGGAATGGATCGGGACATCTCGCGGCGCGTCGGCGGCAGTATGAGCTTTCGCTCAGGAGAAATTGTCTTGCGGTCATTGACGTTTTTTCTTTGGCCTATGGACCGCCTACAAACGCTTTTCGGTTGGCTTGGTTCCATGGCGCCTACCAAGGATGCCGACGTGAAAGACTTACCGCACGATTTGCTGAAGCAAGGCGTGGAGCTTTGCCGCTTCTATCGGCTTCTGCAGCACCGGTGCGTGAGAAAATGCTGAAACGATACTGTCGGGCCCATACCCGGTCACAAATGCAAATGGGATGTTTCGGTTAGCGAGAATATCCGCGACTGCGTAGGTTTTCTCGCCGCCCAGATTCACATCCAATATGCCTGCCTGCAGATTGTTGGTTTTGGCGGCGAGTATTGCATCACTGAAGCGGCTATACGGCCCGTCGACCTTGTGACCGAAAGCCGACAGCATGTCAGCCAGCATCATCGAAACCAGTGGTTCGTCTTCGACGAGAAGGACCCGTTTCTCGTCTGGATCAATGCCTGATGCGACAGTTTGGCTCGGGACGCCGTCGATTTGCCGCGGCGCGAGCGGATGTCGCTTCAACAACTCATTCCCCTCGTACGGAACGCACAGCATGCAGCGCAGACCGCTCTCCTGCCAGTCGAAGTTCACCATTCCGCCGAGCTGCCGTTCGATGCCTGCGACAATCGCGCGACTGCCATAGCCTTGCCGGCTGGGAGCGCTAATTTTTGGGCCGCCATGTTCGGCCCAGACAAGCTCGACCTGGCCGGGTTTGGTGCGCCACGTAAGTTTGACGCGTCCAGAGCCGGCCGATAATGCTCCATATTTCGCCGCATTGGTGGCCAGCTCATGCAGCGCCAGTGCAATGGTTTGAGCGGTGGCTGGTGGGAGCAAAATAATCGGCCCTTGTGCCGAGACCCGTTCATTGCCGGCGGCGCGATAAGGCGCGAACTCTTCTTCGACCAGCCGATTGAGGTCTGCACCCTCCCAGCGCGATCCCGCTAGGAGTCTGTGGGCGTTTGAAAGCGCGCCGATCCGGCCATCGAGCGCTGCGATGTAGTCCTCAATGCTATCTGCCCGGGTGAGTCGCATGATCGATTGCACGACTGCAACGACATTGCGCGCACGATGATCAACCTCTTCGGCGAGCAGGATTTGGCGCTCTTCGGCTCGTTTTCGCTCGGTGATGTCGGCGGTAACGCCGCTGAGCCAGATGAGGCGGCCCCTTTCGTCGAAGCTGGCTGCTGCGGTGCCCGTGCACCAACGTACTTCGCCGTTCGGTCTGAGCACGCGAAACTCGGTCTGGAATGTATTGGTTTCCTTGGTCGCCTTGCGAAATGCCCGCACCAACAGCTCGAAATCCTGCGGGTTAATAAGCGGCTGCAGGCTCTCAAGTGTGGGCACGAAAGTGCTTGGCACCCCAAAAATCTCGCATTGACCCTGATCCCAGACCGTTGTGCCGCGCGCTACGTTCCACTCCCAGCTGCCCATTTGTCCGGCAGCAAGCGCAAGGCTTCGCAGGCGCTCGCTCTGACGAAGTTGCAGCGTCGAAGCCGCCAGCTCGGCAGTGCGTTCCGCAACGCGCGCCTCCAGGCCTTTGTTCAGCTGTTCAAGCTGGCGCGTCTTCCGAAAGAGCTCGACGAACACTTTCACTTTCGCGCGCAAAACCTCTGGAATAACCGGCACGGGAACGTAGTCGACTGCTCCCATCTCGTAGCCGCGTAAGCGGTCGACGTCGGTCAACAAGATGGCCGAAATAAAAATCAGCGCAGTTTTCTCGAAGCGCGGATGATTGCGGATCATCGCGGCTAGCTGGAAACCGTCGATATCCGGCATGTAGACGTCGATGAGAACGACGGCCACGTCATGCTTCAACAGCAGCTCAAGTGCTTCGGTCGCATTGTTCGCGCTCAACAGATTTTCGCCGACGTCCTCAAGGATCGTTCGATAGGTCAGAAGTTTCGCCGGCTGATCGTCGACAAGAAGAATGTTTACCTTTTCGTTCAACATGACTTCCTCGAACTCAGCGATGCAGCCAGCTGCGCAGTACGGGAAGCAGCTGTTCGGTGTTAACCGGCTTTGCCAGGTAGTCCGACGCGCCCGCCTCGAGGCATTTCTCGCGGTCTCCTTTCATCGCCTTCGCGGTAAGCGCGACGATTGGCAGCCGCCGGAAATTCCCGTTCTTTCTAATCTGTTCCATCGTCTGATAGCCGTCCATTTCAGGCATCATGATGTCCATGAGCACGATGGCAATGTCGTTGTTGGAATCGAGCAGTTGAATTGCTTCGTTGCCTGTGGTGGCAGTGAGAACCTTCATGCCGCGCCGTTCGAGCACGCTACTGAGCGCGAAGATATTGCGGGCATCATCGTCGACCAGCAGCACTGTACGACCGACCAGATCTTCGTCAGAGGTCGTCAATCTCTCGAGCATCCGCTGTTTCTCGGCAGGCAGCTCGGTTACCACTCGATGCAGGAAGAGGGCGGTCTCGTCGAGCAGACGCTCGGGCGATTCAACTCCTTTGACCACGATACTACGCGCCATAGTGTGAAGGCGGGCATCTTCCTCGGCGCTCAATTCACGCCCTGTAAAAACCACGACAGGCACTTCCGACAGCACCTTATCCTGGCTCAGTTCTTCCAGGACTTCGAAGCCCGACATGTCGGGCAGTCGAAGATCCAGCACGACACAGTCAGCCGGTTGTCGGCGCAGCGAATCGAGTGCGTCGCGACCTGTGCCCGCCGTCTCGATTTCGACGTCGTCGTAGCCAAGCAGTTCTGAGATGCTCATTTGCTCGGCGACATTGTCCTCGACCACGAGGAGCCGCTTGCGACGCGGCGCCGCGTATTCCTTGATCCGACGTAGCGCGGCCTCGATCCCCTCGGTCGTCGTCGGTTTGGTGACGAAAGAGAATGCGCCTCGGGCCAGCCCATGATGCTTGTCCTCATCGAGCGTGATGATTTGCACCGGAATATGCCGCGTTAGCGGATTTTGCTTGAGCTGAGTCAGCACGCTCCAGCCGAGCATGTCGGGCAGGAAGACGTCCAATGACACGGCCGTCGGCTGATACTGCTTCGCGAGTTCCAGTGCTTCGGCGCCGCGCATGGCCACAAGGACTTTGAATCCTTTGTCGCCGGCGAGATCGATGAGCACGCGGCAGTAATGGGGATCATCTTCCACAATCAGCAGAATCGAGTCGCCGGGCTGAATTTCGTGGCGATCGTCCGGAATCTGCTCGATTGGCCGTTCCGGAAGAATGGGCGCACTTGGCGCTTGCGGCACTACAATGCCTGGCATGCTTGCCGGTCGAGTGGCGACGGATGGTCCGGCATAGGTGATCGGCAGATAGAGAGTGAAGGTGCTGCCGACCGATGGCGAACTGCGCAATTGGATCTCACCACCGAGGAGATTTGACAATTCGCGGCTGATCGCAAGGCCAAGCCCGGTGCCGCCGTATTTTCGGCTGGTGCTGGCATCCGCCTGCTGGAATGCCTCGAAGATAATCTTTTGTTTTTCGGCTGGGATGCCAATGCCGCTATCAGCGACTTCGAACGAGACTACGCTCTGCGCCTGGCTGAGGATTGGATGCGTCGAAGTCCAGCCGCTCGGCGCGAGCGACACCTTGAGCTGAACCCCGCCGCGGTCGGTGAACTTGAAAGCATTTGACAGGAGGTTCTTGAGAACCTGCTGCAGGCGCTTGGAGTCAGTCGTGAGGCTGCGGCCAAGCGCAGGATCGAGCTCGACGTTAAAGGACAACTGCTTGGTTTCCGCCTCGTGACGGAAGGGGCGGGCGACTGCGTCGAGCAGGTTGGAGAAAAAGATTTCCTCCGCCTCGACCGTGACCGTTCCGGATTCGATCTTGGAAAGATCGAGTATGTCGCTGATGAGGTTGAGCAAATCTGTTCCGGCGCCATGAATGGTGCGGGCGAATTCGGTCTGCTTGCTGGTAAGATTGCCATCAGGATTGTCGGCGAGCTGCTGCCCCAGAATAAGGATGCTGTTAAGCGGGGTGCGCAGCTCGTGCGACATGTTGGCGAGGAATTCCGACTTGTATTTGGAAGTCAGCGCGAGTTCGGCTGCCTTCTCTTCTAGCGCGCGACGCGCCTGCTCGATTTCCTGGTTCTTCCTTTCAACTTCGACGTTGCGCTCAGCGAGCTGCTGGGCTTTCTGCTCAAGTTGCTCGTTCGTTTGCTGCAATTCGCGTTGCTGCGTCTGCAGTTCAGCAGCGAGCTGCTGCGACTGCTTAAGCAGACCTTCGGTCTGCATCGTGGCCTCGATCGAGTTGAGCACGATGCCGATGCTCGCGGTCAACTGTTCAAGGAACATCGTCTGCAGCGCGGTGAATTGCGTCACGGAAGCGAGTTCGATCACCGCCTTGACCTGATTTTCGAACAAGACGGGCAACACAATGATATTGCTTGGCACCACTTTGAACAGCGCGGAGCCGATAAGAACGGTACGCTTTGGCATATCGGTGATGAGCATGCGCCGTTTGTCGGCGGCGCATTGTCCTATCAGGCCTTCGCCGATGCGCAGCCGCTGCGGGTGGCCGTTGACGCCATCGTCGGCATAGGCTGACAGCAGCCGGAGCGTGTGGAGTTCTTCGCTTTCGACCTGATAAATGACGCCCTGCTGCGCGTTCACCAGCGGAGTCAGTTCGCTCAGCAACAGGCGGCCGACCGTCGCGAGATCGCGCTGGCCCTGCAACATGTTGGTGAACTTGGCAAGGTTGGTCTTCAGCCAGTCCTGCTCGGTGTTGCGATCCGTAGTCAGGCGCAGGTTGTCGATCATCGTGTTGATGTTGTCTTTGAGCTCGGCCACTTCGCCGCGCGCCTCGACCTGAATCGATCGGGTGAGGTCGCCCTTGGTCACTGCGGTCGCTACCTCGGCGATGGCACGCACCTGGGTGGTCAAATTTGCCGCCAGCAAGTTGACGTTGCCGGTAAGCGCCTTCCAGGTACCCGCCGCACCGGGAACGTTGGCCTGGCCGCCGAGACGGCCCTCGACGCCCACCTCGCGCGCAACTGTCGTCACCTGGTCGGCGAAGGTTGCGAGTGTGTCGGTCATGTTGTTGATCGTTTCGGCGAGCGCGGCCACCTCGCCCTTCGATTTCACGGCCAGGTTCTGTTTCAGGTCGCCGTTGGCGACGGCGGTCACGACCTTCACGATGCCACGCACCTGCTCGGTAAGGTTCGCCGCCATCACGTTCACCGTGTCGGTGAGATCCTTCCAGGTTCCGGCCACGCCAGAGACCTGCGCCTGGCCCCCGAGCTTGCCCTCGGTGCCGACTTCGCGGGCAACGCGCGTCACTTCGGAGGCAAAGGCGTTGAGCTGGTCCACCATGGTGTTGATGGTGTTCTTGAGCTCGAGAATTTCGCCTTTCACGTCCACCGTGATCTTGCGCGATAAGTCACCGCGCGCCACGGCGGTCGTCACTTCGGCGATGTTGCGGACCTGCGTTGTCAGGTTCGCTGCCAGCAAGTTGACGTTGTCGGTCAAGTCCTTCCACGTACCGGCCACGCCCGGCACGTTGGCCTGACCGCCGAGGCGGCCTTCGGTGCCCACTTCGCGTGCCACGCGCGTCACTTCGCCGGCGAATGACCGCAGCTGGTCGGTCGTCGTGTTGAGCGTTTCCTTAAGCTGGAGCAGCTCGCCGCGCACGTCCACGGTGATTTTTTTAGACAAGTCGCCGTTTGCAATGGCGGTCGCCACTTCGGCGATGTTGCGGACCTGTGCCGTCAGGTTGGAGGCCATGAAGTTGACGTTGTCCGTCAAATCCTTCCAGGTACCCGCGACTTCTGGCACCTCGGCCTGCCCACCAAGCTTGCCTTCGGTGCCGACTTCGCGCGCAACGCGCGTGACTTCCGACGCGAAGGAGTTGAGCTGGTCCACCATCGTGTTGATGGTGTTTTTGAGTTCGAGAATTTCGCCTTTCACGTCCACGGTGATCTTGCGCGACAAGTCACCGCGCGCGACAGCGGTCGTCACTTCGGCAATGTTGCGGACCTGAGCGGTCAGGTTTCCCGCCATCGAATTCACCGAGTCAGTCAAGTCCTTCCAGGTGCCGGCCACGCCGAGCACGTTCGCCTGGCCGCCGAGCCGGCCCTCGGTGCCGACTTCGCGCGCGACGCGCGTCACTTCGCCGGCGAAAGCGTTGAGCTGGTCCACCATCGTGTTGACGGTTTCCTTCAGCTGCAGGATCTCGCCCGACACGTTCACGGTGATTTTTTTCGAAAGGTCGCCACCGGCGATGGCGGTCGCGACGTCGGCAATGTTACGGACCTGTGCGGTCAGGTTGCCGGCCATGAAGTTCACGCTGTCGGTCAGGTCCTTCCATGTGCCGGCTACGCCGGGCACGGCGGCTTGACCACCGAGTTTGCCTTCCGTGCCGACTTCGCGGGCAACGCGCGTGACTTCCGAAGCGAAGCCGTTGAGCTGGTCCACCATCGTATTGATGGTGTCTTTCAGCTCGAGAATCTCGCCGCGCACATCGACCGTGATCTTGCGCGACAGGTCGCCGCGTGCCACCGCGGTCGTGACTTGCGCGATGTTGCGGACCTGGTCGGTCAGGTTGCCGCACATGGCGTTCACCGAGTCGGTGAGGTCCTTCCATGTACCGGCGACACCGGGCACGATGGCCTGGCCGCCGAGCTTTCCATCAGTGCCGACTTCGCGCGCGACGCGCGTCACTTCCGATGCGAAAGAGCGCAACTGGTCGACCATCGTGTTGATGGCTTCCTTCAGCTGAAGGATTTCGCCGCGCACGTCGACGGTGATTTTCTTCGAAAGGTCGCCGTCGGCCACCGCGATCGTGACCTCGGCGATGTTGCGAACCTGAGCCGTCAGGTTATTCGCCATGGAGTTCACGTTCTCGGTCAGGTCTTTCCACACGCCGGTAACTTCTCGTACCTGCGCCTGTCCGCCAAGCTTGCCTTCGGTACCGACTTCACGCGCCACGCGCGTCACTTCCGAAGTGAACACGCTGAGCTGCTTGATCATCGTGTTGACGATTGTCGCGGCTTCGAGGAATTCGCCCTTGAGCGGCCTCCCATCGACTTCGGTTCGCACGGTCTTGAGCAGGTCGCCTTGCGCCACCGCCGCGATGGCCGTTGTGACTTCCTTCGTCGGCCAGACCAGATCATCGATCAGGGTGTTGATCGACGATTCCATTTCGCCCCACGCGCCGTGCGAAACGCCGAATTTGACGCGGTGGCGGGTTTTGCCTTCGCGACCGACCACTTCTCCGACGCGCTCGAGCTGCTGCGCCATTCGTTCGTTGGAAGCAACGATGTCGTTGAAGGTATCCGCGATTTTTCCAAGTACCCCCTCGTGCTCGACACCCATTCTTACGGAAAAGTCGCCGGCGCGCATGGCGCGCAACGACTGGAGGAGTTCTTGCAATTCTTTCGGTGAGGTCAGATCAGAGGCACCATCTTCCGGGCGTCCGCGTTTTTTTGCGGCAACGCCATTGGCAGTTTTCTTATTTGTAATTGTGGTCTGATCCATCGACGCCTCCCGAATAACCCACCCTCATCCGGCGCACTCGAATGCACCGGGGGCGATCTGAGGCGATAAGGTCCGAACCTCATGGAAGAGCTACGGTTGGTTAGCCTCAACACCATGAGCGTTCGCCAGACATTTTCGGGCAGAACCTGCGAACCTCCCGCCCGCTCCAGCCTACTCAGAATGGAGCGCCCGCCAGCAATTAAATTCGATAATCGGGCGAAAGTTCCCTGGGGAATGGTTATCGGCAGCAGTTCCGCTCGGCGACTACATATTTGAAATTATTAGTAAAATTGCGTTGAGACGCGGAAACAACAAACTCTTTCATGCAAAAAATTACCGCAAATCACTCAGGTACCGGCGATTAAGTGGGTGCGCCGTTGAGTGCTTTTTGGACAACAGTTGGCTTCGCTCGCCGACGTTGTGGGCCACAGTCGATATGGTAAAAAGCGCTCTCGCATTATCGCAAGCGATTGGAAGAGACTGAGAGGGCGCCAACGATGCCGCGCATGAAGGGTGCCGATGTCATTACCGAGTATCTGATCGAAAGCAAAATCCCCTACGTTTTTGGACTCTGTGGCCACGGCAATGTCGGCATTCTTGACTCTCTATACGAGGCGCGCGACCGCATCACATTGATTTCGCCGCGTCATGAGCAGGTCGCGGCACACATGGCCGACGCGTACTTCCGCGTAAGGCATGAAGCGGTGGCGACACTGACGTCCTGTGGACCCGGCTCCTGCAATATCGTGATGCCGCTTGCGGTAGCCCTTTTCGATTCTTCGGCGCTCTTGGCTATTACCGCGAACGTGCCCACCTCACAGTTCAATCGTAGTCCGTTTCAGGAAATCAACCGGCATTTCCAGGCCGATTTTCCGAACATCATTCGGCCCGTAGTCAAACGCAGCTTCCAGCCGACCCGCGTCGATATGTTGCCGCTGGCTTTGCGTCAGGCGACGACGACCATGTTGTCCGGCCGGCCAGGGCCGGTGAATCTCGATGTGCCGTTTAACGTTTTTCAAGAAGACGGCGACATTGAAATGCCGCAACCGTCGCCGCCGCTGAATGCCCAGCGCAGCGGCACCTCGCCGGACGAAATCACCGCCTGCCTGGACCTGATTTTGAAATCGAAGCGGCCGGTACTTTTCGTCGGACATGGCGTCACGTTATCGGAGGCATCGCGCGAACTCACGGAATTTGCTCACAGGCTCCAGATCCCGGTGATCTCATCGCCCAACGGCATGGGCACACTCGATATGGCAGATCCGTTGTCGGTCGGTTTCATCGGCCGCAACGGCGCCTATCCTGCAAACGAGGCAGGCCGGCGGGCCGATCTGGTGATAGCGATCGGCGCACGGTTCGATGATCGTTCAGCATCGTCATGGATGCCTGGGTATTCTTGGAATTTCCCATACACCAAGCTGATCCATGCGGATGTCGATGCGGCGGAGCTTGGCCGCAACTATCCGCCCGATATTGGCCTGCTGGCGGATGCGCGCACTTTCCTGCGCCAATTGCTGGCCGAGATCGAGAAGCGCAACCCGAGACGCGACGCGCATAAGGCCTGGTGCGCGGACATTCAGAAATGGCAGTCCGAGTGGGAAAAGTTCACCAGGCCCAATTTCGAGGTGCACGCTTCGCCGATCAGGCCCGAAAGGGTCGTCGCCGACTGCCAGGCGGTGCTGCCGCCAGACGCTATTCTGTGCTGCGATGTCGGCGTCAATCACAACTGGTACATGCAGTTCTGGAAGGCGCGCCGCCCGCAGACCATGCTCAACTCCTGGGGCTTTTCCGGCATGGGATTCGGCGCAGCGGGCGCGCTTGGGGCCAAGCTGGCCGCGCCGGACAGGCCGGTCGTTGCGGTCACCGGCGATGGCTGCTTCACGATGGTGCCGCACGTTCTGTGCACGGCGGTCGAATACAAGATTCCGGTCGTCTGGTTGATCTGGAACAATTTCGGATGGGTTTCCATTCGCGACATCCAGCTCGGAATGTTCGGCGGCCGCGAGCACGGAACGATGTTCCACGAGGGACCCAATAACAAACCGTACAATCCCGACTTTGCAGCCTGGGCGCGTGCGGCCGGTGTCGACGCAATAACCGTGACCAAATCGCAGGATCTCAAGAGCGCACTCGAGCATGCCGTTCAAGCGAACAAACCTTTCGTTCTCGATGTACATGTCGACGCAGAGGTGCGGCCGCCATCGACCGGCGCCTGGCAGTTGCCGCCGACGCCTTACAAAGAGCCGGTGTTCGGCAAGCGCTATGTGCCCGATGCCGCCCCAGCGAAATGAAAAGGCAAACTAGCTGCCGGGGGCAGCGAACGGAGACGGCTTCGTGAGAGCGCAACGCAAACAGAGAGCAGCTGCCGACCGATCAGGAGGCACGCCGCGCATCGCCGCCATCCGCGGCATCGCCCGGGACCATCAGCGTGTCGGCGTGCAGTCACTCGCGCGGGCTTTCACGATCATGGAGGAAATCGCACGTAATCGCGACGGCATAGGTTTGGCGGAATTGAGCAAGCGCGTCGGACTGCACAATTCGACGACTTTCCATCTCGTGAAAACCATGGTGTCGCTCGGGTACGTCCGGCAGATGAAGGATTCGAAGCGCTATCGCATTGGCCGCCCGCTGTTCGCCCTGGCAGCCAGTGCTCTCGACGAAGTGGAGATGGTCAGTCTGGCAACGCCTGTTCTCGAAGAGCTTTCGCGCGAGACCGGTGAAAGCGCGCATTTTGCCGTGCGCCAGGGCGATGCCGTGGTCGTGCTCGCCCGCACGGGCGGGAAGGGCGCCTTTCAACTGACCGATCGCGCAGGCGCGCTAAGGCCCGCGCACTGCACCGCGCTCGGCAAGATCATGCTGGCCACCCTGACCCCCGAGCATTTCGAACAATTCATTGCGCGCGCCGAGCTTGAGGCACAAACGCCGAAGTCGATCACATCGGCGGAACTGCTTCGCCGCGAGATTTCCGAAGTGCGTCGTTCGGGCATTGCCTTCGACGATGGTGAATTCGATTCCGAGGTTCGCTGTGCCGCTCTGCCGGTGCGCGATTTTAGCGGGCAAGTCATAGGCGCCATTGGCATTTCCGGGCCTATCTGGCGGCTATCCATTGAGGCATTGCAAAAACGCGCGCGGCAAGTACGGACTGCTGCCGATCGCCTTTCAGCCGAATTCGGCTACTCTGGCGACATCAAGGCAGCTGTCTGAGATCGGGAGGAAAGCCACCATGGCACGGCACGCGAACTATGTTCCCCAGGGCGTGATACCGGCTGTGCTGCTGCCGTTCGATAACGATTTTGCAATCGACGAAACGAGCTTCCGCAAACATCTGCGCGACGTGGCAGCGGCCGAAGGCCTGTCTGCAATTACCGTCAACGCGCACTCCACCGAGGTCGGCTCGTGCAGCTTCGACGAGCAGAAACGCGTGCTCGAGATCGCGCAGGACGAGATCGGTGCTCGGCTGCCGCTGGTCAACGGCATCTGGGCCGACGGCAGCATAGAAGCCGCGCGCATTGCTCGCATGGCGACGCAGGCCGGCGCCTCGGCACTGCTTGTGTTTCCGCCCGCGCCGTTCACGCTCGGGCAGTCACCGGCGATGGCGCTTGCGCACTTCAAACGCATCGCCGACGCCAGCGCTCTCCCGCTGATCGTGTTTCAATATCCGCTTGCAACGGGTCAAGGCTATCTGAAGGACACGTTGCTGAAGCTATGCGAGGAAGTGCCCTCGATCCGCGCGATCAAGGACTGGATCGGCAACGTGCCGCATCATGAATGGCACGTTCGCACATTGCAAAATCTGCCGCGTCCGGTGAACGTGCTGACTACTCACAGCTCGTGGCTGTTCTCGTCTCTCGTGCTCGGCTGCAACGGATTGCTGTCAGGCTCCGGCAGCGTGATCGCCGATTTGCAGGCGAGATTGTTTCGCGCTGTTCAGAACAATGATCTTGCAGAAGCGCAGCGTCTTAGCGACCGCATCGAACCGACTGCGCGCGTTTTTTACGCCGATCCGTTTGTCGACATGCATAACCGCATGAAGGAAGCACTGGTCCTTCTTGGCAAGCTACCCCGCGCCGTGGTCCGCCCGCCTCTGGTCAAGCTTGAGAGGCGCGAGATTGCCCTGATCCGTCAAGCGCTGGTCGAGGCGGGTTTATTGGACAAGAAGGCAAGAGATGCGGCTTAAGCCGTCATCAACGCTCACATTATCGCAAACTCGGTATTCTTCCGGTCCGTCACCAGCATGCTGCCCGGATAGTGCGTAATGCAGAATTCCGGCTTCACCGTTGCGATCACTGCCTGAGGCGTCACACCGCAGGCCCAGAATACTGGCAGCTCATCGTTGCGCACCTCGACGGCATCGCCATAGTCCGGTTTTCTGATGTCCTTAATCCCGATCAGCTCCGGTTTGCCGATGTGAACCGGCGCGCCATGCACGGATGGAAATCGCGTAGTGATCTGAACCGCGCGAATGGCATCGCGCGGCGTCAGCGGCCGCATCGATACGACCATCGGTCCACGGAAAGGGCCAGCCTCCTTCGTTGCAATCGACGTGCGGTACATTGGGACATTACAGCCGCGCGTGATATGGCGCAGCTCGATGCCTTCGGCCAGCAAAGCCTCCTCGAATGAAAACGAGCAGCCGATCACGAAGCTCACGAGATCATCGCGCCAGAACTGACGCACATCCTCCGGCTCGGCGACGAGTTCGCCGTTTTTCCAGACGCGGTAGCGCGGCAGATCGGTGCGTATATCGAGATCGTCGCCCAGTACCGGCACGCGCGGATCGCCCGGGGCGGAGGTGCCGATCAGCGGACAGGGTTTGGGATTGAGGTGACAGAAGTGCAGAAAATCGGCTGCCAGCGCCTGCGGCAAAATGGCAAGATTACCCTGCACGTTGCCGGGCGCGAGGCCGGCCGTAGGACCACGATGCGTTCCGGCCCTGATTGCAAGGCGCGCCGAAAGCCCGCTGCCGGTCTCCGATTGGTCTTTTCGGCGCTGCGAGGCAAGGCTCATTAACCTCTCCCTTGCGGCGAGCCTAACATCAGCGACCGCTTCGTTCGAGCGCCCTGCTTAATTCACAGGCAGCCGCATACGACCATGTGAGTGGCGTTGCATCAATATGAATATATCGGTTGAAAGTTACGGCCGGATCGCGTTTGCTAATGCCATCAAGAGCCTGAACAGGGCCGGCAGGGGAGGATCGGCAATGCCGCGTCGTGCAGCGTGCAAGCGCTATCACGGCTTCGCCGTGGCGTGCCGTGCTGCCGGTATTTGGGCGAGACAGCTTTTTTACCGGCGCGTGCGGCTCTGTCTCTGACGTTCGCACGGTTGCGAACTGATCGGCCCGCACGCGATCCAGAGGGAGGATTACGAGATGAGTGAAAAGTGGAAAGAGGAGGGGTGGGCGCAAGACTTCTGGTACAGCGGCAAAGTGACTCGCCGCCGTATCGTTGGCTGGGGCGGCGGTGCGATTGGCGCGCTGATGCTGGTTCCAGCGCCATGGCGGGAGGCCTTCGGGCAAGCCAAGCCGTACAAGATCGGCGCCATCAATCCGCTTTCAGGCGCGGCAGCCGCCGGTGGCAAAACCGCGTTGGTCGGCGTCCAAATGGCTGTCGATCGCATCAACAAGGCCGGGGGCGTGAACGGTCGCCCAATCGAACTGATCATCGCGGACGATGAATCGAAGCCCGATGTGGGACGCCGCAAGACCAGCAAGCTCGTCGACGAAGATCAGATCGACGCACATTGCGGCGGCTTCCTGTCGAACATCTGCCTGGCCTGCATGCCGGTCTGGGAAGAAGCCAAGATCGTCAACATGATCAGCGTTTGTCTCGACACTACGCTGACAACCACCAAGTGCAATCGCTACAGCTTCCGCGTCCATGACTACGCGCCGGCGCAAGCCGTGGCTTTCGCGCCTTATCTCGTGAATAACATAGGCAAAAAGTGGCATATCGCATACGCGGACTATTCCTGGGGCCAGTCCACACGCGATGCCTATGCGCAGGAGATCAAGAAAGCTGGTGGCGAAGTCGTTGAGACGACCGGCATTCCGCTTGGTACCGCCGACATGACGCCGTTCCTGTCGAAGGTTACCGGAAGCTTCGATGGACTGTTCGGCATCTTTTTCGGCAAGGATGGCGTGACCATAGGCAACCAGGCCTTCGATCTTGGCCTGACCAGGAAGTACAAATGGGCCGGCGACGGAGCCATCGCAGAATCCACCAACCTTCCGGCACTCGGCAACAAGATCGAAGGCTTTGTCGGCATTAACCGCTACATTCCCGTTCAAGCGGGCCCGTTCGATACGCCGCAGCACAAGAAGTTCTTTGACGAGGCGAAGGAGCGTCTGGCGAAGATTGATCCGTCAGGACCGCTGCCGGATCGGTATGTCCAATCGAACTTTGAAGCCATGAACGCACTCAAAGTCGGTATGGAGAAGTCGAAATTCCGCGGTCGCGAAGACACCATGAAGCTCATCGAGGCGCTCGAAGGCCTGCAGATGAAACTAAGCGACGATTTCCCGACCGGCGACAAGCTGCTTCGTAAGGAAGATCATCAGGCGTTCCCGCTGCAGGTCATCTTCGACATCAAGGATGGGAAACACCGCATCGTCGAAACGATACCCGGCGACAAGACGTTCTTCCCGCCGGCCTGCAAGTTCGCCACGACCTAAGTTTCGATGCAGCTTGCCGTTGAAGCAGTCGTCCCGGCCAGTAAGGCCGGGGCGGGCACACAGGTCCCCGTGCTCAGCACCGAGGGGCTGACGCGGAGATTTGGCGGCCTTACCGCGGTTAACAACGTCAATTTTCAGGTGAATCGCGAGGAAATTCGAGCGATCATCGGGCCGAACGGCGCCGGCAAAAGCACGTTCTTTAATTGCCTGACCGGCGTGATACCGCCGAGCTCCGGTCGCATCCTATTTAACGGCGAGGATATTACCGGACTTCCGCCCGACAGGATTTCGCTCAAGGGGATCGCGCGCTCCTATCAGATCACCAACATTCTGCCGAATGCGACAACGCTGGAGAACGTGCGCATCGCCGCGCAATCGCGCCGGCATGCCTGGAATATGCTCAAGCACCACGACGCTTTTCACGACATCATCGAGAAGGCCGAGGCGGTGCTGAAGTCCGTTAGCCTCTACGCCAAAGCCGACGAACTCGCCGCCAATCTTTCACATGGCGAGCAGCGCAACCTCGAAATCGGCATCGCGCTCGCCACCGAGCCGCAATTGCTCTGCCTGGACGAGCCGACCGCCGGAATGAGTTCGGCGGAGACGCGCGAGACGGTGCAGCTCGTTCGCAGCATCGCCAAAAATCTGACTATCCTGATCGTGGAGCACGATATGGAGGTCGTCATGGGATTGGCCGACCGGATCACAGTGCTCAACTACGGCCAGGTTCTGGCTGAAGGCACGCCGGCAGAAATCCAGAGCAATCCGAAGGTGCTGGAGGTCTATCTCAAGACATGAATGCCTCCGTCAACAACTCGCCGCTGATCGCGGTCGAGGATCTGCACACCTACTACGGCAAGAGCCACATCTTGCACGGCGTGACACTGCACGTGGGTCCGGGCGAGGTAGTCGGGCTGCTCGGTCGTAACGGCGTCGGCAAGAGCACCACGCTGAAAACCATCATGGGCCTTGTGCGCCCGATCGAAGGTAGCGTCCGGCTTGGCGGACAACCAATCACCGGACTGGCCTCGCACAAGCTCGCTCGTCTCGGCATCGGGTATGTGCCAGAGGACCGTCGCATCTTCCGCCTGCTGACAGTGATGGAGAACCTGCGCACCGGCCTCGACCGTCAGGGTGTAACCGACGCGAGAAAGCAGGAATTGCTCGACAAGGTGTTTACCTATTTTCCCGTCCTTGCAGAGCGGCGCAATCAGGCCGGCGGCACGCTCTCCGGCGGCGAGCAGCAGATGCTGGCGATCGCGCGCGCCATGATGCTGGAGCCGAAGATCATCCTGCTTGACGAGCCGACGGAAGGCCTGATGCCGCGAATGGTTTCGCAGATCCGCAACATCGTCGAAGTCCTGCATCGGGACAATGTCGCCATTTTGCTGGTCGAGCAGAACGTGCCGCTGACACTTGAGACAAGCGATCGCGTCTACATCATGGAAAAGGGCGCGGTGCGCCATCATGCTGCTGCCCGCGATCTGAAGGTGGATGACGCGATCATTCACCAGTACCTGGGGGTGTAGGATGGAGCTTACGGCAATCCTCTATGCCATTCCATGGGATCAGATTCTGATTCAAACAGTGAACGGCATTGTCACCGGGATGATCCTCGCGCTAATCGCTTCCGGGCTGACCCTCATTTTCGGCATCATGGATGTGGTCAATTTTGCCCATGGCGAGCTGTTCATGCTCGGCGCCTATATCGGCGTGGTCGTTCTGGCGACTACAGGGAATTTCTGGCTGGCGCTTTTGATTGCTACTCTCGTCGTCGCCTTGCTGGGCGCTGCGATCCAGATTGCGACGCTGCGGCCTTTGCTCGGGCGAGACCCACTCACGACCATTCTCGCCACGTTCGGCGTTTCGCTCATCCTGCAGAACTATGCGCTATGGCAGTTCGGTCCGGTTGCGCGCAAGATCCAGGAGCCGTTCACTGGTCACTTCACTTTGTTCTATCTCGAATATCCCTGGTACCGCATCATGATCGCGGGCCTCTCCGCCGCGATCATTGGCGGTTTCTGGCTGTTTCTCAAATACGGCAAGTACGGAATCTGGATCCGCGCCACGACCCAGGATCGCGAGATGGCGCAAGCGATGGGCATTCCCGTGCCGTTGGTGCATACGGCCGCTTTCGCCCTCGGCGCCGGAATGGCGGCGGCGAGCGGGGTGTTGTTCGGGCCCCTGGTTGGCGTCAATCACACCATGGGCCTCGATTGGGTCCTTAAGGCATTTATCGTTGTCGTCGTTGGCGGCATGGGCAATCTCGGCGGTTCGATCGCAGCGGCGATCTTCATCAGCCTCCTTGAGGCTTACGCCTCGATCTGGGTCAGTCCGGCGCAGGCGGTCATCGTCTCGTTCATCGTGCTGATCCTCACGCTTCTGTTCCGGCCCACCGGCCTATTTGTCCCGACACCAAAATGACCACCGCGCCGCTCGACAAACCGATGCCTCTCAAGAGACGCGCCCTCTTGAGCCACTCCATGGTGTTCTGGTTCGGCTTTGCCGTCGTGATGGCGCTGCTCATAGTGGCGCCACTGGTATTGCCGGAATTCTGGCGACGTTTCCTGACGGAAGTCCTGATCTGGGGACTGCTCGCGATGTCATCCGATCTGCTGATCGGGTACACGGGCATGGTTTCGTTCGGCCACTCAGCTTTTTTTGGTCTCGGCATGTATGGTGCTGCGGCGGCGCTGCTCATGTTCTCCCCACCCAGTTTGTGGCTTGCGCTGGCTTTCGGCCTCGTTGCCTCCGCCGTAATCGCGCTGTTCGTCGCCTATTTCTCGACGCGCCTTCGCGACATTTATTTCGCCATCACAACGCTGATCTTCAGCCAGATTTTCTATGTGATTATTTTCACCTGGACCGAAGTTACCGGCGGCGAGAACGGCCTGAACTTCCGTCGCCCGCCACTGGCAATTCCCGGCCTGTTCTCCGTTCCATTCAATTCGGAGACCATGCACTGGTTCGTCCTTGCCGTCGTGGCCGCATCCTATCTGATCCTGCGACGCATTACGCAGTCGCCTTTCGGCATGGTACTTCAATCGATCCGCGAAAACGAGCCGCGCACCCGGGCTATCGGCTACCCGGTCGAGCGCTACAAGATCGTCGCCGTGATGCTGTCGGGACTTTTTGCGGGGTTGGCAGGCGTGCTTTATGCCATACAGAACCGCTTCGCCGCGCCCGATTTCATTTTCTGGCTCGTTTCGGGTGAGGCGGTGATCTTCAATGTGATGGGAGGCATAGGCACACTTGTGGGGCCCATCGTCGGTGCTGGATTTTTCCAGCTCATGCGCGAATTGCTGTCGCGTATTTTTGGTGATCAATTTCCCTACTTGATTCCTCTCGGTGTCGTTTTCATTGTGATGATCATTTTCCTGCCGCAGGGCCTGCTCGGGTTCGCGCGGCGGTGGCTTAACCGCTAATCGAGGCAAGCATGGCTGTGCGCAGGCTCGGCATCGTGATGCATGGCGTCACGGGCCGCATGGGACTTAATCAGCATCTCGAACGTTCAATCGTGGCGATCCGGGCTCAAGCCGGCGTCGCGTTGTCAAATGGCGATCGCGTAATGCCCGATCCGATTTTGGTCGGCCGCAATGCAGAAAAAGTTGCGGCGTTAGCGCGGCGCTACGGAATCGAACGCTCTACCACCGATCTCGACGCGGCGTTAAAAAATCAGGATGACACGGTGTTCTTCGACGCAGCAACAACCCAGATGCGCGCCGATCTGCTCACGCGCGCAATCGAGGCTGGCAAGCACATCTATTGCGAGAAGCCGGTAGCCGACGCTCTCGACAAGGCAATTGCGGTAGCAAAGCTCGCCAAAGCGAAGAAAGTCAAAAACGGTGTTGTGCAGGACAAATTATTTCTGCCCGGCCTGCGCAAGATCAAAATGTTGCGCGACGCCGGCTTCTTCGGGCGGATGTTCGCGGTTCGCGGAGAATTCGGCTATTGGGTGTTCGAGGGCGATTGGGGCCAGCCGGCCCAGCGGCCAAGCTGGAACTACAAGAAATCGGAAGGCGGCGGCATCATTCTCGATATGCTCTGCCACTGGCGCTATGTTTTCGATAATCTGTTCGGAAAAGTGCAGGCAGTGACCTGTCTCGGCGCCATTCACATTCCGAAGCGCGTGGACGAGAACGGAAAAGCTTACGATGCCGATGCAGACGATGCGGCTTATGCGACTTTCAGGCTGGAGGATGGCGTGATCGCGCACATGAATTCGTCCTGGTGCGTACGCGTGCGCCGCGACGACCTGGTTACGTTCCAGGTCGATGGCACGCATGGCTCGGCGGTGGCGGGCTTAACCAGGTGCTGGACCCAGCATCGGGTCAACACGCCACGGCCGATCTGGAATCCCGACGTCCCGCAGACGATGGATTTCCAGTCACAGTGGGAGGAGGTGCCGGAAAATACCGTCTACGAGAACGGCTTCAAATTGCAGTGGGAAGATTTCATTCGCCATGTGGCGGCGGATGCGCCGTGGCACCACGGATTGATCGAGGGCGTCAAAGGTGTCCAGCTCGCGGAACTTGGCTTGCAAAGCTGGAAAGAGCGGCGCTGGATCGACGTGCCCGACCTCAAGATATAGGAGCAAGGCGTGCCCACGGTTGTCCTGCCTACAATCGATCGCAAACTGGAGCCTTATTCGACGGGCGAGCCGATCATTTTTCCTTACAAGGAGGCGGCCAAAAATTTCAACCGCATCGCGTTTGCGGCCGCGCATGTCGTGGCAGATCCGCTGGCGGATACCGATCCCTGGCTCGACACCGCGATCGATTGGGAGAAAACCGTCCATTTTCGGCACTATCTTTGGGATCTCGGCCTGGGCGTTGCCGAAGCAATGGATACGGCACAGCGGGGCGGAGGGCTCGATTGGACCTCTGCACAAGAGCTGATACGTCACACCCTTGAGGCCGCAAAGGGTCGTTCGGGCGTCAAGGTCTGTTGCGGGATCGGCACCGATCATCTCGATCCGTCACCGGCCGTTCGTATAGACGACATCATTCGCGCTTACGAAGACCAGATCGAGACAATCGAAGCGATGGGCGGCCGCCTTGTGGTGATGGCCAGCCGGGCGCTTGCGGCGGCGGCAAAAAGCCCGGACGACTATGCGCGGGTCTATGAACGCATCCTGCGCCAGGTGCGCGAGCCGGTCATCATTCATTGGCTCGGGGAGATGTTCGATCCGGCGCTCGCCGGCTACTGGGGCTCGGACGATCACGCCGCCGCCATGGAGAACTGTCTCGGCATCATTCACGACAATGCGGCGAAGATCGACGGCGTGAAGATATCGCTGCTCTCGAAAGACAAGGAAATCGAGATGCGCCGGAAATTGCCTGCCGGCGTGCG
Source organism: Pseudolabrys sp. (assembly GCA_036505835.1). GTDB lineage: Bacteria > Pseudomonadota > Alphaproteobacteria > Rhizobiales > Xanthobacteraceae > Pseudolabrys. The sequence goes on along the minus strand of DASXST010000078.1, from coordinate 4,766 downwards.
GATGTATACGGGCGACGATTTCAACTATGCCGAACTGATCGCGGGCGACGAAGAGGGCTATTCGGATGCGCTCTTGGGTATTTTCGATGCCATTGCGCCTGCCGCATCGGCGGGGCTCGCGCGGCTGTCAGCCGGTGATCTGCAGGGCTTCCACGGGGTTTTGGAGCCGACCGTGCCCTTATCCCGGCATATCTTTCAGGCGCCGACCCGTTTCTACAAGACTGGCGTCGTGTTCCTTGCCTGGCTCAACGGCTTGCAGGACCATTTCATCATGGTTGGCGGGCAGGAGAGCGCGCGCTCGCTGCTGCATCTCGCCGAACTTTTTCGTCTCGCCGACAAGGCCCGCGTACTGCACGATCCGGAATTGGCCGCGGCCCGCATGAACAAGTTGCTGGCGGTGCATGGAATGGCATGAACACCGACGGCCTGTCGATTAATCTTGCGACCGTGCGTCAGCAGTGGAATCTGCGCGAAGCTGTGGAGGCTTGCACGCGCCATGGCATCAAGGCCGTCGATCCATGGCGCGATCAGGTTGCCGCACTTGGACTGGAGGAATCGGTTCGGGTTATTAAATCGAATGGCATGCGCGTCACGGGCTACTGCCGGGGCGGCATGTTTCCCGCGGCGGACGAGGCAGGCCGGCGCGCGGCAATCAACGACAACAAACGCGCCCTCGATGAGGCGGCGGCATTGGGGGCGGAATGCCTCGTTCTCGTTGCGGGCGGCTTGCCCAAGGGTTCGCGGGACATCGGTTCCGCGCGTCAGATGATACAAGAGGGGTTGGCCGCGATCCTGCCGCACGCGCGCGCGTGCAACGTGCCGCTCGCCATTGAGCCACTTCACCCGATGTATGCCGGCGACCGGTCCTGCGTTAACACGCTCGCTCAGGCGCTGGATCTCTGCGATATACTTGGCGCGGGCACCGGAGTTGCCATCGATGCGTACCACGTCTGGTGGGATCCCGATCTCGGCGCGCAGATTGCCCGGGCCGGAGCCAACAACCGCATCCTGGCTTACCACATTTGCGATTGGCTGGTGCCGACCCGCGATATGCTGCTCGATCGCGGCATGATGGGCGATGGCGTCATCGACTTGCCGCGCATCCGTGAACTGGTGCACAACGCCGGCTATCGCGGCTTGACCGAGGTCGAAATTTTCTCCGCTGAGAACTGGTGGAAGAAGCCCGGCGACGACGTCCTGCGCACCTGCATCGAGCGGTTCAACACCGTGCAAGCCGAGCTGGATTCCCGCTGACGCGGAACTGAACGGAATTTGTATTGGCACAGAAAATGCACTAGTCGCACCTTGCCGTCATTCCACCATCCACCACGATTTCTGTGCCGGTGACGAAGCGCGCCTCATCGGAAACAAGAAACAGTGCGGCGTTGGCCGTATCGCGGCCATCACCCATGAATCCGATCGGGATCCGCTCAAGCCGGGATTTGAGCAGCGCTTCCACATCGCCGCCGGCGCGCTGGCCCGCGAGTCGCGCCTCAACCATTGGCGTATGCAATTGTCCGGGAACAACCGTATTCACGCGTATGCCTTTGTCCGCGTATTGAACCGCCACCACGCGCGATAACTGGATCACGCCAGCCTTGGTCGCGGCATAGGCGACCTGCGCGGCGCCTGTCCAACGAAGCCCGGAGGTCGATGCGACATTGACGACGGCACCACTGTTTTGCCGCTCCATCACCGGCAAGACGTACTTCAATGTCAGAAAGACGCTCTTCAGATTGTAGTCGACCTGCGCATCCCAGACCTCTTCGCTCATTTCGGCCGGTCCGCCGTGGGCCGAACCGCCCACATTGTTGACCAGTATGTCGATTCGTCCCAAACGATCCAGACAGGTTTTCACCATCGCTTCGACGGAAGCCGCGCAGGTAACGTCACATTGATAGGTGACAATCTCACCACCCACCGCCTTCACGCGATCGATGGTTTCGCTGACGCTGTCAAGATTGCGGTCGACCGCGAAGATCCTGGCGCCTTCCTCGGCGAAGCGCACGGCGATGGCGCGGCCGTTGCCCCAACCCGGGCCGACGCAGCCGGCGCCTGTGACGATTGCGATCCGATCCTGCAGACGGCCGGTCAAGACGGTGCTCCGGTCAAACGCCGCGCCGGCGCGAACCGATAAAAACGCTGCGGGTTGTCAACCAGGATTGCCTGCCGCGCGGCCTCGCTCGGCGCGATTTCCGTGAGGATATCGACCAGAACGCCATCGTCCGGGACTGGCCCCGGATGATTGGGATGTGGCCAATCGGTGCCCCAGACGCAGCGGTCGCCAAACTCGGCGACCAGTTTCCGCGCGAAGGGGACCGCGTCGGCGTAGGGCGGGCTTTGCCGCGTGACGCGATCCGATCCGCTCACCTTGACCCAAATGTTTTTGTCATTGAGCAATGCAAGCAGGGCCTTGAACGCAGGCTGCTCCAGTCCGAGCGACGCATCGAGGCGTCCCATGTGGTCTATTACAACGGGAACGGGCGATTGCCTGAGCGCGGGCGCCAATTCCGCGATCAGTGGCGCTTCCATGTGAATTTGCAGATGCCAGCCGATGTCCGCCAGACGCTTGCCGAACACTATGACCTCGTCGATTGTCGGTCCCGCCGCCAGGTGGCGCATGTAGCGGAATCGCGCGCCGCACAGGCCAGCCGCGTCCAGCCGCTTGAGTTCGGCTTTTGAAATCGTCAGGGGGACCAATCCAACGCCCTTGTATGAACCTCCGGTGGCGGTTGCTGCATCCGCAGTGACCGAATTATCGAAGCCGTGGCAAGCGGGTTGCACGATCACACAATGCTGAACGCCAAGCCGCTCGTGCAGCCTGAACAGCAATTCCCTCGGTGCATCGGACGGCGTATAGCTTCGGCCTTCGGCAAACGGAAACCGAGCACGGGGGCCGAAAACATGCACATGGGCGTCGCATGCTCCCGCCGGCAGTTTCAGCTTCGGCCTGCTGGCCGTGGCCATCCAGTAAGGCGCATCGGCGGCCGTATCGACGGTGTGCTCCATCACGTGTGCTTGGCTCATGTGATGCGGATTAAAGTCATATTTGTTCCATGCGGCCTTGTCGCTAGAAGTCATTGAGCCACAGTCACTTCTTCCTCGCCATCCACCGCAACCTTCCGCCACCGACCGTCTAGAATTTGCTTGCTAGTGCTTGCTAATTGCTTGCTAGATACGCTAACACGTGATGTTGAGGGGGCACCCCCAAATTCGTTGGCTCGATGTGGCGCAGACCCCCTCCGCACCTGTGAATGAAATTTCTAAACCCATACCTTCGGAGGGAGCAATGACAGTAGCGAAGATCACCAAGCGGAGCGTCGATCAGATCGGGAAGGGGGAAGTGGTTTGGGATAGCGATGTGAAGGGCTTTGGCGTTCGACGGCAGACTACTGACGGAGTGTTTTATCTGCTGCGTTATCGGCACAACGGGAAGCAATCATTTTATTCGATTGGTCGTCATGGTTCGCCTTGGGCGCCAGAGACGGCAAGGCGTGAAGCCCAGCGATTGTTGGGTTGGGTGGCGGATGGTCGTGATCCGTTAGCGGAGCGGCAAACCGAACGTCACGCTAAGCCCGAGACAACCTTTGGCGATGAAGTTGACCGCTACCTTGCTAAACGTGAAGGCGAGGTAAGGCCGTTTACCTTCAGTGGCCTTAAGGCCGTCCTTCGTGAATATTGCAAGCCCCTCCACTCGCTTGGATTGGCCGAGATTGATCGCCGCCAGATCGCCGTGTTGCTTAATGACATTGAAAAGGAGCGTGGCCCAGTTTCAAGGAACCGAGCTCGATCAACCCTCTCCGCATTCTGCAACTGGCTTTGTAAAAAGGGGTTGATTGAAACGAACCCAGTCACCAACACAGTTAAGGTCAAGGAGTTCGAACGAGAGCGAGTGTTAAGCGATGATGAGGTTCGAGAGGTTTGGGGTTCGCTCAAGGGCCAGTTTGGCGACATCGTCCGCTTGCTCTTGCTAACCGGACAACGAAGGGCTGAGATTGGCGGCCTCGCTTGGAGCGAAGTCAGTCTCGCCGAAGGCGGCTTAATCTCCTTTCCATCTGAGCGAATGAAGAATGGCGAGGAGCATAAACTCCCCCTCTCGGCTCAGGCCAAGGCCATCCTTGAACGTCAACGTAGGCGGAATGATCGAGACTTTGTCTTTGGTTTTGGCGGTAGGGGTTTTGCAGCTTGGTCAACTGCCAAGGCCAATCTTGATGAAGCTATCCTAGCCAACCGCCAAGCGATCAATCCCAAGGCGAAGCCCATGCCGCATTGGACGCTGCATGATCTTCGACGGACCTTTTCCACTCGGCTTCACGAACTTGGCGTCCAACCGCATATCGTGGAGGCTTGCTTGTGCCATATCTCAGGCCACAAAGGCGGGGTCGCTGGGCGTTATAATCATGCACAATATCTTGGGCCGATGCGCGAGGCGCTTGAGCTTTGGTCCGACAGGGTTGATGCGATCACGGCATAGCCAAGGGAGACAAAGAGATGGCGGCTTATGCAGCAGTGACGGCATTGATCTTTGCACTAGTAGCAATCGTGCACGGCTACAGGATTTACGAGGAATGGCCCGTGCAGATTGGCCCCTACTCCATTTCCATGACTGTCTCGTGGATCGCCCTTGTCGTTTCTGCGCTACTAGCGATTTGGGGCATCTGGCTGATCCGCTAGCGCTTGGGGCTACGGACCAGAAGATGACAAAAGCAATCTGGGACAAAGCGACCGGAGTGCAACTCGGTTGGATCGAGGACGGGAAAGTCTTC
>DASXST010000077.1:0-7465 GCA_036505835.1 Pseudolabrys sp. | reverse complement strand
CGAGTGAAGCTACTGCAGAAAGCCATGTCGGTGCTGATGGATGAAGCGCCGGTGGCCTGGCTCTACCAGTATCAGGGCCTGCAGGGAGTAAGTAACAAGTTCGACTTCAAGGCAAATCCTGGAGAGGACGTCTACGGCTGGAATCTCAAACCCCGGTTACGTTAGCGCAGAATCAAAACAGAACAGGCTCAGTGTTTGTTTTGCTGAGAAAAGACGCGCGAGCTTTCCAGCGCGCGTTGAGATTTCACGGACAGGAATGAGTGCGCTCTCTTAACCCGCAATCCGCACTTAACGTATCTCAGTAGCCCTCGCCCTCCATAATTTGCTGACACTGAATCGTTTGCTTTCACTGACCTGCCCAGTGGTAGCAGCGATCAACAGTTGGAACGCGCGATGCGCGCAGGATATAACGCATTCACTGAGCCGGCTCGCAGTGCAGCAACCGGACAATCAAAAGGAGATAATTAAATATGGAGCAAGACTTTGTTGGTAACAGCGAGTCCCTGAAGGCTGGCAGGCTAGTCGGTCGTGTCATGCTCAACTTCGAAACAGTGCAATGACTCCCTTTTCCTGGAGCAACCCCTACGCCTGGCCGCGCAAGCCGCTGCTCGCGCAAAACGTCGTCGCCACCTCCCAGCCGCTCGCCGCGCAGGCGGGGCTGCAGATGCTCGCCGCCGGCGGCAACGCCGTGGACGCGATCCTCGCCACCGCGATCACGCTGTCGCTGGTCGAGCCGGTGTCGAACGGCATCGGCTCGGATGCTTACGCGCTCGTCTGGGACGGGCGCAAGCTGCACGGCCTGAACGCTTCGGGACGCTCGCCCGCCGCGTGGACGCCCGACTACTTCCGCGGCAAGCAGGCCATGCCGGTGCGCGGCTGGGACACCGTCACCGTGCCGGGCGCCATATCGGCATGGGTCGAGTTGCACGACAAGTTCGGCAAGCTGCCGTTCCGCAAGCTCTTCGAGCCGGCGATCCGCTACGGCCGCGAGGGCTTCCTCGTCTCGCCGACCATCGCCGGGCAGTGGCAGGCGCAGGTCGACAAGCTGAAGGACCAGCCCGGCTTCGCCCAGGCGTTCCTGCCAGGAGGACGCGCGCCTCGCGTCGGAGAAAAATTCGCGTTCAAGAAACATGCTCTGGCCCTTGAAAAGATCGCGGCCACGAAGGGCAAGGCATTCTATCGCGGCGAGCTTGCCGCAAAGCTCGAGGCGGCGGCGAAGAAGCAAGGCGGGGCGCTGCGCGCGTCCGACTTGGCGGCACACCGGCCCGACTGGGTGAAGCCGCTCGAGATGGATTATCGCGGCTACACGCTGCACGAGATTCCGCCCAACGGCCAGGGCATCGTGGCGTTGATCGCGCTCGGTATCCTTGGCAACTTCGACTTGCGCTCGCACCCGGTCGACGGCGCCGACAGTGTACACCTGCAGATCGAGGCGGTGAAGCTCGCCTTTGCCGATGGCTGGCGCTACGTAGGCGACATCGACCACATGGATGTGCGGCCGCAGGCACTGCTCGACAAGGCATACCTGAAGTCGAGGTCGATGCTCATCGATCCGAAGCGCGCGCAGGATTTCGGCCACGGCAACCCGCCGAAAGGTGGCACCGTGTACCTCACCGCAGCCGATGCCTCCGGTATGATGGTCTCCTTCATCCAGTCGAACTTCATGGGCTTCGGCTCGGGCGTGGTGGTGGAAGGCATCTCGCTGCAGAACCGCGGCGCCAGCTTCGTGCTCGAGCCGGGTCACCCCAACTGCGTCGGGCCCGGCAAGCGCCCGTACCAGACCATCATTCCTGGCTTTGTCACGAAAGACGGACGGCCGGTGATGAGCTTCGGCGTGATGGGCGGCACCATGCAGCCACAGGGCCACACACAGGTGATGGTACGCATCGCGGACTACGAGCAGAGCCCGCAGGCGGCCTGCGACGGCCCGCGCTTCCGCGTCGTGCAGGACATGGACGTGAGCGTCGAGGACGGCTTCCCCGCTGCTTCGCTCGAGGAGCTGAAGCGCCGCGGGCACCGCATCGTGACGGTGGACGACTACAACCAGTTCGGCTGCGGCCAGATGATCTGGAAGCTCGACGCCGGCTACTTCACCGCGAGCGATCCCCGCCGCGACGGGCAGGCAGTAGGTTTCTAGAGAAGGATCAAAGGAGGCAATCAAGTATGGAGCAAGACTTTGTTGGTACCAAGCGCTGGATACGGCAGGCCTCTCCCTATGAAGTTTACATGGAGGAGCAAAATCTCCCGATCCATCGCGGCACGGTGGGGTTCTATGACATCCGCGATCTGACTTTGAGATCTTGGAAGCGCATGGGCGCACAAGGCGCGTTCATTGAGCTTAACGGCTGCGGCGGGCTCCAGGGAATGTACGTTATCGAGGTGCCCGGCGCCGGCGCCGTCACTGCTGAAAAGCACATGTACGAGGAGATCTTCTACGTGCTCGAGGGCCGCGGCACGACGGAGATCTGGAGCGGCGACGATGCCAACAAGAAGCAGACCTTCGAGTGGCAGCCGGGTAGCCTCTTCTCTCCACCGCTGAATACCTGGCACCGCATTGTCAACGCCGCCTCCAGCCCTGCCTTGCTACTTGGCGTGACCAACGCGCCACCGATCTTCCAGATGTACCGGAGTCAGGACGCGCTGTTCAACAATCCGTACGAGTTCAAGGATAGGTACGACGGGAGCGCGGATTATTTCAAAGCGCATACCGAACTCGGAAAAGATCCGCGCCATGGACGCGCGCGCAACTATGGTAATATTATCCCGGACGCGGACCGCGTAGAGCTGCCGCTCGATGGCCAGCGCGGCGTGGGTCACCGAACTTTCTTTTGGAACCTGTCGGGGAATAGTTTTCAAGGATTCATCGCGCAATACGCGCCCGGCCGCTACTCCCGTTGTCACGCCCATGAAGCCGGCCCGGTGCTGCTGTGTTTAGGCGGCAAGGGCTACACCATCACGTGGCCGAGCGAGGCGGGGACGACGCCGTGGGCGAACGGCAAGGGCGAATTGGTCCAGCGACAGGACTACAAGGCTGGCGGCATCGTGAGCGCGGCACCAGGCGATGCCGGCTGGTTCCATGGCCACTTCGGCGCATCCAAGGAACCTTTGCGCGTGCTGGCCTTCCTCGGCGGCTATCCCAGGCGAGTCAAAGGTGTACCGGGTGTAGATTGGCGGGGTTTGAATCTCGACATCAAAGAGGGCGGCAACACCATCGAGTACCGCGACGAAGACCCGCATATCCGCAAGATGTTCCAAGAGCGATTGGCAAAAGAAGGCGCAGACTTCAATATGCCTGAAGAAGCATATCTGTAAGCTAATCGAGCGCGCTATCCCAGTGAACGGTAACCGGTTGGCGCTCACTGTTCATGGTTCGAAAGACACAGAGCAGGCATGCCTGCGAGCCCTTTTACATCCTCTCCCTTGACGGACAGAGGTGAGGCTACTCAAAATCCGGTACCCCCCACTCTAGCTCTCACTCACGCAAGGCGAGAGAGAATAACACTCAACAAGCCCGCGAAAAGATCATTGCGAAATTTTCAACGACGCGAGCACAGCAATTCGCTTTTTGGATTTGATCGAAACTAATGCTTACATCACACCCGCCCCACGCGCCCATTTATATTTCGCGCCGAGCACGGCAACCGGCAGCTCCGTCGTGTACGGATAAGCCACGACGCCGCGTTCGTAGAGATATTCGCTCGCCTCTTCGACTTCGACATCGCCGACCAGAGACGCCACGACAGGTTTGTCGATACCTTTGTCGCGCGCTTCTTGAACGACCTCGGCGCACAGTTTGGCGAACACCATCGGCGGCGTGATGATCGTGTGCCAGTAGCCGAGAATCAGCGAATGAATGCGCGGTTCGGCGAGCGCCAGGCGAATCGTGTTGGAGTAGGTGGTCGGCGGCTCGCCGCCCGTGATGTCGACCGGATTGCCCGCCGCGCCGAAGGGCGGGATGAACTTGCGAAACGCGGCGTCGAGGTCTGGTGGCATTTTCATCAGAGATAGGTCGTTGTCGACGCAGGCATCCGACAACAGCACGCCCGATCCGCCGGCGCCGGTGATGATCACAATATTTTCACCCTTCGGCGTCGGCAGCACTTGCAGACCGCGCGCGAATTCCAACAAGTCATTCAAGCTCTTCGCGCGAATGACACCGCATTGGCGCAGAACGTCGTCATAAATCTTATCGTTCCCTGCCAACGCGCCCGTATGGGAAACTGCGGCGCGGGCGCCCAGCGCTGTCCGACCGGCTTTCAGCATGACAATGGGTTTTTTCTTTGACACCCGGCCCGCGACTTCGGCGAAAGACCGGCCGTCTTTCAAATCCTCGCAGTGCATGGCGATGACTTGAGTGTTGTCGTCCTGTTCGAAATACGTCAGCAGATCGTCTTCATCGAGATCGGACTTGTTGCCGAGACCGACGATGGCCGACACGCCCATACGCGTGGTGCGCGAAAAGCCGATGATCGACATGCCGACGCCGCCGGACTGCGAAGAGAGAGCAACTTTGCCTTTGACGTCGTAGGGCGTACAAAATGTCGCGCAGAGATTTTGCGGCGTGTAGTAAAAGCCGTAGATATTCGGTCCCATCACACGCACGTTGTGCCGGCGCGCGACGGCGACCAGTTCGTCCTGCAAAGCTTGCTCGCCGACCTCGGCGAAGCCGGACGGGATCATCACCGCGCCGGGGACTTTTTTCCGACCCACTTCATCCATCGCCGCGGCGCAAAAGCGCGCCGGAATCGCGAATACCGCGACGTCGATTTCCTCCGTCACTTCGAGCACGCTCGGATACGCCTTGCGTCCTAAGATCTCGCAGGCCTTCGGGTGAATCGGATAAATGGCGCCGCGATAGCCGCCGTTGATCAAATTTTTCATCACCGAGTTGCCGATCTTGCCGTCCTCGGCAGAGGCGCCGATGACGGCGACCGAACGCGGATTCATGATTCGTTCCATGGCACCGAGAATTTCGCTCTGGCTGTAACGCTGCCGCGCTTGCGGTTTGTCGCCCAGAACCATGCGCACGTCGACGGCGCGCGCGCCCTTCTCCGTCGCAAAAACCGGATTCAAATCGACTTCGTGAATTTCCGGAAAATCAGTCACCAGCTTTGAGACTTTGGAAATGATATCGGCAAGCGCTGCGCGGTCGACGCCTTTACCGCCACGCACGCCGCGCAGCACTTCCGCTGCTCCAATCGAATCGAGCATCGACATCGCGTCCTTTTTGCTGACCGGCGTCATGCGGAACGTGATGTCTTTCATCACTTCGACGAGCACGCCGCCGAGTCCGAAGGCGATCATCTTGCCGAAGCTCGGATCCGTTACGGCCCCGACCATAACTTCTTGTCCGCCTTTGAGCATCTGCTGGATCTGAACGCCTTGGATGCTCGCGTTTTTCTTGTATCCTTTGGCGTTCTTGACGAGGCGATCAAAAGCGCGCCGAACATCGGCTGCACTCTCAAGGCCAACGATCACGCCGCCCGCTTCGGTCTTGTGCAGAATATCGTCGGAAACAATTTTTAGAACCACCGGAAAGCGCAGCCGGGAGGCGATCTTTACCGCTTCGGCGGGAGTTTTTGCCAGCGCTTGCTTGGGCATGGGAATACCGTAGGCGTCACACAGCAGCTGGGCCTCCGGAGCGGTCAGAGCTTTTCGTCCAGCTGCAAGCGCGCTATCGATTAGGGCGCGCAAAGCCTTATTCTTCATCAACACCTCCACCACTATTAGAATTTTTTGGGATCGATCGGCGGCTAGATGGCGCCTTCTTTTTGCGCGTCTTCGATCTCGTCGTCATCCAGGCCTAAGATGGATCGCAGGATCTCGCCGGTGTGCTCGCCCAAGAAAGGTGAACGTTTGACCTCGGTCGGCGAATCCGAGAGCTTGATCGGGTTACCGACCGTCAGGAATTTGCCACGCTTCGGATGGTCCACTTCGACGACCGTGCCGGTTTCGCGCAGCGCTTGCTCTTCGGCAATCTCGCGCATATCGAGGATCGGCCCGCACGGAACATCATGCTCGTTGAGCTCACGCATCACCTCGAATTTATCGAGCGTCATCGTCCACTGCTCGATGATCTCGAAGCATTTACCTAGTTTCGGCAAACGCGCTTCGGGTGTGGCCCATTCCGGATCGGTGATCAGCTCCGGCCGTCCACAGAGTTTCATCAGTGGCTCCCAACCGACCGGCTGAATGATGATGTAGATGTAATCGTTCGGCCCGCCGCCTTTGGTGCGCAGCGCCGAGCCCGGCTGTCCGCCTCCGGAGGAATTCCCCGCGCGGGGCACGGCATCGCCGAAGACTCCATTCGGATATTGCGGATATTCCTCCAACGGTCCGGCCGCCAGCCGTTGCTGATCGCGCAGCTTGACGCGGCAGAGATTGAGCACCGAGTCTTGCATGGCACAGGTAACACGTTGTCCTCTGCCGGTTTTCTCACGTTGGAAGAGCGCCGCGAGAATTCCCGTAGCCAGGTGTAAACCGGAGCCGGAATCGCCGATCTGCGCGCCGGTCACCATCGGCGGACCGTGATCGAAGCCGGTCGTGCTGGCCGCGCCGCCCGTGCACTGCGCGACGTTCTCATAAACTTTGCAGTCTTCGAACGGACCGGGGCCGAAGCCTTTCACTGAAGCGTAAATGATCCGCGGATTGAGTCCCTGAATGGTTTCCCAGGTAAAGCCCTGACGGTCCAGCGCGCCGGGCGCGAAATTTTCCACCAGGACATCGCAACATCGAATAAGTTCCCGGAAAATCTCTTTGCCTTTCTTCGTCTTGGTGTTGAGCGTAATGCTGCGTTTGTTGCAATTGAGCATCGTGAAATAGAGGCTGTCGACATTCGGTTTGTCGCACAGTTGACCGCGGGTAATGTCGCCGCGGCCCGGCAGTTCGACCTTGATCACATCCGCGCCGAGCCAAGCCAAAAGTTGTGTGCAGGTCGGTCCCGACTGCACATGAGTCATGTCCAATATGCGAATTCCATCGAGCGCTTTGCCCATCGATTATTTTTCTCCTTGTGCTTTTCACGGTTCAAAGTCCCGGGTTCAAGGTGGCGCGGGCCGACTTTGAACGTTGAACTTTGAACATTGAACGGAGGGTTTACTTGTACATCGTCTGCGCTCTGGTCCCCGGCGCGTATTCGTTCGGGTCGACCCAAATATTGACAATCGCGCATTGGCCGCCGGCGACGCGTTCGCGGGCCTTTTCCAACGCCGGGCGAATCTGATTGGGCTCGCGCACGGCAATGCCCCAGCCGCCGAAACACTCGGCGAATTTTTCGAAATCGACATCGCCGAGCTTGTTGCCGACACAGCCGCGCTCTGGCCCGTACTTGCCGATCTGGCCGCAGCGGATCTGGTTCATCGCCGAGTTGTTGCCGATGACGGCGATATACGGCAGCCCGAAGCGTTGCGCCGTTTCCATGTCCCACGAAGTCATGCCGAACGAACCGTCGCCGTAATAGCACAGC
>DASXST010000076.1:0-69018 GCA_036505835.1 Pseudolabrys sp. | reverse complement strand
CGACCCGGCGGTCGTCTACGGTGCGTGGCCCTATCCGGCCTATCCGCCCTACTACTGGGGCGCAAGCTATTGGCCGGGCGGCGGCGCACTCCTCGCGACCGGATTGGCATTCGGCGCGGGCTATGCCGTTGGACGTTGGGCCTCCGGTGGAAATTACTGGGGTGGCGGCGTCAACTGGGGCAACAACAACATCAACGTCAATCGCCCGGTCAACATTAACACCGGCGGCAACAACTGGAATCACAACGTCGATCATCGACACGGTGTTCGCTACAACAACAAGGACGTCGCCAACAAATTCAACAAGGGAAACAACATCCGTGGCGGCGCGAACAACCGCATGGATTTCCGCGGCCACGACGGCAAACAGGCGCTCCGTCCCGGCGGCGATGGACGTCCGGGTGGCGGCGATCGGCCGGGGGCCGGCGATCGTCCCGGCGGCGGCGATCGGGCTGGCGCGAAAGGCGGCGATCGGGCGGGCGCCAAGGGCGGCGGTGATCGGGCTGGCGCCAAGGGTGGAGGTGATCGGGCTGGCGCCAAGGGCGGCGGCCAGAAAAAAGCCGCAGCCCAACGTGGCGGCGGTGCACGACCCGGAGGCGGCGGTGGTGGCCGCAATGCTTTCGCCGGCAGCGGCGCCGGCCGCAATGCCATGGCCCAGGCTTCGCGCGGGCACGCAAGCCTCGGCGGACGCGGTGGCGGCGGCGGTCCACGCATGGGCGGTGGCGGCGGCGGACCGCGCATGGGTGGTGGTGGTGGCCGCGGTGGCGGTGGCGGGCGCGGCGGTGGCGGCGGTCGGCGGTCGGACATCGCACTCAAGCACGACATCATGCTCCTCGGCCATCTCAACAATGGTCTCGGCTATTACCGCTTCATCTACAACGGCGGAGACAAGGCCTATGTCGGCGTAATGGCCCAGGAGGTGCAAACGGTCAGGCCCGATGCGGTCGTGCGTGGCCGCGACGGCTACCTGCGCGTCTACTATGACAAGCTCGGCGTGAAGTTCGAGAGCTATGACCGGTGGATTGCTTCGGGCGCACGGATTCCGACCGTGTCGTCAGGGCCGCACTGAGAGGAGACAGCCATGATCAAGACAAACAAGGTTCGTTTCCTGAGTAAGCTCGCTCTGTTGACCGGAACGACAGTTCTTGCGCTCGTGCTGTCATCCCTCGCCCATGCCCAGCAGAAATTCAACACACCCGATGCTGCCGTCGAAGCTCTTGTCGCAGCGGCAAGAAGCGGCGACCGCCGGTCGGTTGTGTCGATACTCGGGCCGGGCTCACAGGAGCTCGTCTCATCCGGTGATCCGGTGGAGGACGAGAACATCAAGAAGGAATTTCTCACCGCCTATGACGCCCAACATCGGATCGTGGCGGAGAGCGGCAAGCCGTCGGTTCTCGTGATCGGGCAAAACGAGTGGCCGTTCCCGATACCGCTGGCCCAACGCGACGGACAATGGAGCTTCGACACCGCTGCGGGCCGCGAGGAGATCCTTGCGCGCCGCATCGGCCGCAACGAGCTTGGAGCGATGAAAGCGGCCCTCGCCTACTGGGATGCGCAGAATGAGTACGCCGACATGTTCAAGGACAAGAATGGGCAGGCGGTTTACGCGCAGAAGGTCGTCAGCTCGCCCGGCAAGAAGGACGGCCTGTACTGGCCGACGTCAGGCAGCGAGCCGGATAGTCCGCTCGGTGAGGCTGTCGCCACAGCCACCCAGCGGGGCTATCGCGTCGGCTCCGGCGAGCCTTATCACGGCTACTACTTCAGAATCCTGACCAGCCAGGGCCCGAACGCACCAGGCGGCGCCGTGGATTACATCGTGCGCGGCAACATGATCGGCGGATTCGGTCTCATCGCCTATCCCGCCGAGTACGGTAACTCCGGCATCATGACCTTCATCATCAACAATGACGGCGACATCTATGAAAAAGATCTGGGGCCACGGACGGAGAGGATTGCCTCGCGCATGACCTCGTACAATCCGGACCATACCTGGAGGAAAGTCGTCGATACGGAAAAATAAGCCGGCGTTTTCCGCCAGCGATCGCACGCCCGCGGGCGGCACTGATACGTGAAAGCGGTCCCGCCCTGAGTTTCGCGGCATTCAAAAGGGAGGGACAGCGTTGATGATCGACGTTTTTGCCTGGATCGTGCTTCTCATCCTCGTCGCGAGCGCGATCGCGATCTTTTTTATCGCAGGCTCGCTGCCGGGACACATCGCCAAAAGCCGCGGACATCCCTGGGCTGCGGCCGTCACCGTGGCCGGATGGGTCACCCTGATCTGCGGGTGAATAGCACGAATGATCTCGCAGTCGGACGCCGCAAGGTCCTGCTCGCTGGAGCTACGCTCGACGCCTCCGCGCGCTCGGGCGCACTAGATGCAGCAGCGAATATCCGAGCTGAGAATGATTGAAGGGATCAGAAGGAAGATTGTGGCCAGAGCTGTCCCGGCGCGCGCAATAGCAGATCAACACTCAATGGGACCAAGCAAAAGCTTCGTGACGAAGACGGCTGATTTCTTCCTTGACGTATAAAATTCGGGATTTGAGGTAGGCGATCATCGGATCGTCGACCGGCGCATGGGAGAGAGCCTCGCCGATTTCTTTCTCGAGGGCCCTTTGTCGCTGTTCGAGTATCGCTATGTCGGTTTGCAGCATGATGCTTCTCCGACTTCGTTAAGATTGTCAGGAAAATCAGTTAACGAATCATTAACATGGCTTCGAGTGCCGGGATGTAGCAAATAGGCCACAATGCGAATAGAAATGGGAATGCGATGGTAAAAGGCTATTGGATTGTGTCGGTCGATATCAGCAACCCCGAGAGCCACAAAATGTACGTTGCTGAAACCCGAAGCGCTCTCCGCAAGTACGGAGCCCGCTTTGTCATTCGCGGCGGCAAGTCGGAGGTGGTTGAAGGAAAAGGACGATCACGAATTGTGGTGATTGAGTTCAAGGACTACGCAACCGCGCTTGAATGCTACCGATCGCCAGAATACGCCAAGGCAATTGAAATTCGCCAAGGCAGTGCCGTGGCCGACATTATCATCGCCGAGGGTTATCACGGTCCTCAGCCGATGGATGGGTAGAATTCGATCGAAGATCCGGATTGGTCAGCCGGTTTCGGGCCCGTACAGCAATGCCAGGCCGGCTTGCATTCCGGATTTCGGCAAATAATGGCCTGAACTTTCCCGAATACAGCGGATAGACTACGCGGACCGGGGGACTGAACGGGGGACGTAGGGATGAAAGCCAGGTTCGCGCTTTGCATATCGGTCGCGCTGGCGTCTGCGATCACGGACGTTCGCGCGCAGCCCGCGCGCGTCACCGACAGGGATATTGTCGAGGCCTACCAATATATGCTCGGCCGCTGGCTGGTGCTGCGGCAGGAGAACCTCGACTTCAAGGACGGCATGAAATGGAACCAGATCGTCCACCGCGAACCCGGCGCCGTGGATTGGGCAAACCCGAACCTCGACGTCGTCTACAGCGAGGCATGGGTCGCGGTCGACGAGAAGAGCTGCA
Source organism: Pseudolabrys sp. (assembly GCA_036505835.1). Lineage (GTDB taxonomy): Bacteria > Pseudomonadota > Alphaproteobacteria > Rhizobiales > Xanthobacteraceae > Pseudolabrys. The sequence goes on along the minus strand of DASXST010000076.1, from coordinate 65,500 downwards.
CGCTGATCGAGTTGCCGGAGATCAAGGGCCGCTATTACACGGTGCAGGCGCTCAACGGCTGGGGCGAGGTAACCGCCAACATCAATGAGCGCAACTACCCGAAACACCCGTTCGGAAAGTTCGCTTTTTGCCTGAAGGGCGCGAAAGGGATCACGCTGCCGAAGGGCACGCAGCGCGTCGATCTTCCCAGCAGGAAGTCGCGCATTTTGATGCGAATCGAACTTGGCGCCAATCCGGCCGATGCGGTCACGCTGCAGAAAAAGGTCACGATGAAGGCGACCAGCTCACCGCTGATCGAGCCTGCAGTGGTGAAGCCGGACTTTCCCAACAGCAAGCTGCCGGGCGTCGAGGGCTTCGACAAGACCGAGGAGATCCTTGCGAGCGAGGCCGATCTCAACGTCGGCATGATCGATGTGCGCGACAAGACGCGCGCGGTCACCAAGGCGGCGGCCGATCCGGCGCAGCGCACGCGCATCGACGAGGTGATCCGCAAATATGCGATCCCAGCCTTCCAGGGCGAGATTCAGAAAATGGGCAAGGCGGCGAACGGGTGGACTCGTCCGCGCCTCATCGGCAACTACCGCACCGATTACGTGATGCGGAGCGTCGCGAATTACGCAGGCATATGGGCCAACAACAGCAAGGAAGTCGTGTACTTCGCCGGCCAGGGTCTCGACGGCGGCCAGACCTACACGCAGACCTATCCGAAGGAGGCGCTGCCGCTCTCGAAGACGCGCTACTTCTGGTCAGTCATCGCGGTCGATGGCGTCGATTTCAAAGTGATACCCAATCCAATCAAACGTTATCTGCTCAACAAGCAATCGGCGCTGAAACTCAACGATGATGGCTCGCTCACGCTGGCCTTTGGGCCGAAACAACCCGACGGCATTCCGGAATCAAACTGGATACCCACACCAACCGGCAAGCAATACAACCTGACCTATCGTTTCTACGGGCCGTCGAAAGATGTGTCCGACGGCACGTATTACCCACCGCCACTGGTGCGCATCAGCCAAACGCAGACGGAAAAATTCATCCATGGCCTGAAGAAATCGACCGAAGAAGTGATACGGCGGGGGAAGAAAAATGAGTAGAGCGGTTCTCGCCGGTCTCGCGCTGTTTTGCATGATTAATGCGTCGCAGGCGCAATCGCCGGCTGGCAATGCCGTGACGGTCACGGCCGATAATTTCAATCGCGCAGAGACCGACATGTATTTCGCGCAGTTCGTCAAGCGCGGAGCGCTCGGCAAGTTCGTTCACCTCCGCGAGCTGCCGCTGGAGGGTACCGGCGTGCGGCCGAACCGCGACACGCTTTATTCGGAAGCGGTGTTCGACCTCGACGCCGGGCCGGTGAAGATCACCCTGCCGAAGCCGGGCAAGCGCTTCATGTCGATCACCGCCATCAACGAGAATCACTACGTTTTCGAGGTCGGCTATGGCGGCGGCAATTACACCTACACGAGGTCCGAGGTCGGCACGCGCTACCTCTTTGTGGCGCTGCGTGTTCTGGTCAATCCCGCCGACCCGCAGGATACGAAACAGGCGCACGCGCTCCAGGATGCGGTCGTCGTCAAGCAAAAGAGCCCGGGGCGTTTCGAGGCGACCAACTGGGATCCGGTGAGCCACAAGAAAGTGCGCGATTTGCTGCTGGCCTTGAACGCGACGCTCCCGGACCTGCAAAAGGCGTTCGGGTCGCGAACGCAGGTCGATGCAGTCCGGCACCTGATCGGCACCGCGTCGGCATGGGGCGGCAATCCCGAGAAGGATGCGATTTACCTCAACGTTACGCCGGCCAAGAACGACGGCGCTGCGATTTACAAGCTCAACGTTCCAGCCAAGGTCCCCGTCGACGCCTTCTGGTCGGTCAGCGTCTACGACGCCACGGGCCATTTCAGGAAGAACCAGGACAATGCCTACTCATTCAACAGCCTCACGGCGAAGAAGAGCGCCGACGGCTCGGTCTCCATCCAGTTCGGCGGCTGCGACGGGAAGATTCCGAATTGCCTGCCCACCGTGAAGGATTGGAACTACATGGTGCGGCTCTATCGTCCACGCGACGAGCTTCTGAACGGCAAATGGAAATTTCCCGAAGCACAATTAATGAATTGATACGGCACGGTGCGCCTATACCGCATGTGTTGCCAAAATGCTGAAGTGCAAATACGCATACGCAATATCATAGCGGCGTCGACATGCACTTTGATTGGGGCGCATCATAATTCCTCACCAAACAGTGGCAGGTCGGCCTCGTCGGCTACGTGTACAACCAGATTTCCTGTGACAGCGGTACGGGTGATCGGGTTGGCTGCTTTGAATCGCGCGTCGCCGGCATCGGTCCGCAGGTCGGCTACATTTTCCCATCAGTGAGCAATACTAGGGCTATCTGAATTTGAAGGGCTATTGGGAATTCTGGTCCGAGCATCGCCCGGACGGATGGAACGTCTGGCTCACCCTCGCCATTTCACCGGCGGAGCAGAGAAAACAGGCAGCGGCCTCCAGGCAACTAATCACCAAATAAACTCAGGCGGTCTCAGGAACTGCAATTTCTTCGCAACGTTATGATTTCGGTTCCCGTGCAGGCGCGCGGCTGGTGACAACGGAGGATCAGCGATGATCCGCAAACTCGCTGACGGCAGGTTCCGCCTCTACTCGCGCAAGAAAAATCCTCGCACCGGCAAGCGTCGCAATCTCGGCACTTTTTCCACCAGAAGGGCGGCACTCAGGCACGAGCGCGACATCCAGTATTTCAAGCGGCATTAGACAGCGAACTTTTTTCGGCGCGATTTGCGATCGTCATGGCCGGGCTTGTCCCGGCCATCTCGCTTATGGACGCATTCCCACAGTTATCGGGATCACAGCGGAAGTCGGGCCTGCCCGACTTGTGGCGACAAGCCCGGCGATGACGAATTCCTTTTCTATCCGTGCGCCACGCCGAGCGCGTCCTCCCCGCGATCGAGGATCAGCGGCACGATCAGATCTTCCTCGTCGTCGAGATGCCGCATCAGTCCCTTCACCAGTAATCCACTCGCATCCGCATAGTCGTCGCCGCAACGGCGCAGCGTGTCGGGATCTCCTTGCAGGGTCTGCAGCAATGCATTGGCACTTTCTGCCGTACGCGCCATGTCGAAGTGGATGTGGTGATGATCGCCTTCCAGCACCTCGAATCCGCGGGTCAGGCGGGCGTCTGCATCGCGAAAGATCGGGAAGTAATGGAGATCCTCGATCTGATGATGCACGTTCAGCTGATCCAGCATGAACTGCAGGCGCGGCACGAACTGACGGGCAAATTCGGCAGGCGGAATCTGTCCGGCGCGAAACTGCGCCGTGATCCGTCCGATCGCTTGCGACAACTCGCGAAACATGGCGTGGCGCGACAGCCAGAAGCGCGCCATGTCGCCTAGGTTGGCATGAGACTCCCACTGCTCGCGGGGATAGCGCGAGAGCAGCACGCGCAAATCCTCCGGCCAGCCGCTGCGGCGGGCCAGAGCAAGGGCTTCGATCTCGGTGGAATGGGCTCTTTCGATCGTCACAGCGACTAAATAGCCATTGCGTGCGCGAATGCGAAGGGCAAACTTGCGCCGCATGAAGGCACCCACCAGTGTCGCACGCCTCACCTGCGACGAGCCAACCGCCCGCCGGCTTGCTACTTATCTCGGCGAAAGCCTCGATGCCGAGGATACGGCTTGCGCCGCATTCGAGGGCGATGATGGACGCTGGCACGTGGCGATTCATTTCCGCGCCGCTCCCGACGAGACTGGCTTACGCGAGCTGATCACGCTGGCGGCGGGGCGGACAGCGGCTAATGCGCTCAGGATCGAGCCCGTCGCCGACAGCGACTGGGTGGCGCAAAGCCTCGCCGGGCTTCGGCCAGTCCGCGCCGGCCGCTTGGTCGTTCATGGCGCGCACGCGCGCGGCGGGCTAAGAGCCAACGACATCGGCATTCAAATCGAGGCCGCCCCCGCCTTCGGCACCGGTCATCACGGCACGACACTGGGCTGCCTGCTTGCGCTCGGCGATCTCGCAAAGAGACGAAAGGCACGGCGGGTCCTCGATGTCGGCACCGGAACCGGAGTCCTGGCAATCGCAGCCGCCCGCTTGTGGCGCACCCACGCCGTCGCCGGCGATATCGATCCGGTCGCGGTCCGGTCCGGCCGAGCCAATGCGCAACTCAACCACGCCGCATCGATGATCACGTTCGTACCTGCCACTGGAGCCGGTGCGCAAGTCATCAGGGGGCACGCGCCATACGATCTCGTCCTTGCCAATATTCTGATGACGCCGCTCACAAGGTTGGCCGTGCCGCTGCGCAAGCTCGCCGCCCCCGGCGCGCACATGGTGCTGTCGGGTCTGCTGCCTGGTCACGCCAATGCTGTTCTCGCCATATACCGCGCCCAGGGGCTGAGACTTGAACGGCGGATCACGCTTCAGGGGTGGGTCACGTTGGTCATGCGCCGGGCGGCGCATACAAAACAAAGCCGCCCCGGTCGGGGACACCGGGGCGGCTTCGCTGGCGAAGCGGAAGCAATCAGCCGCTAAACGGCAGCTTGTCGACGCTGTTGATCAAGCGATTGCCTCGCTCATCAAACGTGTACGGCAACAGATGCGCATGCTTTGCAATTTCGCGATGGACTTGCTTCATGCGCGAGGCCACGAGCGCATCCATGAAACGAATGAAAACGCTTTTGCGCGGCGCAGCGGCTTTGGCTCGCTCAGCGGCTTTGGCAGTGGGTACGCGGGTAACTCCATAAGTGACGGCAACCATTTTCACATCTCCTTCTCACCATCGAAGCACGGCAACGCGCTTCGACTTATTGCGTGGCAATATAACTCTCCACACCGTCGCCAGTATCCGCGGCCTTGCATGGTTGCCCTGTAAATCCGACATGAATCGATTGATCGTTTTCGGAAATCTTAACCATCAGCTGGTGCGATCGGTGCAATGCACAAATTTTGGATGAGGGCCCGGTTTGCTGCCCAATCTGCGAGCGACGGAGCAAGAATTTTCACCAACTTGGCGCGTATGCTGTGCGCGTCACTTTCGCCGGTTCGTGCATGCCTGCATTGCCCGGGACGCGCACCACGGTAGAGTCGCTTCGATGTTTGAGGCCCGCTTTCAGACGTTCGATGATTCGAGCGAGCGCGTACAGAGCGCCGCGCGTGTCGCCGAACTGCGTGCCGAATTGAAACGCCGCAGCCTCGACGGGTTCATCGTGCCGCGCGCCGACCGCCAGCAGAACGAATATCTGCCTGCAAGCGAAGAGCGCCTCGCCTGGCTTACCGGTTTCACTGGTTCGGCCGGGACCGCCGTGATTCTGACCGACCGCGCGGCGTTGTTCGTCGACGGGCGCTACACCGTGCAGGCAAACGGCCAGGTTGACGGCAGTATTTTTTCCATCGAGCACCTGGTCGAGAACCCGCCGGAGCAATGGCTCGAGCAAAACTTGAAGCCGAATTCAACGCTTGGCTACGATCCCTGGCTGCACACCAGCGACCAGTCGGACAAGCTGAAAAAGGCTTGCGCGGTCGCGGGAGTAGAGCTGGTTGCGACCGACAGCAATCCGATTGACGCGCTCTGGCGAGATCGTCCCGCTCCGCCAGTCGGCCCGGTGACACTGCGCGAGATCAGGCTCGCCGGCGAAGCTGCGCCTGACAAGTTCAAGCGCGTCCGCGCCGAGTTGAAAAAGCTGCGAGCCGACGCTCTACTCGTATCGGATCCGCAGAATGTCGCCTGGGCCTTCAATATGCGCGGCGCGGATGTCACGCACACGCCCCTTGCACTCGCGTTCGCAGTGGTGCCGCTGGAAGGCAGACCAGCGCTCTACGTCGAAACAGCTAAGCTCAGTAACAACGTTCGTCACGCGCTGGAGGAATTTACCGACGTGCGCGGACCGGATGATCTCGCGCGCGATCTTGTCGCGCTCAAGGAGAAGACCATCCGGCTCGACCAGGCGACCGCCTCCGAGGCTCTGACGCGCCTGATCATCGAACACGGCGGCAAGCCGCAACGCGGGCCAGATCCGATCACGTCTTTGAAGGCCACGAAGAACCACGCCGAGATCGTGGGCAGTCGCGCCGCTCACAAGCGCGATGGCGTGGCGGTGACGCGATTTCTAGCGTGGCTCGACAAGGAAGCGCCGTCCGGCAAGCTGACTGAAATCGATGCGGTGGCTGCACTCGAAAGCTTCCGCCGCGACACCGGCGCGCTCAAGGACATCTCCTTTCCCACCATCGCCGGCGCGGGCCCGAATGGCGCCATTGTGCACTATCGCGTTACGCGCGCGTCAAACCGGCGCATCGGAATGAACGAGCTCTTCCTGATCGATTCTGGCGCGCAGTACGAAGACGGCACCACGGATATCACTCGGACAATCGTCGTCGGCGAACCAAGCGAGGAGATGCGGGACCGCTTTACGCGCGTGCTCAAGGGTCACATTGCCATTGCGACCACTGTGTTTCCTGAGAACACGAGCGGGGCCCAGCTCGACCCTCTGGCACGAACGGCGCTGTGGCAGGCCGGCCTCGATTTCGATCACGGGACCGGCCACGGCGTCGGCAGCTATCTCTCGGTCCATGAGGGTCCTGCACGCATATCAAAGCTCGGCACTGTGCCTCTTCGGCGCGGCATGATCCTGTCGAACGAGCCTGGCTATTACAAAACGGCCGCCTACGGCATTCGCATCGAGAATCTCGTGCTGGTGATCGCCGCTCCCGAGCCCGTCGGCGCCGAAAAGCCCCTCAACACCTTCGAGACACTAACGCTGGCGCCGATCGACCGTCGATTGATCGACGTGCCGATGCTCAGCCGCAAGGAACGCGCCTGGGTCGATAGCTATCATGAGCGCGTGCACGAGGTGCTCGGCCCGCTCGTCGATGCGCCGACGCGCAAATGGCTCGAGAGGGCGACGAAGCCGTTGTAGCTAGCGCTGATCGTCTCAGTTCGTCCCCGCGCAAGGGGCACCCAGCCGGACTCAAACGACCGGTGGGTCGTCTGCTGGATGCCCGCTTTCGCGGGCACGAACGGAGAATGGGAAAGGCATGCCGCACAAAGGGCATGACTGTCGGGCGGAACGACCCGTTCCGTTCGTTCCCCCGCAAGCGGGGATCCAGCAATAACGGTCACGCGCCGATCAGCTTGAGCCACTCATCCTCGGTCAGCACCGTCACGCCAAGCTTCTTGGCGTCCGCAAGCTTGGAGCCGGCGCCGGGACCGGCAACCACATAATCGGTTTTCCTGGAAACTGACCCGGCTGTTTTGGCGTCAAGGCGCTCGGCCTGGGCCTTGGCCTCTTCGCGCGTCAGCTTCTCCAGCGCACCGGTGAACACCACCGTCTTACCAGCAACCGCGGTGTTCGTCTTCGGCTTCTCCGCATCGAGGATGGTGACCTGCTTGGTCAACCGCTCGACGATGCCCCGGTTATGGCTTTCACCGAAATAGGCCTTCACCGCTTCGATGACCGTATCGCCGATCTGATCGAGCGCGTCCATTTCGGCGGCGGCCTCCGCGTCGTCCTTGGCGATCTTCAGGACGGCATCGTGGAAGGCTTTCCACGAGCCATAGCCGCGCGCGAGCGCAAGCGCCGTGGTCTCGCCGACGTGATGGATGCCGAGCGCATAGATGAACCGGTCAAGCGCGATCTTGCGCCGCGCCTCGATCGCGTTGAACAGGTTGCGCACCGAGGTTTCGCCGAAGCCTTCCTGCTCGAGCAAGTCGCTCCTGTGTTTCTTTTCCAATGCGAAGATGTCAGCCGGTTCCTTGACCCATTCTTTCTCGAAGAACAGTTCGATCTGTTTCTCGCCCAGGCCTTCGATATCGAACGCACGGCGCGACACGAACAGCATCAGATGCTGAATCTTCTGATACGGGCAGGCGAATTCGCCGGTGCAGCGGGCGCGGGCGCCCTCCTCGCCGGTCGCGGTTTCCTCGCGCATCACCTTCGTTTTAAGCGGGCACGGACACCTGGTCGGAAACTGGTACTTTTCTTTCCCGCGCGGCTTGTCAGCGACGACATCGACGATCTGCGGGATCACGTCCCCTGCCCGCTGCACCACGACCGTGTCGCCGATGCGAAGGTCGCGGCCGCCGCGCAGTTGTTCGCCCCCACCGCCGATGCCTCTGATGTAATCCTCGTTGTGCAGCGTGACGTTTTGCACGATCACGCCGCCGACACTGACCGGCTCCAGCTTGCCCACCGGCGTGAACGCGCCGGTGCGGCCAACCTGAATCTCAATTCCTTTGAGAACGGTGATCGCGCGCTCGGCGGGAAATTTATGCGCGATGCCCCAGCGCGGCACGCGCGACACGAAACCGAGCCGTTCCTGCCAGTCGATGCGGTCGACCTTGTAGACGACGCCGTCGATGTCGTAGTCGAGCTCGGCCCGACTCTCCTCGATCTTGTGATGGAAGGCCATCAGCTCCTCGGTGGAGCGGCAGAGCCGGGCGAGAGGATTGGTCTTGAAGCCGCAGGACTCGAACCACTTGATCATGCCGGACTGCGTCTCGGCCGGCATTTTGCTCATTTCGCCCCAGGAATAGGCAAAAAATCCGAGAGGCCGAGAAGCGGTAATGGCGGGGTCCTTCTGCCGCAAGGAGCCGGCGGCAGAATTCCGCGGATTGGCAAATATCTGACCGCCCGCCGCTTTCTGTCGTTCGTTGAGGGCAAGGAATGCGTGCTTGGTCATATAGACCTCGCCGCGCACCTCGCAGACCTTCGGGACATGACGGCCCTTTAGCCTTTTCGGCACATCCTCAAGCGTGCGGATATTGGCGGTGACGTCCTCGCCCTCAGCGCCGTCGCCGCGCGTCGCAGCCGTGACAAGTTCGCCGTCTTCGTAGCACAGGGACATCGAGAGACCGTCGATCTTCGGCTCTGCGCTGAATGCAATCTTCTCATCGTTGCCCAGTCTCAGGAAGCGGCGAATGCGAGCGACGAAATCAATGACATCTTCGTCGCTGAAGGCATTGTCGAGAGACAGCATCGGCACGGCGTGCCGCACTTTCTTGAATTTTCCGGTAGGCGCCGCACCGACGCGTTGCGACGGCGAGTCCGGACGGATCAGTTCCGGAAAGCGCGCCTCAATCGCGGCATTGCGCTGGCGCAGGGCGTCGTATTCGGCGTCCGTTATGGTCGGTGCGTCCTGCTGGTAATAACGTTTGTCGTGCGCCGCGATTTCAGCCGCGAGCCGCTTCAGCTCGGCCTTTGCCTGCGCTTCGGTGAGATCAGTCACTGAGATACTGGTTGCGTGTTTGGCGGGCATATTTTTATTCGCAGTGATTCCGGCGCACGCCTGAATGACTTAAAGGTGTCAACTTGCGGCCTTCATCAGCCGTTCGGCTGCGGCGCGGGCCTCGTTGGTGATCTCGGCCCCCGCCAGCATGCGGGCGATCTCCTCGCGCCGTCGCTCCGATGCCAGCTCGGTGACGCGCGTCGCAACCCGCTTACCCTTCTCGAGCGCATCCTTGGTGATGAGATAATGTCGGCCGGCGCGAGCCGCCACCTGGGGCGCGTGCGTGACAGCAAGCACCTGGACACCGCGGGCCAATTTGGCGAGACGCATGCCGATCGCATCCGCCACGGCACCCCCGACGCTGGTGTCGATCTCGTCGAACACGAGCGTCGGCGCCGAGCCGCGGTCGGCCAGCGCCACCTTCAAGGCGAGCAGAAAGCGCGCCAGCTCGCCGCCGGACGCAACCTTCATCAACGGTCCCGGCCGCGTGCCGGGATTGGTCTGCACCCAAAACTCTACCCGGTCGATGCCATGCGGCCCGGCGGCAGCCTGGTCGCTGTCGACTCGGGTGGAAAATTTCGCCCGCTCCAGCTTGAGCGGCTTGAGTTCGCCGTTGACGGCCTTGTCGAGAGCGGCGCCTGCCTTGCCGCGTGCCTGCGACAATGCCTGGGCCGCGGAACGGTAGGCGGCCTCGGCTTGTGCAGCGGCGACCTCCAGCACCTTGAGCTTTTCCTCGCCGGCGTCGATGACCGCGATGTCTCCGTTAAATTTACGAGCCAGCGCGGAAAGCTCGTCGACCGGCACATTGTATTTGCGTCCCGCCGCGCGAAGCGTGAATAGCCGCTCCTCGATGCGCTCGAGTTCGGCAGGATCGAAATCGGCAGTTTGCAGGGCCGCTTCAACCTGGGACCGCGTTTCATCGAGTGCGGTCAAGGCCGCATCGAGGGCTTTCACTGTCGGCTCGATCAGGCTGGGGGCCTGCGCCGCGCGCCGCTCGAGCTTCCGGATCACGCCCGAAAGCGCGGGCACGCTGGAATTCACGCCGGCGATAACCTCGTGGGCATTGCGCAAGTCCTCCGCGACTTTCTCAGCCTGCATCATGGCGGTGCGCCGCTCGGCAAGCGCGGTTTCTTCGCCAGCTTGGGGCGAGAGCTTGTTGAGCTCATCGACAGCGTGACACAGCCAGTCGCCCTCGCGCTTGGCCCGGTCGACCTCGGATTTATGAGCTTCGGCTGCAGCCTGCGCTTCTTGCCGCGCCGTCCATAGAGCCTCGACCTTTGCCGCCTGACCCTCAAGCCCGCCGAAAGCGTCGAGCAGACGGCGATGCGTTCCGGCGTCGATTAAGGCCCGTTCATCGTGTTGGCCGTGGATCTCGACCAGCGAATTGCCGACCTGTTTGAGAATTTGGACGCTCACCGGCTGGTCGTTGATGAAAGCACGGGTGCGTCCGTCGGCGAACTGCACGCGACGGAGGATCAGTTCGTCTTCGACCGAGATAGCGTCAGCTGCGAGAACGGCCCGCGCCGGATGATCGCGTGCAACCTCGAACGCCGCAGTAACCTGACCTTGCTCCGCACCCTGCCGCACCAGCGACTGGTCCCCGCGCCCGCCCAAGGCCAAAGCAAAGGCATCGAGCAGGATCGACTTGCCTGCGCCGGTCTCGCCGGTAAGGACGGCAAGCTCGTCGGCAAAGTCGATGTCGAGCCGGTCGATCAGAACGATGTCTCGGATCGAAAGTCGGGAGAGCATGGTCTTACTGTCCTGGCAGTCGTCATTCCCGGGACTCGGCCGGGCAGACGTCCTGCGATTCCATATTCAGAGACGACGATGGCCGGGACAAGCCCGGCCAAACCGATGTGGGTAAATCTATCGGGCGAGCTCGCTAGCCCAACCCGATACGTTTGAACGCCTTGCTGATCCAGGAACCCTCATTTTCCTTCGGCTCGACGCCACCTGTCTTCACCAGCGCGTAAGCGTGCTTGTACCACGAGCTATCCGGGAAATTATGCCCGAGGACGGCGGCCGCCGTCTGGGCCTCATCGACTATGCCGAGCGCCATGTACGATTCGGTCAAGCGCATCAGCGCTTCTTCGACGTGACGCGTCGTCTGGAATTTGGTGACGACCACTTTGAAGCGGTTGATGGCGCCGGTGTAGTCTTTCTTCTTAAGGTAATAGCGGCCGACCTCCATTTCCTTGCCGGCCAGTTGATCGCGGGCAACTGCCATCTTCCGCCTGGCACTAACCGCATATTCGCTGCCAGGATATTTGCGGATGACTTCGTCAAGCGCAGCGAGCGCTTTATCGGTGCGTGCTTGATCGCGGGTGATATCGGGAATTTCGTCGAAATAGGAAGAACCAATCAGATATTGCGCGTACGCGGCATCCGCTCCACCAGGATGCAGAGTGATATAGCGCTTCGCCGCATTGACGCAGTCGTCGTACTCGCCAGCCTGATAGTAGGCATACGAGGTCATGATCAGGGACTTGCGCGCCCATTCGGAGTACGGGTGCTGGCGGTCTACCTCTTCGAACTTCTTGACGGCCTGCTTGGGATCCTTCTTGGCATTCAGAAGATAGAGCCCCTCGTTGTAAAGCTTATCGGCCGGCGCATCGGGGGCGGTGTCATCTTTTTTGGCGAAAAAATCGAGGCTGCTGCACGCGCCCAGGCTGGCAGCGAGGGCGATGACCGCCAGTGTGCGCGCAATACCAATCCGGCATCCCGGATCTGCCGGCGCAGTCGCGACTGCAGCAGGTTTGCGCATCGTCCTGACCATTAGAAGCCTGCACACAAACTCATTCACGCGACGTTTGCTTCCCCCAAAGCTTGGCAACGATCTGTCCCGGCAGCGAGGCAATGCGCGCCGGTTTATCCGAAAATGGCCGATTTCGCCATGCGACTAAGCCGATAATCGGCCCGGATTAAGGCGACAGTTAAGGCGAAAATGCTGGGTTCAGGCCACTTCGGGCCTGTAAGCCGGCGCTACCAGGCCGGTAACGACATGGGCGTGACCACGTGTGCGACGCACAGGTTCCGCTGCCGCCTCGACGACCCGCCAGGCCCTTGGATCGGCCATCAAAGCGGACAGAACCGCATGGTTCAGCCTGTGCCCACCGCGAATGGTCTTGTAAGCGGCGAGAAGCGGTTGACCGGCGAGCGCCAGATCGCCGATGGCATCGAGGATCTTGTGGCGGACGAACTCGTCTGCAAACCGCAAGCCGTCGGGATTGAGTATCCGGTCCTCGCTGACGACCAGGGTGTTCTCAAACGAGGCACCCAAGGCGTAGCCGGCACTCCAGAGCTTGGCCACGTCGCGCATAAATCCGAACGTGCGGGCACGCGCGATTTCGCGACGGAACGTATCGGGCTCGATGTCCAGCGAGAGCGCCTGTTGGCCAATCAAGGGGTGATCGAAGTCGATCTCGGCTTCGACCCGGAAGCCGTACTGATAAGGCCGCAATTCACCGTAGGCGCCGTCCTTGGCCACGGTGATCGGCTTGAGCAATTCGATATAGCGCCGCGGCAATGCGCGTGCGGTAAGGCCGGCCTGGTCGATGGCTTCGACAAACGCAGCAGCACTGCCATCCATAATGGGGACTTCGGGTCCGTCGATCTCGATAACGACGTTATCGACGTAAAGTCCTCGCAAGGCCGCGAGCAGGTGCTCAGCCGTCGAGCATAGCGGCCCTCTGGCATCGCCAAGAACGGTTGCGAACTCTGTCGCCGTGACAGCGCGCACGTCGGCCCGAATCTCGCGCTCGATAGAACCGTTACGTCGGATGCGCTGGAAAATAATTCCGCTGTCGTCATCGGCAGGATGCAGGGTAAGGGTAACCGGAAGCCCCGAATGGACGCCGATGCCCGAAACGGCGACCTGGTGGCGTAGCGTTGTTTGCTTGGCGCCCTTCATCTACCCCGACTTCCGCCCGGCTGTTCGAATGCCGTGCGGCCCCATCCCCGAGGCCCCTGCTGGGCCACATTTCTGCCGTCAGTCTCAAGCCGCTCCGAAAGCCCGAGCGGCAATCCCCAATAGCGCGAATGTCCCTTTCGCCCCTGAACCTTAGGCCTGACTCAGAGCTTCTCCAACTCACGGTTTCTTACCGACTGTTACTCTTTTTTGCCGTAATTCCCGCGGCCCCTGGCTGTTGATCTCCACAATTGCGCCGCTGAAGATCATCGCCGGAGACCGTGTTCCATTCGGACGGTCTGCCTTAACTAAAAAAGCTAGTCCTTTCAGTATATTACAAAGAAGCAAAACGGCCCCGCTCCTCGGCTGGGGAGCGGGGCCGGTGTCGCAATGCGCCGTCAATTTGCCTGGCGTCGGAGGAAGGCCGGGATGTCGAGTTGATCTTCCTCAGCCGAATTATTCACAGGTGCTGTGCGGCCATGGGCATCCAGACCCTGCGGTGCCGCCCTGCGGGCATATTCGGAGACAGGCTCGGCCGGCCGGCCTTCCGGCTGCCGTGCCGTAGGACGTTGCGGCGGACGCTCAAATTGCGGCATGGGCCGCGCGGCTCGGGGCATAGGAGGCGGCGTCGGCGGGTCCGCCTCCGCCCGCCGGCCAATGCCGACTGAAGCAAGCCTCTGCATGAGCGTCATACGGCGTTTCTCGGGGTGATCATCGCCAAGTTCGCCCCGTTGGGCCCGAATTTCGTTCTGTGCCGGCAAAGGCAGTTCGTCGATGCGCGGCATACGCGGCGCGCGGGCGTAGCGTTCCGGGGCCGGCGGAATGTACGCAGCCGGCATCTGAGGCTCGGGAGGCGATTCGGCTTGCGTCGGCTCGAAGAGCGAAGGCTTCACCGGCATCGGGCGAATTGAGACGTCCTCGATCGCCGTTGGCAGGATCGCTGCAGCGACCGCGGCGTGGGCGGCTGACTCGAGCGAAGGTGGCACATGAACCGGCGCGCGCTCAATGCGGTCAGCGATTCGACGGCTGTCACTGCGCATCTTGCCGGCGAGTTCCTTGAGTGCGCTCTCCGCCGGGCCGGCCTGACGGACAGCCGCTCCGGGGCTATCGATTCCGGTAGCGACCACCGAGACTCGAATAATGCCTTCGAGGGTTTCATCGAAGGTCGCGCCAACGATGATGTTGGCATCCTGATCGACTTCCTCGCGAATGCGAGTGGCGGCTTCGTCGACCTCGTACAGCGTGAGGTCCTTGCCGCCGGTAATCGAAATCAGCAAACCTTTGGCGCCCTTCATCGAGGCGTCGTCGATCAGCGGATTGGAAATCGCGGCTTCGGCGGCGGTCAGCGCACGTTTCTCGCCCGACGCTTCGCCAGTACCCATCATCGCCTTGCCCATCTCGCGCATGACAGCGCGCACATCGGCAAAATCGAGATTGATCAGGCCTTCTTTGACCATCAGGTCGGTGATGCAGGCAACGCCTGAATACAGGACCTGGTCGGCCATGGCGAAGGCATCTGCAAAGGTGGTCTTTTCGTTGGCTACCCGGAAGAGATTCTGATTCGGGATGATCAACAGGGTATCGACCACTTTGTGCAATTCGATGATGCCGGCTTCGGCAAAGCGCATGCGTCGCTGACCTTCGAAATGAAAAGGCTTGGTCACCACGCCAACCGTGAGAATACCCAGCTCTCGTGCGACCTTGGCGACGATCGGTGCGGCGCCCGTTCCCGTGCCGCCCCCCATGCCGGCGGTGACGAATACCATGTGCGCTCCGGTGAGGTGATCGCGAATTTCATCGATCACCTCCTCCGCCGCGGCGCGCCCTACTTCCGGCTGTGATCCCGCGCCGAGACCTTCGGTGACCTGCGCACCCATCTGAATGATGCGCTCGGCTTTCGACATGGTGAGCGCTTGCGCGTCGGTGTTGGCGACGACAAAGTCGACGCCCTGCAGTCCCGCCGTGATCATGTTGTTGACCGCGTTACCGCCGGCGCCGCCGACGCCGAACACGGTAATTCGAGGTTTCATTTCCCGGATGTCCGGAATCGTCAGGTTGATCGTCATGTTTGCCTCTTGAATGCACGGGCAGCAGGCCTTGCGTCGCGCCGAAAGCGCCGATCACGCATTTGCACGCCGCCGAACTGGGCCGTTCCGCCACCGGCCGATTCGTGGTTTCGTTGAAGGGTCAGAAGCTTTCGCGCAGCCATCGTCCAACCCGTGCCATGTAACCGCCCGTTCCTGTCATCAATTGCCGCGTACGCCGCGGTTCGAAGTGTTCGAGATGTGCTGCCTGTGGGTAGACAAGCAGGCCTGCCGCCACCGCAAAGACCGGTCCTTTAGCCGCTTCAGGCAAACCGGCCACGCCCAGGGGACGACCTATTCTTACGGGACGCCGCAAGATGCGAGCGGCGAGATCAGCGAGTCCGTTGAGCTGGCTTGCACCGCCCGTCAGGACGATGCGGCCGCGCGGCTCTGCCGCGAAGGGGGACGCGGCCAGCCGATCGCGCACCATCTCGAGGATTTCCTCGACCCGGGGTTTGATGATGCGCACAAGCGATGCTCGCGAGACAAATTGCGGAGGCTCGCGCTCTTCATCCTCCACCGGTGGTACCGCGATCATGTCCCGTTCATCCGATCCCCCCGCTAAAACACTGCCATAAATCGCTTTGATTCGCTCAGCGTCGGCAATGCCGGTGTTGAGTCCGCGCGCAATATCCATGGTCACGTGCTGACCCCCGAGGGCAAACCCGTCGGCGTGAACGAACTGACCGGCCGAAAACACCGCCAGACTTGTGGTCCCGGCGCCCATATCCACGGCCGCCACCCCAAGGTCAGCCTCGTCATCGGCAAGCGCGGCGAGGCCCGCGACGTACGGGGATGCCACCATTGCTTCCACAGAAAGATGCGTTCGCTCAACCGTAAGCATCAGATTCCTCACGGTTGCCACGTCGGCGGTGACCATATGCATGTCCACCGCGAGACGATGACCAAGCATGCCACGCGGCTCGCGAATTCCAGCGGCGGCGTCGACCGTGTATCCGATTGGCAGAGAGTGCAGCACGGCGCGCCCGTCCCGCACGGAATGCCGGCTTGCAGCAGCGAGCACGCGGCCGATATCGGCTTCGGTTACCGCTCGTCCCGCCAGATCAATGTTGGCAATGAAACGCTCGCTGCCGAGGCGGCCGCCCGACATCGACACAACGACAGATTCCAGTTCCACCCCGGCCATGCTTTCGGCAATGTCGATTGCCTGGCGGACCATTTGCTCCGCCTCGACCAGATCGATCACCGATCCGGCTTTCATTCCACTCGCCGCGGTGTGAGCAAAAGCCAAAAGGCGCACGCCGTGACTGCGCCGGCGCAGAACGTCTTGCGGGGCCTGAGGTTCGAGCCGCGCGATCAGACAGACGACCTTGCTGGTCCCGATATCAAGACACGCGACCACAGCCGCGCGCTTCGGCGAAACCGGTTTCATCTTCGGGGTGAGGCCGAAGCGCAGCACGGTCATGCTTCGCCTCCCTTGCCGGCTTTGTTCTTCTTTATTTTCTCTGCATCCTTGAGCGCCTGATCGCGCGCAGCTGCTGCCGTATCAGATTGGCGCACAGTAACGCGATCGGGCAGCCTCAGGTCGACCGCAACGATATCTCGGGACAGAATTTTTCTATTGCGGTCGAGATCGACAAGGATACGCAGGGCCTGCTCGGTGTCGTTTTCCGGCAGCATGATCTCCATGCCATCTTTGAGGCGCAGATTCCAACGCCTCTCGGCGACCAGCACCGAGGTTTCGGTCAAGCGCGCGATGGCGGGATATCGCGCGATGAGCGCAAGGAAATCCTGGGCACCCCGTTCGGCACCTTTGCCGACAACAAGCGGCAGTGCCAAGAAACGTGGCGGCACCGCCGTTTCAAGCACAGCGCCATCGGCGGCAATCAGGCTCAGGCGGCTGTCTTTTTGCCAGAGCGCAAACGCTTTGCGCTCCTTGATCTCAATCCGCAGGCGATCCGGATAAAGCTTCAGGACAGTAGCATCCGCAATCCACGGATTCGTCATGAGACGCGCGCGCGTGCGCGTGGCATCGAGAAACAGCAGCGAGGAGCGGTCGGTAATTCCGGCAAGGACCAGAATTTCGTCGCGCCGGAGCTCGCCCTCACCGTCAAGCGCAATTTCGGAAATGCGGAATCCGAGTCTGTTGGCGGCTGTGTCACAGATGTTGTGGACATTCTCGATAATCTGAGGCCCGTGTCCGCCCCTGACGACGCCATAGCTGACACTTCCAAGCAGCAGCAGCGCGGCGGCTGACGAACCAAGTCCGCGCGGGACGTTCAGGCTGACCAGCGTATGACCCCATCGTCGCGCGATGCGCATCGTGCGCCAGTCATTCAACCGCGGCCACGAAACGAACGATGAGAGTCGTTTCAGCGATTGAGCGAGGCGCACTCGACCTTCCATCGCAACCTGCTTACTTGTTGGGCCCGATCCAAGGGCCGCAAACCCTGCCCGAATCATGATGATGATCATGCTTCGGTATCGACTTCAGCTGAGTTATCCCCGAAGCCGCCGGAAAGCGGTGAACTCCGCGCGCACGACTTTATCGCCAGCCAAACGCGCGGCGCGCCGCCATCGCCTAGTCTTCAGGCTTATTGGTAAATGATCAGTAAACGTTGAAGGATCGGCAGGCCTGGACCCAATTTGGTAATGTGCCTCAGCGGTCGAGCGAGGCGTCCTCCACCATCCAACGCACCAACTCGTCAAAGCTGATGCCGGCATGCTGTGCCATTTCCGGCACCAGCGAGGTCTCGGTCATGCCAGGTTGGGTATTGACCTCGAGGCAGAAGAGACCCGTTGTTCCGTCGAGACTGTCATCATAACGGAAGTCCGAGCGCGTCACGCCGCGGCAGCCGAGCGCTCGGTGCGCGGCCAATGCCAGACGTTGGACTTCCTTATACACAGCCGGGGCAATCGGAGCCGGCAGCAGATGCCTGGACCCGCCGGGCGCGTACTTTGCTTCGTAATCGTAAAACTTGACGGTCGGCACGATTTCGATGACCCCGAGGGCCTGCTCGCCCATGACCGCACACGTGAGCTCCTTGCCGGGAATGTATGGCTCGACAAGGATCCGGTCCCCGAAAGGCCAATCGCCACGCGTCAGTTCCTGCGGTGGGTGCGCGTGATCCTCACGTACGATGAACACGCCGACGCTGGAGCCTTCGGCCACCGGCTTGATTACGTAAGGGGGCGGCAGCAAGTGACGCTTCGCCACTTCCTTGCGCAGCGCGACCCGGCCTCCTGGTACAGGAATGCCCGCAGTCTTGAGCACTGCCTTGGCGACTTCTTTCTGGATCGCAAGCGCGGATGCCAGCACGCCCGAATGCGTGTACCGAATGCCGAGAACCTCGAGCATGCCCTGCAACGTGCCATCCTCGCCTGGGCGACCGTGCAGGACATTGAGTGCGGCATCGGGCTTGAGCGCGCTCAGCGTCGCGGCGATGTCGCGATTGACGTCAACCCGGCTGACCCGATAGCCCGTGCGCTCGAGCGCATCGGCGCAGGCTTTCCCCGAGCGCAAGGACACTTCGCGCTCAGCCGACCAGCCCCCCATCAAGACCGTGACGTGCTTCATTGCCTCAACGTTTCACTCCAACCCGCTTGATCTCCCATTCCAGATCGATCCCTGAACTCTCCTTCACCTTTTCGCGGACCGTTTCGCCCAAAGTCTCGATATCGGCCGCGCTGGCGCTGCCAAGATTGATCAGGAAATTACTGTGAAGCTCGGAGACCTGCGCGCCACCGATGGTGAGCCCGCGGCAGCCGGCCTCATCGACAAGCTTCCATGCGCTATGGCCTGGAGGGTTCTTGAAAGTGGAGCCGCCGGTGCGGTTGCGTGGCTGGCTTGCCTCGCGCTTTTTCTTGATTGTGGCCATCTCACCGGCGATTTGCTCCGGCTCACCTGCGCGTCCCTGCAGGACCGCGGCTGTAAAAATCACATCGTCGGGCGCACTGCAGTGCCGATACGAAAACCCCATCTCGCCATTGCTGAACGTGCGCAGATTGCCTTGGCGGTCAATGCCGCGCGTTTCAAGCACAACGTCTTTCGTTTCCCCGCCGTACGCGCCGCCATTCATGCGCAAGGCGCCGCCGATAGTTCCAGGAATGCCGCTTAGAAACGCAAGCCCGGCCACGCCCGCCGCCTGAGCCGCGCGCGCCACCATGACATCGAGCATCGCCGTGCCTGCAGTAACGCGATGCTCTTCAATCCTTACATCATTGAAGCCGCGACCAAGCCGAATGACCACTCCCGGGACGCCTCCGTCACGGACAATGAGGTTTGATCCCGCTCCTATGACAGTGACGGGAATTTCCGTTGAGAGATTGCGCAAGAAATACGCCAGATCGTTCTCGTCTTCAGGAATTAAGAAGGCTTGCGCGGGACCGCCGACCCGAAACCAGGTAAATTCACCAAGCGGCTGATTGGCCAGTAGGCGTCCGCGTAGTTCGGGCATGCGGGCTTTGAGCTCTGGCACAATGTCGGGGAAGCTCATAGCGCCTTCAATTCCGTGGGGAGCGCGTAGGCCCATTGGGTGATCGAACCCGCGCCCAGGCAGACGACATAGTCGCCCGGCTTTGCCATCCGCTTGATCAGCGGCGCAAGACTGTCGGATCCTTCCAGCGCCATCGCCTGCTTGTGACCACGCGCACGCAAACCGGTGACCAGGGCATCTCTATCAGCCCCGGGGATGGGTTGCTCGCCGGCAGGATAAACCGGCGCGATGATCACCGCGTCGGCATCATTGAAGCAGGTGCAGAACTGCTCGAAAAGGTCATGTAGCCTTGTGTAGCGATGGGGCTGCATCACGGCTATCACCTGCCCTTTGGTGCTCTCACGCGCTGCGCGGAGCACAGCCGCGATCTCGACAGGATGATGCCCGTAATCGTCAATAATTGTCGCGCCGTTCCATTCGCCGACGCGCGTAAAACGTCGTTTGACTCCGCCAAAATTGGCAAGCGCATTGCGGATCGCCTCGCTCTTGATTCCAAGCACGTGCGCAACGGCAACGGCGGCGGTTGCATTGAGCGCGTTATGGCGGCCCGGCATTGGGAGTGTAAGGTTGTCGATCGTGTGCGAAACCTTCCCGCCCCGATCGCTGAACAGAACAGAAAAACGCGACTGGCCGTTGAGATGATCGAGGTCGGCGAGGCGTACGTCGGCCTGAGGGTTTTCTCCGTAGGTGAGAATGCGTCGATCTTCCAGCTTGCCTACCAATGTTTGAACAACCGGATGATCGGTGCACATGACCGCGAAGCCATAAAAGGGCACGTTCTCGACGAAGGCGCGGAATGCGTCCTGTACGGCATCGAAGGTACGGAAATGATCGAGATGCTCCGGATCGATGTTAGTGATAATGGCGATGTCCGCCGGCAGCTTCAGAAATGTGCCGTCGGATTCATCAGCCTCGACAACCATCCAGTCACCTGCCCCAAGTCTCGCATTAGTGCCATACGCATTGATGATGCCCCCGTTTATCACCGTTGGGTCGAGCCCCCCCGCATCGAGCAACGACGCAACTAGCGAAGTCGTGGTCGTCTTGCCATGAGTGCCTGCAATTGCCACGCAGCTTTTCAGCCGCATCAATTCCGCCAGCATCTCCGCGCGCCGGACGACCGGCAGACGCTTGGCGCGCGCGGCAACAAGCTCGGGATTGTCACGTTTGATTGCGGAAGAAAC
Source organism: Pseudolabrys sp. (assembly GCA_036505835.1). Lineage (GTDB taxonomy): Bacteria > Pseudomonadota > Alphaproteobacteria > Rhizobiales > Xanthobacteraceae > Pseudolabrys. The sequence goes on along the minus strand of DASXST010000076.1, from coordinate 44,643 downwards.
GACCACGACGTCGGCGCCATTGATATTTTGGGACTTGTGTCCGATGGCGACCTTGACGCCCTTGTCGCGGAGCCGCTTCACGTTGGCACTGTCAGCAACGTCCGAACCGGACACTGTATATCCGAGATTGATCAGCACCTCGGCAATGCCGCTCATGCCAATGCCGCCGATGCCGACGAAATGCACCAGACCGATGTCGCGCGGCAGCTTCATGGGTTCGCCCTTAGCCCTTCGATTGCGCGTCTGCGCGCGCCGTCGTGTCTTGCAGGAGACGCAAGGCCGAAACAAGGCCAGCACAAGTGGTTAATGACTATTTTTCCGCGACTTTCAAAACAAGCTCGGCCAGCCTCTCAGCGGCGTCGGCTGTGCCCGCCCTTCGGGCCGCCTGCGCCATACTCGAAAGCCGGGACGGATCCTGCACCAGCGCCGAGATTTCTCTCGCCAATCTTTCAGGGGTGAAATCGCGCTGCTCGATGCGGATTGCCCCGCCGCTATCCTGCAGGATTCCGGCGTTCGCAAACTGGTCCTGATCCAGCGCGTGTGGCAAAGGCACCAGAATAGCCGGCCGCCCGATGGCCGATAGTTCCGCCACAGTGGAGGCTCCTGAACGTGAAATAACCAGGTGGGCCGCCGCCATGCGCGCAGGCAAGTCGGAGAAAAACGGCGCAAGCTCGGCCGCCACGCCGAGGCTGGAATAGGCGGAGCGGACCGCATCGAGGTCTTCCGCGCGAGCCTGCTGGACGACCGACAGTCGTGTCCGCAGATCGGGACTCAAACATCCGATTGCCGAAGGGACTATTTCGGCCATCACGCGCGCTCCCTGGCTGCCACCAAAGACGAGCAGGCGCACACGTTCGTTTGACGCGGCATAGGGCGAATGCGCAGCAGCGAGCACCTGTGGACGCAATGGATTGCCAGTGAAGGTGATCTTGCTTTGCCAATGCGGATTGAGATTTTTGAGCTTGGGAAATCCCGTGGCAATCGCGGTCACGCGAGGAGCGAGGAACCTGTTGGCACGGCCCATGACGCCATTCTGCTCGTGCAAGACCGTCGGTATGCCGCGCAAGCCTGCGGCGAGAATTGGCGGCACCGTCGGGTATCCGCCAAAACCGACGACAATGCCAGGCCTCATGCGGCCGAGTAATGACCAGGCTTTGGCAGTGCCGAGCGCCAGCAAGGTTGCCGTGCGTGCAAGCGATATCGGATCGCGCCCGCGCACCGTCGCGCTGGGGATCAGATGCACGGCCCTGGCAGGAAATTCGAAATGCGCGGCGCGATGGTCGGTGGCAAGCTCGACCGTAACCCTTCGCTTTCCGAGTGCGGTTGCCAGAGCCTCAGCCGGAAACAAGTGACCTCCGGTGCCGCCGGCCGCAAGCAACACGAGCGGCCCACCGCTCGCAGCCATCAGACCCGGCTCCCGGGCACCAACAGATTGGGCGAAATCATCTCGGCGCGTGGCTGCTCGCGCGTCAACGCCAGCAGCATGCCCATTGCATATGCGAGCGAAATCATTGACGACCCGCCATACGAAATAAACGGCAGTGTCATGCCCTTCGCCGGCATGAGATGCAAGTTCACCGCCATATTGATCGTCGATTGCGTGGCAAAAAGGATCGTCAGGCCGGCCGCACCGAAACGGGCGAACGGATCGTCATTGCGCATGGCGCGGATCAGCATGCGGATGACAATGAATGCGAATATCGCCACCAGCGCGAGACAGAGAGCGACACCAAATTCCTCTGCCGCGACCGCAAACACAAAGTCGGTATGGCTCTCCGGAAGGATACGCTTAACTGTGCCCTCGCCCGGTCCTTTGCCGAACCAGCCGCCGCGCACGAAGCTTTCCGTGGCAATATCAATATTGAAGGTGTCGCCCGAACCGGGATCGAGAAAGCGCTGAATGCGGCGCGCCACGTGCGGCACTGTATAGTAGGCGCTCAAGAGTCCGATAGCGGCTAGCCCTGCGATCCCGGCCACCCAGACCAGCCGCATGCCGGCCATGAAGAACAGCGCGCTCCATACCACGGCGATCAGCATCGTTTGGCCGAAGTCGGGCTGTAGAACCAAAAGCGCGATCACCACGAGTAGCAATACAAGCGAGAATGTGTTTGCCGGCATGTCGGGACGGCGCGCGGATTCGCCGAACAGCCACGCAACAATGATGACAAAGGCGGGCTTGATGAACTCCGAGGGTTGTATGTTGACCCCGAGCAGTACCAGCCAACGCCGCGCCCCCTTGATCTCGGGACCAAAATGAGGCGTTGCCGCCACCAAAATCAGGCTCACAACGAAAACAATCAGCGACAGCCGGCGGATCTGGCGCGGATTGAGAAAAGAGACGATCAACATCACCGCGATAGCGGGCAGCGAATAGAGAATGTGCCGGTTGACGAAAAAGAATGGGTCAAGCCCTAGGCGGGCGGCAACCGGCGGACTTGCGGCAAGCGAGAGCACTACCCCCGCCAGCATCAGCGCGCCAATGGCGGCGAGCGTGAGCCTGTCAACCGTCCACCACCATTCGCCGATGGGCGTGCGTTGCGCGCGAGAGAGCATCCAATTCCCCGTCGCCCCAAGCTGCCGCGCCGCGGTTTAGGAAGCATTAACGGTCGTAGGCCAGTCCCGCGCCCGATCCTTGGGAGCATCTGGATGACGAGGAACAAGAGCAGGATCCCCCGCAAGGCTGAGCGCGACCGCGGCCCAATCCACCTCCACCGAGAAAGCGTAGTCGGGAAGGTTTTCTGGCAAAAAGCGAATCACAGCGCTCTCACAAGCACCGGTACACGGTCATATCTCCGTCACTCCCGAGATCGCCATCACGGCATCGATGAAAGCTTTGCCGCGGACTTCGAAGTTCGGATACTGGTCGAACGAGGCGCAGGCGGGCGACAGAAGGACAACCGGCTCCTTCAACCCGGACGCTTCAGCATCGCGGGTTGCGGCACTGATTGCCGCGGATAAAACGCCGTCGATCTCGTAAGCTACTTTGCCGTCCAACGTCTGCGCGAATTCCTTCGTCGCTTCGCCGATCAGGTAGGCCTTTCGAATGCGCGGGAAGAATTCGGCCAGGCTGTTGATTCCGCCGGTTTTTGGCTTGCCGCCCGCGATCCAGAAGATGTCGTAAAAACTCGCCAGCGCCTTGGCTGCTGAGTCGGCATTCGTGGCTTTGGAATCATTGACGAACAGCACGTTGCCCTTGTGCCCAACCTGCTGCATGCGGTGCGCGAGCCCCGGAAAACTGCGCAGTCCTTTTTGAATCGCTGGTAGATCGATACCCAACGCGACGCATGCTGCGACCGCGCACGCAGCATTCTGCGCATTGTGCACGCCGCGAAGCGAACCTAAGCCGGCGAGCTCCGCCACGGGATGGGTCTTGCCACGAGCGGCGCGAAGGATGTGGCTGCCTTCTGAAAAGTAACCATCAGTCAGGGACGACTCCACGGATACGCGCACGACATTTTTGCCGGCATGCTCGATGCGCTCGGCCGCCGCGCGCGTGTAGACGTCGTCCACATCGATCACGGCCGCGCCGCCTTGCTCGACGTTTGCAGGCACCCGCTCCTTGATGGCGGAGTAGTTCTCGATGCTGCCGTGCCGGTCAATATGATCTTCCGAGACATTGAGCAGAACGCCTACGGTCGGCTTAAGCGAAGGCGCCAAATCGATCTGGTAAGAGGACGCTTCCAGCACGTAGGCGCGGCCAGGCCTGAAAGGCTCGAGCGCAAGCACCGGCACGCCGATATTGCCGCCCATCTGTGCATCGCGCCCCGCGCTCTTGAGCAAGTGCGCGGTGAGCGCGGTCGTGGTCGATTTGCCATTCGTGCCGGTGATCGCGATCAGCGGACATTCCCGTCCGGATTTTGCACGTTCCCGGCAGAACAATTCGATGTCGCCAATCACCTCGACATTCGCGTTCCGGGCAAGCGCGACGGTCCAATGCGGCGTGGGGTGGGTAAGTGGCACGCCGGGCGTCAGCACCAGCGACGATATTTTTCGCCATTCGATATCGTGAAGATCGTGCGCTTGCAAGCCTGCCGCCTGCGCTTCGGCGGTTTTCTTCCCGTCGTCATCGAAAACGACTACGTCAGCCCCGCCCTCTTTCAACGCGCGCGCCGCGAGCAGACCTGAACTGCCGAGGCCAAAGACCGCGACTTTTTTGCCGGCGAAGGTGGTGATGGGGATCATGAAGTGGTTCTGTCGTCCCCGCCGAGCGAAGCGGAGACCCCGCATTTTCTCGATCGTTCGGGGTTATGAGTCCCGCTTTGGGAGAACGACACCCTCCCGATCATCTCAACTTCAGCGTCGCAAGGCCGGCGAGCGCCAGCACCACAGCAACGATCCAGAAGCGGATCACGATCTGCGGCTCGGTCCAGCCGAGCTGCTCATAGTGGTGGTGGATGGGCGCCATCTTGAACACGCGCTTGCCGGTGAGCTTGAACGACACGACCTGGACGATCACCGAAACCGCTTCCAGCACGAACAGGCCGCCGACAATGGCAAGCACGATCTCGTGCTTGATCGCGACAGCGACTGTGCCCAACAGCCCGCCCAGCGCGAGAGAGCCGGTGTCGCCCATGAAGATCGAAGCCGGCGGGGCATTGAACCAGAGGAAACCCAGGCTCGCGCCAATCACCGCTCCACACAGCACGGCTAGCTCGCCGGTGCCGGCCACATAGTGAATCTGAAGATATTCGGCGAACACGGCGTTGCCGGCCAGATAGGATATCAGGCCGAAAGTGGCGGCCGCGATCATCACCGGCACGATCGCAAGGCCATCGAGACCGTCCGTAAGGTTCACTGCGTTGCCTGCAGCGACGATCACGAACGCGCCCAGCAACACGAAAGCCCACCCGAGATTGAAGACAAGTTCCTTGAAGAAAGGGAAGACGAGCGATGTTGCGATCTGTCCGCGGCCAAGCTGCGCCAGCACGGTACAAGCCGCCACCGCGATCACCGTCTCGATGATCAGTCGCGTCAGCCCGGTTAAACCCGCATGACTTTGCTTGGTGATTTTCAGATAGTCGTCATACATCCCGATCAGTCCGAATGAGAGCGTCACGCCGAGCACGACCCAGACGTAAGGGCTTTTGGGATTTGCCCACAACAAGGTTGAGACCAGCAAACCCGATAAGATCATCAGGCCGCCCATGGTCGGCGTTCCAATCTTGGTCGCCAGATGCGATTGCGGGCCGTCACGGCGAATGGGCTGCCCCTTGCCTTGCTTGATCCGCAGCAAATCGATGATCGGGCCACCGAACAAAAACACGAATACCAGCGCAGTCACGATCGAGCCGCCGGTGCGAAACGTGATGTATCGAAAGACGTTCAGGAAGGAGATTTTGTCGGAGAGCTCGGTCAGCCAGTAGAACATTGGGTCAAACCCTGAATATCACCCCTGCGCAGGGGCCTGATCGAGCGCGGCCCGCCGCGGAAATTGCCGTTCCAACGCCTTGACGATCGGGCCCATTTTCGAGCCAAGCGAGCCTTTCACCATGATTGCGTCGCCGGCCCGGATTGCTTCCAGCACTTCGGCCTCCAGCGCCGCCGTGGTCTCGGCATAGCCGCCCCGGGCGCGCGAGGGAAGAGCCTCCCACAACGCGTGCATAAGGGGTCCGGAGCAAAAAACGAGGTCTATCCCCGCCTTCTCGATTGCATCGACCAGCGCACGGTGCAATTCGACGCCTGAAGGCCCCAGCTCGAGCATGTCGCCAAGCACTGCAATGCGGCGACCCCTCGTACCGATCGTCGCCTGACCAAGCAGAGCGATGGCCGCCCGCATCGATGCAGGATTGGCGTTGTAGCTTTCATCGATCAGGAGCGCGTTTCCACCCGGAACCGTTAGGATGATGCGGGCGCCGCGGCCAACGGCAGGCTTGAGATTATTGAGGGCGAGCGCGGCCAGCGCGAGGTCGGCTCCTAAGAGAAAGACCGCGGCAAGAACAGCGAGCGAGTTAAGCGCGAGGTGCCGTCCCGGCGTGCCCAGCTTGTAGGTAACGACCTGTCTCAATATGCGCGCTTCCACGGTCGAGGAATCGGCTTGCAGCGAAACGCGAAGCAATCGGGCGTCCGCTTGCTCGTGCGCACCGAAGGATACGATGCGTTCGACATGCACCGCTCTGGCGGAGGCTGCCAGCCGGTCAAACTGGGAGTTGTCCCGATTGAGTATGACGGCCCCGCCGCGCTCGATGCCCGCGAAGATTTCGGCCTTAGCCTCGGCGATCTTGTCCAGCGAGCCGAAATATTCGAGGTGCACCGGTTCGATGCTGGTAATAATTGCCACGTGGGGACGCACGAGGGTGGTAAGCGGCGTGATCTCGCCCGCGTGGTTCATGCCGATCTCGAACACGGCGTATTTCGCGCCGGCCGGACAGCGCGCCAGCGATAACGGCACGCCCCAATGGTTGTTGTAAGACGCGATGGAAGAATGAGTCTCGCCGTCCGCCAACAGGGCTAGCCGCAAAGCGTCCTTGGTTCCGGTCTTCCCGACCGAGCCGGTCACCGCGATGACTTTCGCGCTCGTGCGCGCACGTGCGGCACGCGCGAGATCACGTAACCCTTCGAGCACGTCAGCGATGACCAACAAAGGCACTTTGCCGAAACGCGCTTGTTGGCTGCGCGCAACCACCGCGAGACCGGCTCCCGCCTTCAGCGCATTGTCGACGAAATCGTGGCCGTCGCGATTTTCTCCCTTCACAGCGAAGAAGGCATCGCCCTTGGCCAGCGTACGGCTGTCGATGGAAATGCCTGACAACTCGGCCGGCAGAGCGCCGACGGGCTCGGCACGCATTGCAGTGCTCATCGCATCAAGACTCCAGAGCGAGCTCATGCCACTTTGCCCTGCAGCGCAGCCGCGACCGCCTCGTGATCCGAAAAAGGCAAAATGCGATCGCCTATGATCTGTCCCGGCTCATGACCTTTTCCCGCGATCACCAGGACGTCACCGGTGGTGAGTCCCGCGATGGCAGTTCGAATCGCCTCGGTACGATCGCCAATTTCCGTTGCGTCTTTTGCGCCGGCAAGAATAGCAGCCCGGATCGCACCAGGATTTTCGGTACGGGGATTGTCATCCGTCACGATGACCAGGTCGGCGTTCTCGGCGGCGATCCGGCCCATGATCGGACGCTTTCCCTTGTCACGGTCGCCACCCGCGCCAAACACCACGACAAGCTTTCCGCGTGCATAGGGGCGCAGACTTTCCAGCGTCTTCTTCAACGCGTCCGGCTTGTGCGCGTAGTCGATAAAAATAGGCGCGCCGTTGGAAGTCCCCGTAAGTTCGAGCCTGCCTTTTGCGCCGACCAGTTTTTCCAATGCTGCAAAAACAGACCCTGGCTCGGCACCAGTCGCTATGGCAAGTCCGGCTGCAATTCCGGCATTCTGCACCTGAAAGGCGCCAACGAGCGGCAATTTCACTTTATATGTGCGTCCGGCATGTTGAACAGCGACAATTTGGGCGAAGCCATCGATTGACCTGCCGGCGAACTTTATGTCTGCGCCGCTTTCGCCGACGGTGACGATCTTCAGGCCGCGCTTCTTCGCTGCTTCGACAGCCTGACCCGCGTAACAGTCGTCAACGCCGATCACTGCCGTTCCATCCGGGGCAATCAAGTCTTCAAAAAGCCGAAGCTTGGCCGCGAGGTAAGCCTCGACCGTCGGATGATAGTCCAGATGATCGCGCGACAAATTTGTAAACGCTGCGACCGCGATGCGCACGCCATCGAGCCGGTGCTGATCGAGCCCATGCGAGGACGCTTCGATCGCCAGATGCGTGACGCCCTCGTTTGCCAGTTGATCAAGCGTCCGGTGTAGTTCCACCGGATCCGGCGTTGTCAAGGAACCATACCGTTCGCCTTTCGGCGAAACCACGCCGATGGTGCCGATGCTCGCTGCCCGATAGCCGATCGTGGTCCATATTTGCCGGGTGAATGCGGCAACCGATGTCTTCCCACTGGTGCCGGTGGCTGCCGCGATCGTTTTCGGTTGCCGCGGAAAAATTCTCGCTGCCGCGAGCGCGAGGGCAACCCGTGCGTTCTTCACAGGAACAAATGCCGCGGCATCCGGCAAAGCGTCCGGCCGTTGTTCGGCCGCTACCGCGACCGCGCCGGCCGCGGCTGCCTGTTTTGCGAATTGTGCGCCATCGGCCTTGGTGCCCGCGATAGCAACAAACAAGAAGCCCGGTTTGACCTTGCGGCTGTCGGCAGTGACGCCTGCGAGCTCGATTGCACCCAGCCGCGCGTCGGTCGCCGCCTCGGGCAGGAGATCGCGCAACTTCACCGCGTTTCCTTCGCGCTCGCCAGCAACATTTGATCGGCTTTTGGCAGATCGAACCGCGGCGGTATCCCCAGCAGCGGTGCGATTCGCTCGATCACGCGAGCGCCGACAGGCACCGCGTTCCAGCCGGAGGTGCTGAAGCCATGGGTCTCAGGCAGACCCTGCGGTTCGTCAAGCATGATCAACAACAAATAGCGCGGCTTGTCGGCCGGCAATATGGCAGTGAAACTGGTCAAGACTTTGGTCTTGGAATAGCGGCCGCCGACCACCTTTTCCGAAGTGCCGGTTTTTCCGCCCACGTAATAGCCCGGAACATTGGCCCGCGTCGCCGTGCCTTTTTCCACATTGAGGCGCATCAAGTAGCGCATCTTGTCCGAAGTTTCGGTCTTGATGACGCGTTTGGCGAGCTTTTCGGCCTCGGCCTGGTCGCGCTTGAGGAAAGTCGGCGGGATCAGGTTCCCGCCATTGACCAGTGCCGAAATTCCCATCACCGCCTGAAGAGGCGCAACCGAAAGCCCGTGCCCGAATGCAATGGTTACAGTATTGAGCTCCGCCCAGTGTTTGGGAACAAGCGGCTCGGCGCTTTCCGGCAATTCGGTGCGCAAACGATCGAGCTGACCGAGCTTCTTGAGGAACGCCTTATGATAGTCGACGCCGAGCGAGAGCGCCATGCGGGCCGTGCCGATGTTGGAAGAATAAGTGAAGATCTCCGGTACTGACAGCACGCGCCTTTGCGCGTGATAGTCGTTGATTTCGAACTTGCCGTATCGCAGCGGCAGACGCGCGTCGAAGAACGACGATAACGAGACGCGACCGCTGTCGAGAGCCATTGCAACTGTCAGCGCTTTGAAAGTTGAGCCCATTTCATAAACGCCGGTCGTCAACCGGTTAAGACGGTTCGGGTCATTGGCTTCGCGCGGATTGTTCGGGTCGAAATCGGGCTGCGAGACCATTGCGGTGATCTCGCCGGTATTCACGTCAGCAACCACAGCTGCCGAAGCTTTTGCTTTGTACTTCTCGCGCGCAATCAGCAGCTCGTCCCTCAGCGCATATTGAACGCGCAAGTCGACCGCAAGTTTGACCGGCCGCTGCAGCTGATCGGTAGCGAGGCCCGCCATGTGCAACGCGGCCAGACCCTGTCCGTCCAACCACTTTTCGATTCCAGCGATACCCTGGTTATCGATGTTCACGTGGCCGATTTCATGCGAGATAACCGGCCCGCTCGGATAGACGCGCTTGTTCTCTGTCAGGAAGCCGACGCCAGGAATACCAAGGCGGTGAATCTCGATTTGCTGACTTGAAGTAATCTCCCGCTTTAGCCAGACGAAGCCCCGCTTGGATGACAGACGTTCCCTGACCTCGTTGGCATCCAGATCGGGCAGCACGGCAGTCAGCAATTCGACTGCCTCATCAACATCAATAATTTTGCGCGGTTCGGCGAAAAGCGACGGAGTCTTTACGTCTGTCGCCAGTATTTCGCCATTGCGGTCGACAATGTCAGGACGCGCGGTGGCCACCGCGTCCTGCGTGATGCTTCGCCGGCCGCCATGCCCTTCATTGACCGTCGCGAACATCACCAACCGTATTGCAATCACCGAAAACATGGCCGCGAAGGCAACGACAGCAAGCCCGAGTCGGGCCTTCGCCTTCACGTTGCGGTCAACGTTATGCCCATAGAGCAGCGAGCGCAGCGCGCGGTGCCAGCGGCTTTCGATTCGCTTGTTCGATGCCTGCATGGACGTCACCGTCTTGGCGACACGCTGCCGGTCGCGTCGGGAATCGGCGAGAGCATGGCCCTATTTGGATCACCGCCGGGCGTGGGGGCGGGCGTGGGCGGGCGGTCGGGCAAGCGATCGAACTTATCGAACTGCGTCGATTTGACCGGCTGCAAGCCGAGATGCCTATCGGCCAGGCCCTGGATCCGACCCGGACTATCAAGTCGCGCCCATTCGGCGCGCAATGTTGCGATGGCGCTGCGCTCCCGGCGCAACTCGCCCCGCAACTTGGCAACGCGTTCGGCCTGAAGCGTAGAATCGAACTTGATTTTGTATACGAAAGATGCCGCCAGAATGAGCGCGCCTATGACCAATATGTTCAAGAGACGCATGGGTTAACGCGCCCTCAGAACGTCGGCCAGGGAGGGCAATGCGGGAACCAGTCCCGCCGGCACGCCGACGCGGGCGGGCGCTTCGGTGCGTTCGCCAGCGCGCAACTTCGCGGAGCGAGCGCGCGGATTGCGGGCGATCTCATCAGCGTCGGCCGCGATCGGCCGCTTGGCCAGCGTTCGGAACGTCGGCGTCGCACGGCTGAGCTCGGGCGCGTGTCGCGAGCCGGCGCGAACCTGACTGCGGTCGGCGAGAAACGTCTTAACGATACGATCTTCCAGCGAGTGGAATGAAACAGCTACGAGCCGCCCGCCCTTTTTTAAGATTCGCTCCGCGGCCTGCAGTCCCTTAACGAGCTCGCCCAGTTCGTCGTTCACGTAGATGCGCAGCGCCTGAAAAGTGCGCGTCGCCGGGTTAATTTCGTCCGCACGTGAGCGCATCACCGAGGCTACGATTTCCGCGAGCTTGCGCGTCGTCTCGATCGGCGCATCGGTGCGCGCTCTGACGATCGCGCGCGCAACGGAACGGGAATGGCGCTCTTCGCCAAGCGAAAAGATTATGTCGGCCAAGGCTCGCTCACTGGCAGAATTCACAACATCAGCCGCACTTGGGCCCTGCCCGCCCATGCGCATGTCGAGCGGTCCCTCAAGCCGGAAAGAGAAACCGCGCAGGGCAGAGTCGAGCTGCATGGAAGACACCCCTAGGTCGAGCACGACTCCATCGACAGCATCGAATCCCGCCTCGCGCGACACTGCATCGAGATTGGAGAAGCGATCCTCAATGAGCGTCAGACGGCCTCCGGACTGCTCAACGAGATCAGCACCCAGTGCAATGGCGGTTTGATCGCGATCGATGCCGATAACCTTGCAGTCGGCGGTGGCCAGGATTGCGCGGGTATAACCGCCGGCGCCAAACGTGGCATCGATGTAAACGCCCCCGTTGCGCAGCTGAAGAAACTCAATCGCGGAAGCGCCGAGCACGGGAATGTGGAGGGCCGGTCCGCCAGCGACAGCCGAGCCGCCGCCGCCCGCCGTCATTCCCGTGCTCCGAGCGCGCCACGCGCCGCTACCTGGGACCCCAGCTCTCCTTTGAGCGCGCGCACCTTTTGGGTGGCCTCCGCGAGCTCGCTCTTGAAATGTCCAGGCTCCCAGATCTGAAACTTGTTGCCGAGACCGACAAACGCCACCGTTTCCGTAATTCCCGCATGCCGCTTCAGGCTCTCGCTCAATACGACGCGCCCCTCGCCGTCGATCTTCAGCGTTTCGCTCGTGCCATACAGCGCCAACGCAAACTGCTCGCGCTGATCCGAAAACGGCGCATAGCGTCCGATCAGGGCTTCGATCTCCGCCATCAGCGCACTTCCGCCGGCATCGATCGCGGCGCGATCCAGCGCCGGATAGCAATAAAGACCCTCGAGACCATCGCGGGCGAGTACCGACCGAAACGGGCCGGGGATCGAGACTCGCCCCTTGGAGTCCAGCCGCAACGTGAAATTCGCCACGAAGCGGTCCATGCACCCCACTCCACGCTTGACCACGAACGCTGCCCGGGTACTCGCAAGGCACCGCCCGCGCGCCCGCCCTAGCAGCTCCGCTGCTGCTCAAACTGTCCCGAATTGGGAAATCATGGGATATCATGGGATTACGTGGCCGTCAAGAAACCGGGCCCGATCCTCCCGAAGCGCAGTGTTATGGCAGATCACTGCCATTAACGGCGGTTAAACTTAAAGAAACGTTGCCGGATTTCGGCCTCCTGCCAGGCGTCGCGACCTATGTGGTTTGGATTGCTCAGTGACATTCATGCGAACCGGGAAGCGCTCGAGGCGACCCTAGACCATGCCCGGCGCGCCGGGATCAACCGTTTCGTCTTTCTCGGCGATTACGTCGGGTATGGCGCCGATCCCGGCTACGTCGTCGACACCGTCATGCGCGAGGTCGAAGCTGGCGCCGTGGCGCTACTTGGCAACCATGATGCCGCGATCGGCAGCGGTCCGGGCGGCATGAATTCGATCGCCGCCGAAGCGATTGAATGGACGCGACCTCGCCTCGATAGCGCCCAACGGAACTTCCTCGCTCAACTACCGCTGACCTTCGACGACGACGGCCGGCTGTTCGTACATGCAAGTGCACATGCCCCCGCGCAGTGGGAATATGTTACCGACGTGCCGGCCGCCTCGCGCAGTTTCATGGCGACGCAAGCGCACGTCACTTTCTGTGGTCATGTGCACGTGCCGGACCTCTTTCATCTCTCGTCGACGGGAAAGATTGCAGGCTTTCAGCCCGTGCAAGCCGTGGAAATTCCCTTACTCGCAAATCGACGCTGGCTTGCCGTGCTTGGCTCGGTCGGGCAGCCGCGCGATTTCAATCCCACTGCTTGCTATGGGGCGCTCGACGTGGAGCGAAACATGCTGACCTATGTCCGAGTCCCTTACGACAACGAAACGGCCGCCCGAAAGGTGCGCGAAGCCGGATTGCCGGCGATCTTGAGCGACCGATTGATCGAGGGAGCCTGACGTGTGAACCGTCGCGATCTCCAGGCCGGACAAATAATCGATGGTTTTCGACTCGTCGAGCCGCTCGAGTCTGGCGGAATGGCGAGCTTTTGGCGCGTAATACGCGACGGTAATGGCTCGCCGATGGTCATGAAAATCCCGCTGCTGCGGCCCGGCGAAGATCCTCTCACCATCATCGGATACGAGGTCAGATGATCCTGCCGCGCCTCGCCGGGCCTCACACTCCACGTTTCATCGCCGCTGGTGATTTCGAGCGCCCCTACATCGTGATGGAATTCATCGCAGGCGCGTCGGTGAAGTCGCTCCTCGCTCGCGTGCCGCTGGCACCGACTGAAGCTGGTGCCATTGGCGCAAGGATCGCGTTTGCGCTGCACGACATCCATCGCCAGCACGTCATCCATCTTGATCTCAAGCCGAGCAATGTGCTCCTGCGTGGGGAAAACGCGGTGCTGATCGATTTCGGCCTCGCACGGCACGACCAGCTGCCTGACCTGGTGCAAGAGGAAGCCGAGGGGCCAGTCGGAACGGGCGCCTATATTTCGCCGGAGCAGGTTCTCGGCGTGCGCAGCGATCCTCGCAGCGACCTGTTCTCGCTCGGAGTCATTCTGTACTTTCTTGCCACCGGTGACCGCCCGTTTGGCGAACCCCAGGGCGTGAATAACTGGCGCCGGCGGCTGTGGCGTGATCCCGTTCCGCCACGGGCCCGGAATGCCGCCGTGCCTCCCTGGCTGCAGGAAATCATCCTGCGGTGCCTGGAAACCGATCCGGAGGCACGTTATGCCACGGCGGCCCAGCTGGCCTTTGATCTTCAACATCCAGATCAAGTGCCCCTCACCGCGCGCGCTGGCCGGATCGCCATGACAGTGTTTTCACCGTCTTTTGGCGTTGGCTCCGCGTCAATCGCCAGCCCGAACGGACACGCCGTGCCCTGACCAGCCACCTCGCCAACGCGCCAATAGTCGTGGCAGCGATTGATGTTAAACCAGGGAATGATGGACTGAACCAATCCCTGGCCGTTGCAGTGCGACGAATCCTGGCGACTGAATCGAATTCACGGCTTGCTTGCGTGAACGTGCTGAAGATTGCACGTCTCACGCTTGACGATCTCGAGGACTCGCAGGGGCGCAACCCGCACCTCGGTCGTCTCATCGAACTCAAGCACTGGGCGCGCTCAATTCCGATAGCGCCCGAGCGCATCACCTATCACGTGCTCGAATCCACCGATCCTGCGGGCCAGCTTATTGATTATGCCCGGCACAACCGCGTCGACCATATTGTGATCGGAGCGCGCGGAAGCTCCTTGGTGCGCCGTTATCTTGGTAGCGTGTCCGCTCGCGTTGTAGCGGAGGCGCCTTGCACGGTGACCGTCGTACGCCGGCCGCGCGAAGAAATGGACGCCGCTGCCGAGCGTGTTGCGGCGCAGCGCGCATAGTTCGGTTCCAATTTTCAAATTCCAGCCACTGTTCTGTCACTTGGGAACGCCGATCATGGCCACGCGTTGTCGTTGCGGAATCATTTGCGATCGAGAGGAGGCTTAAAATGCTTAAAAGATTGATGTTGACGACTGCGTTGAGCGCCGCCGTGGCGACGGCTGCGTTTGCGCAATCATCCACTCCACCGAGTTCGTCCAGCGACACTCCCGCGGCGAAGACAGAATCGTCTAGCCCGCCAGCCGCAAAGCTCGAAGGGGCGGGAAAATTGAACTTCGTATCCTCGCAGAAGCCCGATCAGTGGCTCGCGACCAAGTTCAAGGGCACCGATGTTGTCGGCTCTGACAATGAGAAAATAGGCGACGTCAGCGATATCCTGTTTGACAAGAGCGGAAAGGTCGACGCGATCATAGTCAGCGTCGGCGGCTTCCTGGGGGTTGGCGCGAAGGAAGTCGCGCTGGCTCCGAACTCATTCGACGTCGTCCCCGGCCAGAATGGCGCGGCGGACAAACTCAAACTCTCGGCGACGAAGGATCAGCTCAAGGACGCGCAGAACTTCGCTCGCTATGAGCCACCGCGCCCAACGAGCACCACGGGCGCGGGCAGCGGCGGTGCGGGCGGCATGAAGCCATTGGGCAGCTCGCCCTCGACCGGCCGTTAATTCGGCCGAAGAGTAAGACCTCGACAAACATGACGCGGTCCTGGCGGTGGCGCCGGGGCCGCGTCATTGCGTGCGGTCTTGCTTTTTTCGCGTGGCGCAGCGAATGATGGCCTTGCACATCACTCTTGCCCACCGGTTTTGTCCGGTCCATGCTCTCCTTTTCGCCGGATTCCTTCATTGTCGCCGACGTCGTGCCGTCACCGAATTTTGACCAGCGCACAGACGGTCCGCCGGACATGATCTTGTTGCATTACACCGGGATGAAGACCGGTGAATCAGCGCTGCAACGTCTTACCACTGCTGAAAGCAAAGTTTCGGCCCATTACGTCGTATTTGAAAACGGCCACATCGTTCAGTGCGTGCCGGAGGAAAAGCGCGCATGGCACGCGGGGGAGTCCATGTGGGCCGGGAAAACCGACATCAACTCCCGTTCGATCGGTATCGAAATCGTGAACCCCGGCCACGAGTTCGGCTATACCGATTTTCCGTTGCGACAGATCGCGGCGGTTATTTCCACCTGTAAATCAATCATCACACGGCGAGGCTCTTTCCCCGCCGATCGTATTCTCGCCCATTCGGACGTAGCCCCGGGACGAAAGGAGGACCCGGGCGAGAAATTTCCGTGGGGTCTTCTGAGCGAATCAGGAGTTGGACACTGGGTGCGCGCGGCCCCACTCGATCTCGAGGGGATAGGCCTGCGGCCCGGCGACCGCGGCGAGGCTGTGACGCGGATGCAACGCAATCTGCGCTCTTACGGTTACGGAATTGCAGATACAGGCCACTATGACAATGTCACGCGCGACGTCGTTATCGCATTTCAACGACATTTTCGGCAGGCGCGTGTTGACGGCATTGCCGATGCTTCCACTCTCCTGACCCTTCGCGCGCTCATCGAGACGCGCCCGTTGCCGATTGGCTAGCCTCCCTCCATGGCGTTTGGTGCAGGATTCTTAAGCCTAAAGTCGAAGGAGGCTTGACGGGTCGGGCTGGCATCCCCATTCCTAATCTCGTCAGTCGGCCGGACGGCCGCTCCGCGCCAGTGCCGAAAGGTGGCCGGGGAGGAAAGTCCGGGCTCCACGGACAAACGGTGCCGGATAACATCCGGCGGGGATAAAACCCCAGGGAAAGTGCAACAGAGAGCAGACCGCCTCGGCGCGTTGCGTTCTAGCCGCGGCAAGGGTGAAACGGTGCGGTAAGAGCGCACCGCGCTTCCGGCGACGGAAGCGGCACGGCAAACCCCACCGGGAGCAAAACCGAATAGGAACGGCGCGGGAGCAATCCCGGATCAGTCCGGATCAGCCGTTCGGGTAGGTTGCTTGAGGCGCCGGGCAACCGGCGTGCAAGAGGAATGGCCGTCACGTCCGCGGCTCGTGCCGTGGGCCATACAGAACCCGGCTTACAGGCCGTCTGATACGCATAAGGGGGCTCGGCGGGAAAACCGCCGGGCCCCCGCCAATTTATTGGGCCTGCACGCCCGCTTTCCTGATATCGGCACCCACTTATCGATTTCGGATTTGAGGTAAGCGCGCAGCACGTCGGGGCGCGCTCGCTCAGGCGCGACCGCGCTGCGGCGTCGTGGCGGCATAGGCTTTTATCAATCCGCTCATCGACGGCTGCAGAACGTTGAGCGTCTGGTCACACATTTACCCATGCCTTGCGCGAGAGTGCGCGCAACGATGTCAGCAGACCGCCGGCCGAGAAGGCGAAGATCATCACCGGTCTGGACGAAAATTCCTGCGCGCCAGCAGCTCCGACCAATCCCCAGCTAAGCCACAACAGAATAAATATCCGTTGCATCGAACTTCCTCTCAATTTTTTTGCAGTGTTGATGTTGCCGCCGCGCATATAGACGGTGGCCAAAGCATCAGTCTAGAAAAAGCAGCGGAGAGTGCGTAAAAGTATGCTCTACGCGACAATTAACAGATGAATTTGGCGTTACGCGACAAGAATGTGCAGCAGCGCTTGTTCGTTCCGTCGTGCACGGCAAAATTTTTTAGAAACGCAAATATCGTCTTTTGGCGTTAGCGAGCAAAATAGCTCGGCTGGTCGTTACTTCCTGTACGCGGCGAGCATCGCTTCCCCGTCCGCGCCTGCAGACGCTGCCCACTCATTCGCGATCACGCCGCCAATCTTTGCCAAACCCGATTGAAGTTGCGGGCTTGGTGCAAGCACCACGATCCCGGCGTCCCTGAGCGCTTTGGTTTTTATCGTCATTTCCTCGATCGATAGCTTCCAGCCACGCTCTTCTGCCGCGCCTGCCGCTTCTGTAAGCGCCTTTTTTTCTGTCGCAGACAGCCGGTCAATCGCTGCCTCGTTGGCAAACACCATGTTGCGCGGCACCCAGGCCTGCGTGTCGATGTAGTGCGTCAGATATTGTTCGGCTTTCGACTGCACGCCGCTTGATGCCGAGGTGATCATGATATCGACGCGGCCCGATTCGAAGGCTGCGGGAAGATCAGGGACTTCAATTTGTGTGGGCTGCGCGCCTGCCAGTTCCGCAATCCGCCTGGTCACTGCGTTGTAGGTGCGGAATTTCAGTCCGTGCAGATCGCCGATCGATTGAATTTCACGTTTCGCATAGACGCCCTGCGGCGGCCACGGGACCGAAAACAAAAGCACCAATCCTTCTTTCGCAAGCTGTCGTTCCAGGAACGGCTTCTGCGCCTCATACAGCTTGCGCGCGCCGTCATATCCGGTGGCAAGGAAAGGGATCGAATCGACGCCATAGACAGGCGCTTCGTCCGCGGCGAGCGAAATAAGGATCTCGCCCGCCGCAGCCCTCCCATCGCTGACCGCTCGCTTGATCTCGACGTGCTTGATCATTTCGCCGCCCGGATGAACAGCGATCTTCAGCGACCCGCCGGTCGCTGTTTCCACGTCCGCCGCAAACTGCACGATATTCCTGGTGTGAAAGGCACTTGCCCCATAGTTGGTCGGTAAATCCCATTGCGTCTGCGCGGAAGCAGCGCTCAACAGAGCCGCGAGGACGCTGGCCGATACAAGAACCGTGGCCGTCCTGCTCATCGAACGTCCTCTCCAGCGGCTTACTTACTTCTTGAATGCTGCGATCACCGCTTCGCCGTCGGCACCGGCCTTCTTCAGCCAATCACCAGTAAGCTGATCGCCGACTTTCCGCAGGCCCGATTTTAATGTGCCGCCCGGCGGCTGCACCTTCATGCCGTGCGATTTAAGTTGCTCGAGATACCAGCCCGCCTTGTCTTGCCACATCTTCCAGCCCCGCGTTTCCGCCGCAGCCGCGGCGCCACCATGCACCAGGAAACAAGATCGTCCCCGGCGGGAATATTTAGCCCCACAGGACGGCCGGCCGATAGCAGCATCATCAGGATGAAGATCGCCAGCAGGAAGCCTCCCGCGGCATACCCGGCGAAGAGATCAGCCTGTCCAGAAAAACGCGTATCATGCGGTCCCCCTTAGGCATGATGACGCCTGGCTTGGTTCGCAGGCAATAGTCTTTGGGATTGCGTAGGCTTCGACCTAGGACAGGCGCGTCAAATCGGATCCACACCCTTGGCTCGCAGCGTCACTGCGGCAGCGGGGGCGGTCAGAAAGCGGATCAGAGCCTTGGCGGCTTCCGGCTCCTTCGCGGATGACGCCAGACCGGCGGCAAAACCGATCTTCGTTTGCAATTCTTCAGGGATCGGTCCAACGAACTCGACGCCCAGAACGTCTGAAATGCGCGTTGCGACTACCACGACCATGTCGGCTTCGCCACGCGCGACAACCTCCACTGTGTCCTCGGCTTCCATCGGCTTGAGCTTGCCTCGCATCTCCCCCTTGATGCCCAGGCGATCGAGAAGGCTTACAAAATAGATCCCACTTGCTCCTCTGCCGGGGTAGGCGACTGCCTTCGCTGCGAGCAGCGCGCGCTTGAACGAATCGACTGTGGCAATGTCCGGTTTGACCGCGCCCGCACGCACCGCCACGCCAAGGCCGGAGCGGCCGATATCGGCCCGTGGCCCGATGACTGCTCCGTCCTTGATGAGCGCATCGACAATCGGGGGATTTCCGATCACCACATCGAAGCGCTCACCGGCTTCGATCTTTTCCTTGACATCGACGTTGACGCCGAAGCGAAGATCGATCGTGTTCCCAGTCGTTTTTTCAAACTGCGCGCAAAGCTCGCGCACGGCCGCCTTCGGACCGTTGCCGCTGAGTACTTTGATTTCGGCTGCCTGGGAGAGCGACGCGGCGGCCAGCGACAGAACGGCAAATGCGCACAGCACTTTCATCAAGGTCACCAACTTTTTGCCCGACCGAGCCTAGCAGGCTTGTTTTGACCCCGACAGGCCGGACATAGTGTAGTTTTCGCGTCGCCAAGCTCATGCCTAAGCAAAATTCACCACGTCTCTGGGATTTCTGGATCGATCGCGGCGGCACGTTCACCGACGTGATCGGGCGTCGCCCCGACGGCACGCTGGTGGCGCACAAGCTCCTGTCGGAAAATCCGGAAGCCTATTCCGATGCTGCCGTGCAAGGCATTCGCGATTTGCTTGGGCTGAAGCCCGGCGAAGCAATTCCGTCGCGTCGCGTTGGCGCCGTCAAAATGGGCACCACGGTCGCCACCAATGCGCTTCTCGAACGTAAGGGCGCGCGCACGCTCCTTCTTGTGACGAAGGGCTTCCGTGACGCCCTCAAGATCGGCTACCAGGCGCGCCCGAAGATTTTCGCGCGTCAGATCGTCAAGCCGGACATGCTTTACGAGCGCGTCATCGAAGTGGATGAGCGCGTGCGCGCAGACGGCACGGTGGAGCGGGAACCGGATCTCGACGTCCTCCGAGCCGACCTTGAAGGCGCGAAATGGACCGGCATCAAGGCCGTGGCGATCGTGTTCATGCACGCTTATCGCTTTCCCGAGCACGAGAAACGTGTCGCCGCGCTCGCGCGTGAAATGGGGTTCGCGCAAGTCTCGGTGAGCCATGAGGTCTCCCCGCTGATCAAGCTGGTCGGCCGTGGCGACACCACAATCGTGGACGCCTATTTGTCGCCGATCCTTCGGCGTTACGTGGCCCAGGTCGATAAGGATCTCGACACAAAACGCTCTGCAGCGCGTCTGATGTTCATGATGTCGTCCGGCGGACTGACGGCCGCCAGTCTGTTCCAGGGCAAAGATGCAATTCTCTCCGGGCCCGCCGGCGGAGTCGTTGGAATGGCGGAAACCGGACGGCAAGCCGGTTTCAATCAGCTGATCGGCTTCGATATGGGCGGCACGTCGACCGATGTGTCCCATTTCGAAGGCGAGTACGAACGCGCGTTCGAAACCGAAGTTGCCGGCGTGCGGATGCGCGCGCCGATGATGCTCATTCATACCGTTGCGGCAGGCGGTGGTTCGGTCCTGCATTTCGATGGAGCACGCTTCCGTGTCGGGCCCGATTCCGCTGGCGCTAATCCTGGGCCGAAATGTTACCGACGCGGAGGCCCATTAGCCGTCACCGACGCGAATGTGATGATCGGCAAGCTTATCCCGGATTACTTCCCGAAGATCTTCGGCCCTACGCAGAACCTCCCGCTCGACGCGCAAGCCGTGCGCAATGCGTTCGCGGACCTGGCCCAGCAGGTCGGCGGCCGCACGGCAGAAGAGGTTGCCGACGGATTCATCAAGATCGCCGTGGAAAACATGGCGAACGCCATCAAGAAGATCTCCGTGCAGCGCGGCTATGACGTCACGCGCTATGCGCTCAATTGCTTCGGAGGCGCCGGGGGCCAGCACGCCTGCCTGGTCGCCGATGCGCTCGGCATGACGCGCGTGCTCATGCATCCGTTCTCGTCGCTGCTGTCGGCCTACGGCATGGGTCTGGCCGACATCCGCGCCACGCGCGAACAGGCGATCGAGCTGCCCTTCGGCAAAAGGGCGCTCCAGGCAATCGCGCGTGTCGGCAAGTCATTTGGCAAAACGACAAAAACCGAAGTTGCCGGCCAGGGTGTGCCAGCAGGCAAGGTCAAGGTATTTGTGCGCGCACATATACGCTACGCGGGCACCGATACGGCGCTCGTCGTGCCAGCCGGCAGCGTCGCTGCGATGAAACGGTCGTTCGAAAAGGCTCACATGGCACGCTTCGGTTTCGTCGACCGCACGAAGGAGTTGGTGGTCGAGGCCGTATCGGTTGAAGCAATCGGCGGCGGCGCAAAATTTGCCGAAAAGACAGTCAGCCGCTCGCGTCGGGCCTTGCCGAAGCCGGCGCTGCGTACGCAATTTTTCTCTGCCGGAAAGTGGCACAAGGCGAGTGCATACACCCGCAATCAGCTCAAGCCCGGATCGCGCGTCGGAGGCGCCGCTATCATCATCGAGCCGCACCAGACGGTCGTGGTCGAGCCTGGCTGGCAGGCCGAATTGACTGCTAAAAATCACCTTTTGCTGACCCGCGCCACGAAACTCAAGCGCGTGCACGCGATCGGCACTCACGCCGATCCTGTAATGCTGGAAGTTTTCAATAACCTGTTCATGTCGATCGCCGAGCAGATGGGCGTCTCGCTGCAAAACACGGCCTATTCGGTAAACATCAAGGAGCGCCTGGATTTCTCCTGCGCGGTATTCGCGCATGACGGCACGCTGGTCGCCAATGCACCGCACATGCCGGTGCACCTTGGCTCCATGGACCGCGCGGTCGAAACCATCATTCGTGAAAATGCAGGTCGTATCCGCCCAGGCGATGTCTACGCGATCAACGCGCCGTACAACGGCGGCACGCATCTCCCGGACATTACCGTTTGCACGCCAGTATTCGACGATCGACGGAAAACGATTCTGTTCTGGGTCGCGTCGCGCGGGCACCACGCCGATGTCGGCGGCATTTCGCCCGGGTCAATGTCACCGAATGCCACCACCATCGAGCAGGAAGGGGTGTTGTTCGACAACTTCAAATTGCTCGACCGCGGTCGCTTCCGGGAAAAAGAGCTGATGGCGGCGTTGACTGGGGCCAAATACCCGGCACGCAACCCGGTTCAGAATATCAACGACATCAAGGCGCAGATCGCCGCCAACGAAAAGGGCGTCGCCGAGCTGCGCAAGATGGTTTCACACTTCACGCTGCCCGTTGTGAAAGCCTATATGCAGCATGTGCAAGACAATGCCGCCGAAAGTGTCCGGCGTGTCATCGATCGTCTGCACGATTCCGAATTCACCTATGAGATGGATCAGGGAACGCAGATCAAGGTGAAGATTACAGTCGACAAGAAGCGGCGCGAGGCAACTGTCGACTTCAGCGGCACGAGCGAGCAACAGCCCACCAATTTCAATGCGCCGGAGCCCGTGACCCGCGCCGCCGTCCTCTACGTCTTTCGCGTCATGGTCGACGACGAGATACCGATGAATGCGGGCTGCTTGCGGCCGATTAATATCGTGATTCCCAAACGCTCGATGCTGTCGCCGGAATTTCCCGCCGCCGTCGTCGCTGGGAACGTGGAGACTTCTCAGGCGGTGACCAATTGCCTCTTCGGCGCGCTCGAAGCACTGGCCGCAGCGCAGGGTACCATGAACAATTTCAACTTTGGCAACGCGCGCCACCAGTATTACGAGACGATCTGCTCCGGTTCGCCGGCAGGTCCGGGATTCAATGGTACTGATGCGGTCCATACGCACATGACCAACACGCGGCTGACCGATCCTGAAGTCCTTGAATTCCGGTATCCCGTCGTGCTCGAGGACTTCCATATCCGCAAGGGCTCCGGCGGCCGGGGCAAGTGGCACGCGGGCGACGGCATTCGCCGCACGATCCGTTTTCTCGAAAAGATGGAGTGCACCATTTTGTCCGGCCACCGGCGCGTCAGGCCATTTGGGCTCGCAGGTGGGGAGGCCGGGCAAGTCGGCGAAAATTGGGTGCGGCGGGGGGATGGGCGCATGGAACGCCTGCAGGGTTCTGACGCCACTGTCATCGACAAAGACGAGGTCGTCATCATTCAAACGCCAACGGCCGGGGGTTACGGGGCGGATTAAAAGTTAATGAGAACGAGTTCGCGCGGAATCGCCGTTAAGCATCCGCGGGCGCGACGCTAATTTTTGTCGCCGCTGATGCGACTCTTCTCTCATGCGCACCATCACACTCGGATTGCTGCTCAGCGTCCTTGCCGTGCCGGCACTGGGACAGACCCATCCGGTCCAGGGTCGATGGGGCCAAAGCACAAATTCTGAAGAGGGCGCGATCGACTGCGTCGGCAAACGGGTCATTGATTTCATCGGAAATCAGCGCACCGACAGCAATGGCGGCGTGCCCAGCTACCGCAATCGCTCGGTCACCGCGGAAGGTCCGTCCAGCTACCGCATCGTCGACGAATTCACCGCTGGACAGATCAGTGCGGGCCACACGTTTACATTTTGCGTAAATTGGATCCCGACCATATCGAACTGGTCATGGAAGGCGGCGTCCTGAAGCTACAGCGGTGCAGGTAGGCTAGTTTCGCGCGATGCAGTCGCGCTCGCCGCGATGGACGGGGGTCGCCTCAGTAATCTTGCCAAACTCTCGCCGAAGAAGAATAGGCGGCCGACGCGTCTTCAGCGCGCTCCGATGGCGACGCCGCGGGCGTGGCCGTTCTGCGTGCAGCTACCAGAGATGCGCAATCGCGACTGAAGCCGAACGCTCCTTCGCGAGCACGCGAGGCGTTCCGAGCACCTCGCTCCAGGCCCCCCCATTCGGCCAAGGCTTCGTGCGGTTGCGACGTGAGGAACAGCGGCAGCGTTAGCGCTGGATCGCCGCGCTTGAGCATAACCGCGAGGATGTCCGCCGCGGCGCCTTCAACGAGATGCCGTCAAAGGCAGCAATCGGCATATTCAGTGCCATGCGCATGCCGCGCACTGAACGCCGAAGTACCACGCGTTCACGATGACGTTCGATATCGCGCAGCCGTCCGTCCGCAGTGGAATCGGTTGCGGAGAACCGCACGGGCAAGCCAAACGGGTCGAGCCGCAAGGCGCGGCCCGACCCGGCGCATCCGCCACATCGCATTTGACGCCTCGAAACTCTCCCGCGCCCGACTTTTTCGCCGGGTCGCGCGACAATCTTGGCGGAAAGACGTGCGAATCCGCTTAATGTTCTGGGTTAACCGAAAGTAGCGGCCGCGCCTTCGCGACGGATGATTGACGTGTCGTTGCAAAGCATGATTGACGAGGTGTTGCCGCCACTGCCCAAATTATCTGTTTCGGCGATTGAATGCCTCGCGATCGCACCCATCTGAAAGCCTACCAATGCTTGCTCCTGTTGCTTCACTGCTGGATCTCTCCCCGCTCACCGACCGGGCGGAACGCCTGGTTAAGGCCGCCCTTGCTACCGGAGCCGATGCCGCGGATGCGGTGGCGTTGCGGACAATATCGTTCGCCATTGAAGTTAGAGACGGACGGGTCGAGGAATCGGAAAGCTCGGAAGGCGACGACATAAGCTTGCGCGTACTGGTCGGCCGCCGGCAGGCAATGGTCTCAACCAATGACGTGTCCGATGGCAACGCAGCGGCCTTGGCCGGACGCGCCGTTGCCATGGCCCATGCAATTCCGGAGGACAAGTTCGCCGGTCTCGCAGACAGTCATCTCCTGGCGCACGATTTTCCGGACCTCGATTTGATCGATCCCAACCTGCCGACAGTGACCGACCTCGAAGCACAAGCGCGAGCCGCCGAGGAAGCGGCTCTTGGCGTCGCGGGCGTAAGCAAATCGGGCGGGGCTTCTGCTTCGGCCGGCATCGGCGGGATGGTGCTGGTAACCAGTCACGGTTTCCGCGGCGCCTATATTGGATCGAACCACGGCCTTTCGGTCACCGCGATCGCCGGCGAGGGCACCGGCATGGAGCGCGATTACGATTATTCTTCAGTACGTCACGCCACCGATCTTGAGAGCCCCGAAAAAATCGGCCGAAGCGCCGGTACCCGAGCAGTCGCGCGGCTTAATCCACGCAAGGTTTCGACCCGCAAGGTTCCGGTCGTGTTCGATGCACGTTCGGCCGGCTCGCTGGTTTCGCATCTGGCGAGCGCGGCGAACGGCGCTTCGGTTGCGCGGAAGACCAGTTTTCTCCGCGACAAGATGGGTGCCAAGTTGTTCGCGGATGGCATCCATATTATCGACGATCCGTTGCGCAGGCGTGCTCTCCGCTCTCACCCCTTCGACGGCGAAGGCGTCGCCTGCAAGCGGCTGGCCGTTGTTGAGGACGGCGTGCTTCGCTCGTGGCTGCTTGACAGCGCGACCGCTCGCGAACTCGGACTCGTCACGACCGGAAATGCCCAGCGGGGCGCTTCTTCTGTGACTACGCCGGGACCAAGCAACATGCATTTGCAGCCGGGCCACTTGGCTCCGGATGCCCTGATCGCGGACATCACCGATGGATTTTATGTCACCGACCTCATCGGGGTGGGCGCGAACATGGTAACCGGCGACTACAGTCGCGGCGCTTCGGGATTCTGGATTGAAAATGGCAAGCGCACCTTCCCTGTGAGCGAGGTCACGATTGCGGGCAATCTGCTCGATATGTTCCGCACGCTCACTCCGGCCAATGACCTTGAATTTCGCTACGCAACCAACGCCCCGACATTGCGCGTGGAGGGTTTGACCGTTGCAGGTCAATGATGTCCTCGTTTTAAGCGCGCCGCTCGAGGCGATATTGCGCGAAGCCGGGGAGCTCGCGCGTGCAACGGCTCGCCAGCCGTCCAAGCGATGGACCAAAGGCACCGAAGGCTCACCGGTGACGGAAGGAGATATCGTGGTAAACGATTTCCTCCACGGACAGCTTTCGAAGCTCATTTCTGATGCCGCATGGCTCTCGGAGGAATCGCACGACCATCTGCCCGACCGTGTCTTGCCACTGGTCTGGATCGTCGATCCGATCGACGGAACCCGGGCCTATATTTCAGGCCGCCCTGACTGGACCATTTCGGTCGCGCTTGCAGAACAGGGCCGACCGCAGATTGCGGCTCTCTACGCGCCGGTCACCGACGAATTGTTTCTAGCCGTGCGCGACGCGGGCGCAACGCTCAACGGCATCCCGATCCATGTGTCCCCTGGCGAGACCCTGGCGGGAGCCAGACTGGCGGGGCCCAAAGGCTACGTCGATCGGCTGTTGAGAATTTCACCGGCGATAGTGCCGCAGCCCAAGGTGCATTCTCTTGCACTGCGGATTGCGCGGGTTGCGCAAGGGTCATTCGAGGCGGCTTTGGCCTCGGGCGGCAGTCACGATTGGGACCTTGCAGCGGCCGATCTTTTGGTGCACGAAGCCGGCGGCGCGCTCACCGACTTCGCCGGTCAGGGGCCGAAGTACAATGAGTCGCGAGCGGGGCATGGCGCGCTGGTGGCTGCCGGCCGTGCCCGTCATGCCGCCATAATCGAGCTCGTGCGCGACCGCGAAATCGAATTCGCCTAGGCTCGACAGGCACATTATCTTCTCGCCGCCGGGGCATTGATCAGGGATTCATTCGTGTCTACAGACCTGCCAAAAAAACAATTGCTGCATCTCGTCCTCGGCGGCGAGCTCACCGAACTCGGCAGCACCGAATTCAAGGACCTCGACAGAGTCGATATTGTCGGTGTGTTCCCGAACTATGCCAGTGCCTATGCCGCCTGGAGGGCAAAGGCACAGCAGACCGTCGACAATGCCCACATGCGTTATTTCATCGTCCATCTGCACCGCCTGCTCGATCCGGAAGCCGCGAGCCAGCCCGTGCGCTGAACAATGATGGAATCACTTAGGCGTAAGATCGTCACCTCACCTGTCTTTCACGAGGCCGTCGGCATTGTGGCGGCCTCGTACCTGCGGCTTGTCTGGCGCACGAGCCGGGTCACGGTGGAACCGACGGGCGTCTACGAACAGGTGGAAATTCCGGTCATCCTCGCAATGTGGCACGGCCAGCATTTCATGGCGCCCTTCATTAGAAAAACGAACGACCCACGCCATCGCGCCAAGGTGCTGATTTCCCGTCATCGCGACGGCGAGATCAATGCACGCGCTGCCGAGCGGCTGAATATCGGGACTATTCGAGGCTCCGGTGCCCACGATGGCGGTTTCCACCACAAGGGCGGCGCTGTGGCCTTCACGGAGATGCTTGAGGCTCTCAAAGATGGGTACAATATCGCAATGACCGCCGATGTACCAAAGGTCGCACGCCGCGCGGGGCTTGGTGTGGTGAAGCTGGCGCAGCATTCCGGGCGGCCGATCTATGCGGTGGCGATGGCTTCGAGCTGGCGCGTCGAGCTCGACAATTGGGATCGCACGACGATTAATCTCCCATTCGGCCGAATGGGAGTGGTCGCAAGCGACCCCATTTTTGTGCCGCCGGACGCTGACCGTGACGCATTGGAGACGGCGCGCCAACGGGTGGAAAGCGAGCTCAATCGAGCTACAAGACGCGCTTACGAGATCGCTGACAAGACGGGGAGCAGCGAACCTTGAGCGGCAAATTGCCGACCGGTTTGCGGATTTATCGGCTGTTGTCCACGGCGGCAGGACCGCTCACTCCTATTCTCCTGTCGCGACGACTCAAGCGCGGGAAGGAACACAGGCAGCGTCTGCCTGAGCGCCGTGGTGAAAGCCGCATTGCGCGCCCGGAAGGCCCCCTTGTCTGGCTGCATGGCGCCAGCGTCGGTGAGCTTGCGAGTGTTTTGCCTTTGATCGATAGAATCCGCGCCCGCGGGATAGGCATGCTGGTCACGTCAGGCACTGTCACATCGGGCGGCCTGGCTGAGCAGCGTCTGCACCGCGGGGTGATCCACCAATTCGTTCCGCTTGATATTTCCCGGTTCGTGCGCCGTTTTCTCAACCACTGGCAGCCGGATCTCGCGTTGTTCGTGGAGTCCGAGCTTTGGCCGAACATGATGGTGGAAGCATCAGCGCGTGGAATCCCGATGATTCTGGTTAATGGCCGGCTCTCCGAACATTCGTTCAAGCGCTGGAGGCGCGCGCCAAATTCCATCGCCTGCTTGCTTCGGCGCCTCGATCTTTGTCTAGCTGGAACGGCCTCGGACGCAGCGCGACTGAGCGAATTGGGCGCAGCGAACGTGGTGACCACAGGCAACCTCAAGCTCGACGTGCCGCCGCCGCCCGCCGACTCCACTGCACTCGAAAAATTGCAGAACGCGGTAGGCGGCCGTCCGGTCATCGCAGCCGCTTCGACCCATGCTGGGGAGGAACAGGCGGTCATCGAGGCTCATCTCCGCCTGCGCACCAATTTTCCTGATTTGCTGACCCTGATCGCCCCGCGTCATGCCGACCGCGGCCCGGGAATCGCCCAAATGGCGGCCGCCGCTGGTCTGGCACCAAGCCTGCGCTCGCAAGGCGAGCTGCCCAGCCCCACGACGAAGATTTACATCGTGGACACGATGGGAGAACTCGGTCTCGTCTATAGGCTGGCATCTGCCGTGTTCATTGGCGGCTCGCTGGTCAAGCACGGGGGTCAAAACCCGGTCGAGGCCGCGAAGTTGAACGCCGCAATCCTGCATGGTCCGCATGTCTGGAATTTCGGCGAGATCTACGCCGCACTCGACAGTGCGCGCGGCGCAGAAACGGTCGAAAGCGTCGATCGCCTGACGGCAAATCTCGCCGCCTGGCTGACCGACCCTGATGCTCGTGCGCGCGTGGCCGAAACTGCCGGCATCGTGGTGCGGAACTTGGGTGGCGCGCTGGACCGCACCTTGGCATCGCTCGATCCTTATCTGATGCAACTCCAATTGGGTCAACGGGTCCATCATGCGTGAGCCGGCATTCTGGTGGCGCAAGGCCGGCTTCACTGCAGGCATGCTTGATCCGCTGGGACGCATCTACGGCGCCATTGCGAAGAGGCGCATGTCGGCAACCGGAGTCCGGGCAGGAGTTCCTGTCATTTGCGTGGGGAATTTCACGATCGGCGGCGCAGGGAAGACGCCAACGGTGCTGATGCTAACAGGACTGTTCGCGAGCGCCGGCAAGCGCACATTTTGTCTCAGCCGAGGTTATGGCGGCAATGTCGCGGGTGCCAAGCTTGTGGATGCTCACCAGGACGAGGCCGCTCAGGTTGGCGATGAGGCGTTGCTGATTGCCCACGTCGCGCCGGTCATCGTGGCGCGAGACCGGGTAGCGGGTGCCGCCTTGGCGCGCGAGCAAGGCGCCGAGCTCATTGTCATGGATGATGGACTACAGAATGCCTCCTTGGTGAAGGACTTCACGCTTGCGGTGGTCGATGCACGACGCGGCATCGGCAATGGACTTGTATTCCCTGCCGGACCGCTGCGAGCCCCGCTAGCGGCACAGCTCGCGCAAATCGATGGGCTGCTGGTGGTTGGCGACGGGAATAATGCCGAGAATGTGTCGGAGCAATGTCGCTCACGCGGCCTTCCGGTGTTTCATGGGCGCCTCGTCCCTGATCCAGCCGCCGTCGAGTCTCTGAAAGGACGTCGCGTCCTGGCTTTTGCAGGCATCGGTGATCCCGAAAAGTTCTTTGCCACTGCTGTGGAGGCGGGCATCGAGATCGCCCAGCGTCGCGCGTTTGCCGATCATCATCGATTTACTGCGGAAGAAGCGGCGGATCTCATCATGCAGGCCGAGCACAGCGGTCTTGCACTTCTCACCACCGAGAAGGATCACGCAAGGATGGCCGGTGACCCCTTGCTCGAGGCTCTCGCCTTACGAGCGCATACACTGCGCGTATCTCTGGTGGTCGAACAGCCTGATGAATTGCAGCGGCTTATGATGTCGAACCTCAGGCACTAGTCAGCTGTTTGGCTGCGAATCATATCCGATGGCGCTGCAGGACCGCCTCGGGGGTCGCATAGGCCTCCTGCAGATCGACGCTCCAGTATTTCAGCTCCTCAAGCGGGATCGGCACCCCTGTCACAGCGCAGCGCACGAAGGCACCCGGCCGCACCACGCGGAAATCGCCATCGAGGTATTTTACCTCTGCCTCGCCATTCATCGGCGACGGACGGTCATAGCGGTTAAGCAACAGAGCCTCCGATTCCAAGCGAGGTGTTGTCGGACCAAACATAGTCGTTCGTCCGCGTCGGCGAAACCCTCGAATTTCTCATCAGGAGCCGAACAGGTTGCCCTGCCCGGCCGGGCCTTCACCGCCGCCGCGGCCCCGCGCCTTGCTTATTGCAGATGGCAAGACACGTTCCCCGCCCGCTGTCGCGCCGACACGGCCATCGGAAAATTCGATGTCGAGTCGCATGCCGGCGTTAACGGCGGCCGACGAGCGTAGCGGATGACCTTCTTCATCGCGGACAAGCGCGAACCCACGGGCCAGCACGCCACGATAGGAGTAAGCCGCCAGCAATTGCCCGGCGCTCCGCAAACGCTGAACGCGACGATCCAGAATAATCCGCAAGGCGCGTCGCGCGCGCCCGTTTAGACTAGCCGTCTGTTCCTTGCAGCGTTCAATGCGATGCGACAACAGCCGCGGCGACAGGCGCGACGCTGCGCGCGTCAAGTGCGTGTGGTGTATTTGGGCATTGGCACGCAGCGCCCGCGGCAGCCGCCCGACGCAGGCATCCAACCGCTGGCGTGGAATCGCTAACAATTCGTCGAGCGCCGGCAACGCCCGCGTGAGCAGGCGAAGCTCCCTCCGATGCCGATCGATGTTACGCCGCCAGCAGGCAAGCTTGCGTGCGCCAAGATCGGCCAGTGAAATCATCAGTTCGGCGCGCACCGGAACTGCAATTTCCGCGGCGGCGGTAGGCGTCGGCGCGCGACGATCGGCGGCAAAATCGATCAGCGTAATATCGGTCTCGTGACCGACAGCAGAGATAAGCGGGATCATGCTGGAGGCTGCCGCCCTCACCACGATCTCTTCGTTGAACGGCCACAAATCTTCGAGCGAGCCGCCGCCGCGTGCCACGATGATCAGATCGGGTCGTGGCAACGGCCCTTCCTGAGGGAAATCGTTGAACCGGCGAATGGCGTTGGTGATCTCGGCCGATGCGCTTTCGCCTTGCACCCGTACCGGCCAGACCAGCACGCGGCGGGGAAACCGGTCCTCAAGACGATGCAGAATATCGCGAATGACCGCGCCGGTCGGCGAGGTGACGACCCCGATCACCTCGGGAAGGAACGGCAAAAGCTGCTTGCGCGCGTCGTCGAACAATCCTTCGGCTGCGAGTTTTCTTTTGCGTTCTTCCAGGAGCTTCATAAGCGCGCCGATACCGGCGGGCTGCAGCGTGTCGATGACGATTTGATACTTCGAGCGTGCCGGAAATGTCGTCAACCGGCCCGTGACGACAACTTCGAGTCCCTCCTCGGGCTTGACGCGCATCCGGGCATAGGTGGTTCTCCAAATCACGGCCTCGATGCAGGCGTCCTCGTCCTTGAGAGCGAAATAGGCATGGCCCGACGAGTGCGGACCCTTAAAGCCGGAAATTTCCCCGCGAACTCGCACATAGCCGTAAGCATCCTCGACGGTGCGCCTGAGCGCAGCCGAAAGCTCCGAGACGGTCCATTCCACAACGTTATCGAGCGCAGGCTCTGCCATATGGGTCGAATCTCTTGCAGGGACAACATGCCATGCTACACCAAACCGCAACCATCCACTAAAGACCAGCCGCGAGGCTCATGAACATCCTCATTATCGGTTCCGGCGGACGCGAGCATGCATTGGCCTGGAAAATCGCCGCCAGCCCGCTGACCGACAAACTTTATTGCGCACCGGGCAACGCGGGCATCGCGCGCGAGGCTGAATGCGTGGCAATCGACCCTGCCGACCACAAGGCGGTTATCACATTCGCCAAGGACAAAAAAATCGATCTCGTCGTGATCGGCCCGGAAGTGCCCTTGTGTGCCGGCATTGTCGACGATCTGGAGGCCGCCGGCATCAAGGCGTTCGGTCCGACCAAATGGGCGGCGCGACTAGAAGGCTCGAAGGGTTTCACCAAGGACCTCTGCAAGGCGAACAACATTCCGACGGCGGCTTATGAGCGCTTCAAGGGCGCAGCCGCCGCGAAGGATTACGTGAGAAAAAAAGGCGCGCCAATCGTCGTGAAGGCGGACGGACTTGCTGCGGGCAAAGGTGTCGTTGTCGCGGAAACACTTTCAGAAGCCGAAGCTGCCATCGACATGATGTTCGGCGGCGGCCTCGGTGCTCCCGCCTGGGAGATCGTGATCGAGGAGTGCCTCGTCGGCGAGGAAGCCTCGTTTTTCGCGCTCTGTGACGGGGAGACCGCTATCCAGCTTGCGTCGGCGCAGGACCATAAGCGTGTCGGCGACGGCGACAAGGGTCCGAACACGGGCGGCATGGGCGCATATTCGCCTGCACCGGCCATGACCCAGGATACGAGCCGGCGCGTGATGGACGAGATCATCCATCCCACCGTGCGGGCCCTTAAACGCGCCGGCGCAGCGTACAAAGGCGTTCTGTTTGCCGGATTGATGATCACCAGGGATGGCCCGAAGCTCATCGAATACAACGTGCGTTTCGGAGATCCAGAATGCCAGGTGCTGATGCTGCGCCTGATGTCCGACCTGGTGCCCGCGCTTCTTGCAGCGCGCGACGGACAGCTGAAGAATTTTGATTTGCGCTGGTATCCCGACGCCGCACTGACGGTGGTAATGGCATCGAAAGGCTATCCCGGCAATTACAACAAAGGTTCAACCATCGAGGGTCTTGATGCGGCCGAGCAGATCGAGGGCGTAGAAATTTTTCATGCCGGTACAAAGGCCGATGACAGCCGAATTGTCGCCAATGGCGGGCGCGTGCTCAATGTCTCTGCGCGCGGCAAGACCGTTCGCGAGGCGCAAGCCCGCGCCTATGCGGCCATCGATCGCATCAATTGGCCTGACGGCTTTTGCCGCCACGACATTGGTTGGCGCGCCATTGAGCGGGAGAAATAGACACTTCGCCTACAGGCACGCATTCAGCGGCTTCGCCATCGGATGACAGGAGATCGAAAATGCATCCCGTGCTGCGGCTTTACGAAGATGTCCTTTCGAGCGCCGACAAATCCGAATTTCGACTGCCGCCTACGCCCCGCTTTATTTTCGTGGTGAATGGGTCCGCTACAATCGGCGATCACCCGGTGAGCGAAGGCGAAGCGTGGCAGGGCGAGAGTGCAATCACGGTCAAGCCAGGTGCGGTCGGCGTGACGTGCTGGCGGTGGGAAGTCGCTCGCGGCGATCAGGGCGCCGCCACCGCCAACGGGCCCGGCTTGATCACGCATGAAAAATTGAGCGCTTTTCTGGAGACGATGCCGAAGGGCGATCTTTTAATGCGCGGCGATAGTGTTGCCTTCCCGCCTGGCGGCTTCGCCTATCTGCATCGGCACCAGGGCCCCGGAATACGATGTCTGATAGAGGGTTGCATACGCATCGATACGCACGGCCGGTCGACGTCGTTCGGCCCTGGAGGCGCGTGGTACGAATCCGGTCCGGACGCCGTGTTCGCCCAAGCCGCGCCCGACAAGCCAAGCCGCTTTATTCGCGTGATGATCCTGCCGCGCGAGCTGCAGGGAAAAAGCTCAATTCAGTATGTGAACGATGACGACAAGGCGAAGCCGAAGTCACAGCAGTAAGATCTACGCGGACGCACCCATCTCGTTCGAAGCGCGCAAATGATCTAGGCGATGACGTCGATCGACCGACAAGAAGCTTTTTCGGGGACCAAGGACGCTGTGCCTGCGCTGCGTCTGGATGCAGCGCGCCTTGAACGCTATCTGTCCACACACGTCGCTGGCTTCGCGGGCCCGCTCACAATCAGGCAGTTCAAGGGCGGGCAGTCGAACCCAACCTATTTGCTCGAGACGCCTACGCGGCGCTACGTTCTGCGCCGCAAGCCGCCGGGCAAGCTTCTTCCCTCGGCTCACGCGGTCGACCGCGAGTATCGCGTCATTCGGGCGCTCCACGCGCAAGGCTTCCCCGTTGCGAAGCCCCTCGCCTATTGCTCCGACGAGAACGTCGCCGGCACGCCCTTTTACGTGATGGATTACGTCGACGGCCGGGTGTTCTGGGAACCGCAAATGCCGGGCTCCAATCCAGCCGAGCGAGCCGCCGTCTACGATTCGATGAATGCCACGATCGCTCGCCTCCATGCGCTCGAGCCAGCGAAGATCGGTCTTGGCGATTTCGGCAAAGGCGAAAACTATGTCGCGAGGCAGGTTGAACGATGGTCGAAACAGTATCGCGCCTCGGAAACGGAAAAGATCGATGCCATGGAGTGCTTGATCGAGTGGCTCCCCAAGCACATTCCGCAGGGCGGTCCGGTGCGCCTCGTGCATGGCGACTACCGGCTCGACAATCTGATCGTTGCGCGAGACGCGCCGAAAGTCGTCGCCGTGCTCGATTGGGAACTATCGACGCTCGGCGATCCGCGGGCCGATTTCAGTTACCACCTGATGGCCTGGCATATGCCCCACTCCGAAAGCGCAGCGGGAACAGCGACGCTCGTCGGCCAAGACCTGAACGCGCTCGGTATTCCTTCGATGATC
Source organism: Pseudolabrys sp. (assembly GCA_036505835.1). Classification (GTDB taxonomy): domain Bacteria; phylum Pseudomonadota; class Alphaproteobacteria; order Rhizobiales; family Xanthobacteraceae; genus Pseudolabrys. The sequence goes on along the minus strand of DASXST010000076.1, from coordinate 10,304 downwards.
GACTATGTCGACAGCTATGTCGCGCGCACCGGACTCGACCCTCGCCCTCACCTGTCCGTGTACCTCGCCTATAATTTTTTCCGCATCGCAGCCATTCTGCAGGGCATCATCGGCCGCGTTCGCGACGGTACGGCGACCAGCGAATTCGCTCCCGCAAAAGCCGAGATGATCCGCCCGCTCGCCGACAAGGCCCGGGACTTCGCGCAACAGGCCTGACAGGCCCAGGCAGCATCAACAAATCCTTTCCGAGGAAAGTCGGATTCGCAGCTGCGCCGACGCACATAATTGAGAATTGGGCGGCTAATTTGGCATCATGCCGAAGACCGAAAGCTCGCCAAAGCCGCGCGAGCAAGCAAGCGAAAGCGAGGCCGCTAGCCCGCCGGTCTCAAGGCAGGCTCCTCCGCCGCCCGGCATGGGCAAGTTCGTGGATAAGTTGGCCTAGCCCGGTTTGAGGCTATCGCCGGGCCTGAAAGAAACTTTTCAACAACGCCGCGCTGTCGCTTTCGTTGATACCGCCGTAGACCTCGGGGCGGTGATGACACGTCGGCGCGGCGAAGAAACGAACGCCGTGCTCGACGGCACCGCCTTTGGGATCGGCGGCGGCAAAGTAAAGTCTGCGAATTCGCGCAAAGGACATTGCCGTCGCGCACATGGCGCACGGCTCCAGAGAGACATACAGATCGCAGTCCGTCAGTCGCTCGCTTCCGACCGCGGCCGCCGCGGCCCGAATGGCGATCAGCTCGGCGTGCGCAGTCGGGTCGCGGTCGGCAATGACGCGGTTGCCGGCCCGCGCAATCACGCTGCCATCCAGCACGATGGCACAGCCAACAGGCACCTCGCCGCGCGCCCCTGCGGCACGGGCTTCTTCAAGCGCGATCTGCATGTAAGAAGGCATGGCTGCTGATGCTGTCGTGCCCGGCCTTGTGCCGGGCATCCACGTCTTTATACACGAAGCGACATAAAAGACGTCGATCGCAGGGACAAGCCCGGCCGCAACGAAGAGCTTCAATGGCGGATAAAACAGAAAAACATGTGGTAACGGGCGAACGCATTGCCAAGGTGATTGCGCGTGCGGGCCTCGCCTCACGTCGCGAGGTAGAAGCCTGGATCGCGGCGGGCCGCGTGTCCGTCAATGACGCCGTGATTACTTCCCCGGCTTTGAATGTCAGCCCGTCCGATCGCATTTCGGTCGACGGCATGCCTTTGCGCGCGCATGAGCGCACGCGGCTTTTCCTCCACCACAAGCCTCGCGGCCTGGTGACAACCCATTCCGATCCACAAGGCCGCGACACGATCTTCCGCGCGCTTCCCAAAGGTCTGCCGCGCCTGATCAGCATCGGTCGACTCGACATCAATACCGAGGGCTTGCTGCTGCTCACCAACGACGGCGGACTGGCGCGCGTGCTGGAATTGCCGGCTACCGGTTGGCTGCGCCGTTACCGCGTGCGCGCGCTCGGGCGCGTGCGGCAGGAAACACTCAACAAGCTTCGCGAGGGAGTGTCCGTCAATGGCATCCGATACGGGTCCATCGAAGCGATTCTCGATCGTGAGCAAGGCGCAAACATCTGGCTCACTGTCGGCATTCGCGAGGGCAAGAACCGCGAGGTACGCAAGGTTCTTGAAAATCTCGGCTTGAAGGTGAACCGGCTGATCCGTGTCGCATTTGGGCCGTTCGATCTGGGCGAGCTTGACGACGGCGCGGTGAAGGAAGTCGAAACCGCAGAGTTGCAGGCAAAACTTGGCGAGCAGATCGTTGCGGCTTCCGGTGCCGATTTTGAAGCGCCTTTGCACGCCGAAGAGCCTGCCATGCGCCGCCATCCTGGCGCGCGCGATCAGGCGCGACCGTCACGCCAAACGATGATGGAGCGGCCGGCCCGATTTGCTGTCCAGGCGCGGCAAAACCATCAAAACCACGGACCCAAGCCCGCACGCGGACGATTCAATAAAAAGGGCCGGCCGCGCGATCGTTCCGGCGGACCGCGTCCATCGAGGCCAAAATAATGCGTGTCGTCGGGGGCAAGCTTCGCTCGCGCCCGCTAAGGGGCCCGAAATCGGAAGCAGTGCGGCCAACCAGCGACCGGCTACGTGAGGCGCTGTTTAACATTCTCACGCATTCCTACAGCGATCCAGTCACCGGCGCGCGCGTGCTTGATCTGTTTGCCGGTACCGGGGCGCTTGGAATCGAGGCCATTTCGCGTGGCGCCGCTTACGCGCTCTTTGTTGATCAGGGCGTCGAGGCTCGCGCGCTGTTGCGCGACAACATCGAGTCGCTCGGTCTCGGCGGGGTGACGCGGATTTTCAGACGCGACGCAACCCGATTGGGTCCCGCTCATCCCCTCGAGCCGTTCTCGCTCGCGTTTCTAGACCCGCCTTACGGCAGCGGATTTGCGGAAAAGGCCCTTGTCGCGGCACGCGAGGGCGGATGGCTCAAACTGGGCACGCTTGTTGTCGTTGAAGAGGCGGTCGATGCTGGATTCATGACGCCCGAGGGCTTCGTGGAATTGGAACGCCGCAAATACGACGACACCGAATTTGCGTTTTTGCGCCTGACCTAGTCACACAGCCATCCGGCGTCATGTACGCGCTTGTCCCGCGCATCCCGACTATGAACGCAGTGCTGTAACATCCTGAGCGTCATGGCCGCGACAAGCCCGGCCATGACGGGTGGTGCCAAAACTACCGTCGCCCGAACAACCGCTCGATATCGGTAAGTTTGAGTTCCACGTAAGTCGGTCGGCCGTGATTGCATTGGCCGGAATTGGGCACTGATTCCATCTCGCGCAAGAGCGCGTTCATTTCTTCCGGTTTCAGCCGCCGGCCGGCGCGGGCTGAGCCGTAACAAGCCATGGTCGCTGCCACATGCATGAGCCGACGTTCCAGCGGCAACGAGTCATCCCACTCTGCCATGTGGTCCGCCAAGTCCCTGATCAGGCCCCTGACATCCACTTCTCCCAACATGGATGGCGTCTCGCGAACGGCGACCGCGCCGGGACCGAATGACTCAATGAGGAGACCAAACTGCGACAGTTCTTCGGTCCGGGCGGCGAGCCGGGCAACATCGGCCTCGTCGAGTTCGACGATCTCGGGGATGAGCAGGATCTGCCGAGCGACACCGTACTTTTCGATTGCCGCCTTCATGCGCTCATAGACGATGCGCTCATGCGCGGCGTGCTGGTCAACGATGACGAGGCCGTCGCGGGTCTGTGCGACGATGTAAGTTTCGTGAACCTGCGCGCGCGCAGCGCCCAACGGCCGGTCAATCTGATCGGCGGCCGGTTCGAAAGTCGCGACAGCGGGATCCGCCGCGGGCCCGCCGACATCGAAAGCAGGTTGCGGATTCTCGGCAAAACTGACGGCGGCGGAAGCCATGGGAGCAAAAGTGGCGGGGCGAGCCGGAGATCGTCGCCAGTCGTAACCATCCCGTCGAGGCGTCGCGCCTGGTCGAAAAGTTGCGATGGTTGCAGTGCCCCCGGTCGTCGCCGCGCGTTGGCCTTCTCGCATCAGCGCGTCCTTAAGTGCGCGCACAATCAACCCGCGCACGAGACCAGCATCACGAAACCGCACGTCGGTCTTCGCGGGATGCACGTTAACGTCCACTTCGCGCGGGTCGAGACTGACGAACAGCACAAGCAAGGGATGTCGGTCGCGCGGCAAATAATCCGCATAGGCAGCCCGTACCGCTCCGAACAGCAGCTTGTCGCGCACCGGCCGTCCGTTTACGAGCAGGTATTGCCCAAGCGAATTGGCGCGGGAGAGCGTCGGCAAGCCGGCAAAACCGGTCACGCGCACGGCGTCGCGCTCGGCCTCGATGGCGATTGCATTGGCGCGAAAATCTGGCCCGAGGATGTCGGCGAGCCGTTCGAGCCGGTCGCCTTTGTCGGCGGAGGGCCAGGTCACTGGCGCCCGATCTTCGCCCGCAAGCGTAAAAGAGACATCGGGCTGGCTCATGGCCAACCGCCGCATCACCTCACGCACCGCCTCAGCCTCGCTGCGATCGGCTTTGAGAAACTTCAGCCGTGCCGGCGTGGCATAGAACAGGTCGCGGACCTCCACGGCGGTCCCTTGTCCAAGGGACGCGGGCCGTGCTGGCGATTTCTTACCGGCATCGACAGTTATGGCCCAGGCGTGCGGCTCGCTTGCATGGCGCGTGGTGATCGTGAGCCGGGCTGCGGCGCCGATCGAAGGCAGCGCCTCGCCGCGAAACCCGAACGTGCGGATCGAAAGGAGATCATCGCTCTCGAGCTTCGAAGTTGCGTGGCGCTCCACGGCGAGTTCGAGATCGGCACGGGTCATGCCCTCGCCATCGTCGGTGACGCGAATAAGCCGCCGCCCACCACCGTCCGTGAGCGCATCGATCCGGCGCGCCCCAGCGTCGAGCGCATTCTCGACCAGCTCCTTCACGACGCTTGCCGGCCGTTCGACGACCTCACCGGCCGCGATGCGGTTGACGACGGCTTCGGACAGTTGGCGAACGGGCATGTCGGCGAGCCTGATCGAATCGGCAGGAATCTAGCGGCTTGGAGCGAAAGCCGCGAGGTTGCAGCCGGAACTGCCCCCACTATCCCTGCTGCTAGTCCCAACCCGGCTTGGAGCGCCGTAGGCTTTTGATGGTCGAGCGATGCTTTTTGGCCTCCAGCCTTTGGCGGCGCTCGGACTTCGGCACTTTCGTGGGGCGGCGCGGCGTCGGTCTGACTGCCGCCTGCCGGATCATCTCAAAAAGCCGGTTGCGCGCATCCTCGCGGTTGCGTTCCTGCGTCCGGTGCTGTTGCGCGACAATCACTATGACGCCGTCCTTCGTCAGGCGCTTGCCTGCGAGGCGCATCAGCCGCACGGCGACATCGTTCGGCAATGAGAAAGAATGGCGCGCATCGAAACGAAGCTGGACTGCCGACGATACCTTGTTGACGTTTTGGCCACCCGGCCCGGAAGCGCGGATAAAGGATTCCGACAGCTCGGATTCATCGATGGAGATCGAATCGGTGATGCGGATCATGACGCCCCGCCATGACAACACGTGTCTAAGAACCTATCAGATACTTCTTTGCGAGCACTTTGCCCTCTTCCACCGCCGGCTGATCGAACGGGTCCACGCCGAGCAGATGAGCGGCGATGATCGTCTCCAGCATGAAATGCATCATCAATTCGCCGAGCGCTTCCTCATCGAGCCGGCCGAGGTGAATCGTCCGCACCGGACAGCCATTCCCGGCCAGCGTTTCGGCCGTGGCCCGCCCTTCCGCAGCGACCAGATCGCCAATGGTCTTGCCGCCGAAGCCAGCCTCGCTTGCAAGCTTCGCTAGCTCGCTGTCTATTCGCGGCCCGTGCTTTGCGCTATCGAGGCCATCATTACGCTGATCGACTTGCCCTTCTCCGCGGCGAGTGCAACGGACAGCGCCGCACCGACCGCCGCCGGAACCTGCGGCGCAGATTTTTTGGTCAGAACCGGACCGAGCGCGAGGCCGGCTCCCGCGCGTACTGCTGCGACGTCGAGGCCAATCATCGCCGCCGGCAGCAGTTCGACATTGGTGAAAGCGGAGTAGCGACCGCCGACGCCGGGATCGTGATCGAGCATCGGAACGTGATATTTGCCGAGCAGATCGCGCAAGCCGTTTGCCTTGCGTGGGATGGCCGGCTCGGTGATGCCGAGGAAGATGTCGGGGATGCGCGTCTGCAGTCCCGCGTCTCTGAGCGCCGACAAGACAGCGATGGTTTGCATTAAGGTCTCGGCCGTGCCGCCCGATTTGAAAATTGCGACGAAACAGGTGGTCGCGTGCCGTGCCAGCGCAGCATCTAGTGCCCGCGCACCGATGCCGTGCGACCCCGATGTGCTCTTCACGCGCACTCTCGATCGATTGGACGACTTTCATACTGGCATTTGCCTAGAGTCGCGCGGGAGGCACAACGGCAGAAACCAAACGCGACCGTTATTCCGTAGCTCCGCTCGACGTCAGACCCTTCGGCCTGCCGGCAATCGTCACCAGTAGTCCCCTCCCGTACAACCGCTTGGCCACTTGCTTGGCATCCTCGATTGTCACCGCATCGATCAGGGCGGATCGGCGCTGGACGTAGTCTATGCCAAGGTCGTCGATCTGGATCTGCGTGAGCTGCGCCGCAATCTTGCCCGAGGTGTCCAGGGACAGGGCATAGGAGCCTTTCAGGAATGACTTGGCAGCGGCAAGCTCATCGGGTGTCGGGCCTTCGTCGGCCATGCGCTTGATTTCATGCTCGATCACCGCGAGGGCATCGGCGGTGCGATCGGCCTGGGTGGCGGTGCCGCCGACCATCACAGCAGCGCGCTTGAACCAGACCAGGCTGTCCGAAACGCCATAGGCCAGACCCCGTTTTTCACGCACTTCTCTGTAGAGACGCGATGAAAAGCTGCCGCCGCCCAAAATGTGGTTTACAACGTAAGCGGCCATGAATTCGGGATCCTGTCGCGCGATGCCCTGTCCGCCGAAAGTGACCACGGCTTGCGGTACGTCGAGATTGATCACGATGCGCCGGCCAAGCCCGCTTGGCGTGGCATTCGCTATCGGCTTGAGATCATTCTTCGCGGGCAGCCGGGAGAATGCGCGATCGATCAGCATGCCGGCCGTTTTGGCGTCAATATCGCCGACAATCGAGACTTTGAGCTCGTTGCGCCCGAACACGCGACGCACATAGTCGCGCAGATCCTGCGCGGCAATACGGGGCACCGTTTCGAGAGTGCCCTTGCTTTCGCGCCCATAAGGATGATCGGGAAACGCCGTTTGCCACCACCGACGGCTGGCAAGATCGTTGGGATCGGTTGTGTCGCGCCGCAACGTGGCCAGGAGCTGTCCCCGCACCCGCTCGATCGCATCGGCATCGAAACGCGGACTCGTCAGCGCCAAACCCAGCAAGCCGAATGCCTCGTCGCGATGCTCATTCAGCGCACGAAGCGTCCCATGGATGTAATCGCGTCCAACCTGGAAGCTGAGCTCGATAGCCTGCTTCTCCAGGCGCTCGTGATAGGCCGCGCTGTCGAGATCGCCCGCACCCTCATCGAGAAGGTCTGCGGCGAGATTCGCGGTTCCGGCCTTGTCGGCGTCGTCCTGACTGGCGCCACCATGGAAGGCGTAATTGAGCGTGACGAGGGGAACCGCCTTTTCCTGTACGAGCCAGGCTTCGATTCCGGAGGGGCTGACGATTTTTTCAATCGTCATTGCAGAACTAGTCACGACGCCGGCGGTCAGCGACGCGGCGATGCAGCCGATGAATGCAATGAGCCGGATCATGACCGCTTCTCCGCCTGCGGGCTTGTATCCTTGATCAGGTAGCCTGTAACCGAACGCCGCTTGTCCAGCCATTGCCGGGCGGCGTCGCGCACCTGATCGGCCGTGACCGCGCGGACGCGATCCGGCCAGTTGCGTACGTCATTCACGGATGCGCCCGTGGTCAATGCGGTGCCGTACCAGCGAGCCATGGTGGCCTGGTTGTCCTGGGCGTAGATTGCGTCGGCGATCAGCCGGGTCTTGGTGCGCTCCAGCTCTTCTTCCGACACGCCCTTCTCTATGAGCTGGGCGATGACTGCATCGATTTCGGCTTCGAGCTGGGTAAGCGCGACCCCGGGGCGCGGCGATCCGCTGATGGTGAACCTCGACAGATCCAGCATGCTGGCGTCGTACCACGCGCTGGCTGCGACTGCGACTTGCTTCTCGACTACGAGAGCCCGGTAGAGTCGGCTGTTCGAACCGCTGCCGAGAACGTGCGCAAGCACTTCGAGGGCCACAGATTCGCCGCGCTTTCCTGTCGCGAAAGACGGCACGAGATATTCGCGCTGCAGGGTGGGTATCTCGACACGTGCATCGGCTAGCGTGACTGTGCGCGCAGCCGTGGGCGGCGGCTCTTGCGCACGCTTCCGCGGCGGCATGGCGGCGTGGCGGGCTATCTTGCCGTACGTCTCTTCCGCGAGCGCCCGCGCCTGTGCGGTGCTGACGTCACCCGCGATTACCACAACGGCATTGTTGGGAGCGTAAAAGCGGCGGTAAAATCCGATCGCGTCATCGCGCGACAGCTCTTCCATTTCGTGCCGCCAGCCGATCACCGGTTTTCCATAGGGATGATTAAGATAGAGCGCGGCCTCGATTTGCTCGGCCAGGCGAGCGCGAGGATTGTTTCCAACGCGCTGATTCTGCTCTTCAAGAATCACATTCCGCTCGGGCAATACGACTTCATCGGTAAGCTGCAACCCGGTCATCCGGTCCGCTTCGAATTCCATGACAGTCTTCAGCTGGTCGCTTGGCACGCGCTGGAAGTAGCCGGTGTAGTCCTGCGACGTGAAGGCATTCTCCTGCCCGCCGATGCGCGCGACCACCTGCGAGAATTTTCCGGCGGGGTTCTTGGCGGTGCCCTTGAACATGAGGTGTTCAAGGAAATGCGCCAGTCCGGACTTGCCTGGCGTCTCATCCGCCGCACCAACCCTGTACCAGATCATGTGCGTGACCACGGGCGCGCGATGATCGGGGATGACGACTAGCTCCAATCCATTGGCGAGCGTGAAGTCTGCGACTTCCGGACCGCGCTGCTGCGCAGCGAGCGAGGAGGATGCCAAGGAGCCGGCAAGCGCGATGAGTGTTAACGTTGTTCTGGCAAGCACAATGTGGACCTGAATCATTTGCGATTCGTGCCGCAGCACGAGATCGGGTTACGCCGCCCGCCGCACGAGAAAGCTGGAAAAACGGCCGACACGGTTATTTAGTCGGCTCGACATGCGTCGTGTAATAGTCGGTCGCCTTCGGAGCTGCCGCCTTGCCGAGCCCATAGGGTTGATCCGGCGACGGCGTTTGATAGCCTGGGGGAGGATCGGTCAACAATTCCCGCGCTGGCTCGCCGGTAAATCTAGCCGACTCTTCCTTCTTGCCGCCAAAAAACGAACTAATACCCTTGAACCCCAGCTCGGAGGGAAGCAATTGGCTGCCGAAACCGGTCGGCGGCGGCTCGTAGCCGTCGTCCTTGCGCGCCTGCTTTTTCTTCGGGCGCCCGCCCGGGGTCAATTGATCAGGCCGCAGCGGATTCTGTTCGCGCTCGCGTTCGTCGCTGATATTGCGGTTCTTGTCCAGGGCCGCCTGGGCCTTGCGGCGCTCGATGTCCGGATCTTTCGGCCACGCCGGATTGTTGGCGGTGACAGCATCGCTCCGCTCGGGCGGGGGCAGTTCACGGCTTGGCGGAATCACCAGCGGTGAACGCTCCCTGTAGTTAATCATTTCCTCGCCGTCCCGCTTCAGGCCAAGCCCCTCCATGATGCCGCGCATGACTTTCTTGTCGATCGAATCCTCATCGTCGGCCGCCCGCACGGGAGCAGGGACCAGCAGCGCGGCGACGCCGAGTGCCAGGCCAAAAACGGCGCTCGCGCCGAAGAGGTTCGTCAGACGCATCGTGATAATCCGAAACCGGACATGGAACCTGTCGCCACTCTTGCGGCGGATCAGGGCGCTTTTGCGGCGCGGTCCGCTCGCAGCGATTCATACAACAGCCCAATAACCCCGGCAACGATGGCCACATCGGCAAAGTTAAAAACATACCAATTGAAGTGCCAATTCGGCGTGGAAATGTGAAAAAGGACGAAATCGGCGACCCAACCATACGCCAATCGATCGATTGCATTGCCCACCGCCCCACCCACAATCAGGCCGAGAGAGAGGGCCGTAAGTCGGTCTTTCGCGTGCGCCAGCCAGATCCAAAGCAGCAGGACGGCAACCGCCTTGAACGCAAGCAAAACCCACTGAGCGAGCGGCCCCTGGGTCTGGAAAAGCCCGTAGCTGATCCCGGTGTTGCGCGCGAGAATAATATCGACGAATGGGCCTAGCCGGACCGGCCCATTGGCGGCGAGATCGAAGACAAACAGAAGATAGAGTTTACTGGCCTGGTCAATTGCACAGACGATTGCAGCTACGGCAAAGCCGAAGCTTGTTTGTGGACCGGTGAGATAAGCTTTCATTTAGATTAGCAACATTCTTGCAGCCGTCATGGTCGGGCTTATCCCCGCCATCTTGATTCATATCGCACGTCCCTTGCCCGACTACGCGAGATCACCGCGACAAGCCGGGTGACGACGAAAGATCGGTATGCCTTTGCCGAAATCTCACTCCGCCGCCTTGCGCATGGTTTTCCATTCGCGCAGCGCCTGAGCATCGCGCGGCGAGACATCCGGATACTCGGGATCTACGCCAATGTTGGTGAGGATCTTCCACGAGCGCGCGCATTTTCTGCCTTCCGCCAGGTTAGGAACGACCGATACGCCCGCAATATCGGGCAGGCGAAACGCGCTGGCCGGACCTTCATCCTGG